>JBIIFB010000054.1:0-19473 GCA_044237545.1 Pirellulales bacterium
GAGTATGGCCGATTGGCGACCGAAAGCAAGCAAATACGTCAATTTAAAAAGCAGAATGGTCGAAAACGATCAAGATAAAAGATAGCTTACGCGCACGAGATGACGTGTTACCGCTTCGTTTTCACCACCTCTGTGGGGCAATTCCAACAGCCGAACGGGCGGGCGGGAAGGGCGTTGTGGTCGCGCGGTGGAAAAAACGCGAGCATGTTCTGGCGCTCGCGGAACAATGCCGGCTCGACGATCCTGACCACATCGGGTCCTTTTCTCCGGCCGGACTGCTCGCCGAGTTGACAGGCCGTCCGGGCCGAGGCGTCTCTGCCTGGCTGGCATGGCCGACGGCACTCGGTGCGGACGACCCGTTGGATCGAACCCACGCCGGCTGTCCGCTGGGGCTCGTAGCGCTGGTCGAGGCCGGATCGACGCCGACGTTGCGGTTCTCGATCGCCTGGCTGCTGGTTCACCCTCAGGCGCGGCGGCGGGGCGTCGGCCGGGCGCTCGTTGCGAGGGCGGTGGCCCACGCTCAGTCCCGGGCCGCCACCGTGGTCTTTGCCGAAACACGCTCCTCCTGGCCGGCCGCGACGGCCTTCTGGCGGGCCGTCGGCTTTGAGCAAATAACACAAACGAGACCACCGCCTGGTTGACGTTCCGATTGTGGAATTGATGACGGGTGGCCCAAACCCTGAGACTTGGCGGCACGTGATAGTCGGCGGGTAGGGGGAGGCGTTTTCACCGAGGCGACATGGCGAAAGCTTCAGATACACGGTGAAAATCTTCGGCCACACGAAAGGCTGAAGTCACGGACAAGTTAAAAACTTGCCGCCACGAATGAGAAGGGACGGCGAGCCGGGATCGGCTGAAGCTCGACGAGCGTTGGAATTTCGCCCCCCAGAGGTACGCACCACCAATACGCCCCACGGCGAAAGTCCCCGCGAAGGAGACTTCTGCCGGCCCGGCGGGGAGATTGGATGGTGGTAGAGAGGGGCTTCGTCAACTCTCGGACAAGTTGAAAACTTGCCGCCACGAATGAGAGGGGCGGCGAGCCGGGATCGGCTGAAGCTCGACGAGCGTTGGAATTTCGCCCGCACGACGGCTGCAGCGGTTTCGGTCCTGAGGGCGAAAGTCCCCGCGAAGGAGACTTCTGCCGGCCCGGCGGGGAGAATGAATGGTGGTAGAGAGGGGCTTCGTCAACTCTCGGACAAGTTGAAAACTTGCCGCCACAAGAGGAGGGAAGGGGAGCCGGGATCGGTCGTGATGGCTCATGCCATCAGGCGGACCCGAGCCCCTGCATCCGTCGCCAGGCGCTCATCTGCCCCAGATGCATCATCATGTGGCCGCCGCAGTAGAACGTCTGCACGGAGCCGAGCGTCGGAAAGAGTTCCTTCATCCGGCCCTCCGCCGGATTGGGCTGTTCGAAGGTCGCGTCGGGTGTGCCCCGCAGTGCTCCAGCAAGCATGCGGTGTCCCTCGAAGAAAAAGGACGTGATGTCGTCCATCTTCGGATAGAGGTCGCCGTCTTCGTCGTCCTTGCAACTGGCGTCTTTCGAGAATAGGTGCTCGAAGTGGTCGGGCACGGTCGGCGCCGGATGGCCGATCTGGTGGAGCACCTTCGGTGCATAGAGGCTCAGGTGGCCATAGAGGAATGCCGGATGGTTCGACTCGACAATCGTGCCACCGATTCGCGCGAATTGGGCGAAGCGGTTGGCCGGTACGCCCTTCAGCAACCGCTCCGCATAGCCAACCGAAAGCTGGAGCGTGTCGGCGATAATGTTTCCGAGCGAGCGTGGCATGGAAAGGCTCCTGGGGGCACTGGCACTCCGGCCGAAAAGTCTAGCATGCGGCGCGGTGTTGTCAGGGGACGGGAGCGACCGCGATGCGGTTGATGGCCTCGGGAAGCGCCTCGCATTCGGCGGCGAAAACCCGCGCGGCCAGCGATTCGGCGGTGTCGTCGCGGAGCACAGGCACCGGCACCTGCAGCAGAATACGACCGTGGTCGTATTCGTTGTCGACCAGATGCACCGTGCAGCCTGAAATGGTGCAGCCCCGAGCCAGCACCGCCCGGTGGACGTGCATCCCGTGAAACCCCTTGCCTCCAAAGGCGGGCAGGAGGGCCGGGTGAATGTTGATCACGCGGCCGGCGAAATCGGCTGGAATTTCCAGGAGATGGAGAAACCCCGCCATCACGACCAGATCAGGCGAGGCGGACCGACAGGCGGCGAAGATCGCGTTGCTCCAGTCGGCGCGGGGCCGGCCAGCCGGCGGCAGAACGCTGACCTGGATGCCCGCCCGTTCGGCAATTCGGACTCCCCGGACATCGCCCCGGCTCGCTACCACCGTTTCGACGCGGGCGGCGAGCCGGCCTGCCGCGATCCGGTCGAGGAGGTTCTCCAGCGTGCGTCCGGAGCCAGAGAGCAGCACGGCCAGACGGAGCGGCTGTCCTGGCGTCACAGGCAGGTTGGCCCCGGTCACGCCACACCCCCGGCCGCGTTCTTCGTATCGCCCACCCGGCGGATTCCGATCGAGAGCGGATGCCCGTCGATGTCGAGCGGTTCGGACGTTGCCTCCGCGTGAACGCCAAACACGGCGGAGGTGGCGAGCGTCTCGGAGGCGACGAACTCAAGGTGCTGCTCGATGGCGGATCTCAATTCCGGCGACGCCGTCTCGAAGGAGAGTTCAATCCGGTCGGTGAATTCAAGATCGAGCGTTTTGCGACGGGACTGCACCGCGTGCACGACCTCGCGAACAAGACCCTCAGACACAAGTTCCGGCGTGAGTTGGCTGGCCACGACGACGACGGCCCGCGGTCCCTCCGCAGCGGCCCAGCCCTCCCGGGCGGTCGTGCGGATCATCACGTCATCCTTCTCGACGACCGCCTCGCCCCCGCCGGCCAGAGGGATCGTCGCCCGGCCATCCCGGTGCAGCGTCGCCAGCAACGCGGCGGCATCGGCCTTCATGATCGCATCGCGAGCCCGGGGGAGATCCTTGCCCAGCCGCGGTCCCAGCTTTTTCAGATCGGGGAGCACGGCCCGCGTGATGTAGCGGTCGGGCTCGCGGCAGATCTCGAACTGTTTCACGTTGAGTTCGTCGCAGACGAGTTCGGCATGCGACTCAAGCCAGGCGGCGTCGGCCGCCGCATCCCGGCCGGTATCGGCGAGGATCACCTCCACCTTCGAGAGCGGCTGGCGGACCCGGAGCCTTTCAGCCGCCCGCGCCGCCCGGCCCAGCGACGACACATCGCGGACGATCGCCATGCGACGGACCAGATCACGGTCGATCAGGGGCTCGCTGCCGGTCGGATAGTAGGTGAGATGCACACTTTCCGGCACCGCGGCCCCGAAGGCGGCCACGGCGAGATTCTGCCAGATCGCCTCGCTCACGAAGGGCACGAACGGTGCGGCCAGTCGGGCGATCGTGAGCAGTGTTTCGTAGAGTGTCCAGTAGGCATCGAGCTTCGCGGTGTTGCCCTCCGGCCCAATGTCGGCCTTGCCCGCCGACCAGAACCGGTCGCGGCTGCGGCGGACGAACCAGTTACTGACGGCGTCGACGAGGGCCGACAGTTCGCCGGCAGCGCCGAAGTGGTCGTAGCGGTCCATGCGATCGACCATCGTGGCTGCGGTGGCATTCAGCTCCGAAAGCATCCAGCGATCGAGTTCGCCGCGATCGGCGACGGGACGCCAGCCGCGGGCCTTCGCGAGGTCTGCGTGGTCGAGCGTGCCGGCGGTGTCGAGAAGCGTAGCCGGATCGAAACAGTCGATTCGGGCGTAGATGACAAAGAAGCTGTAGACGTTCCAGAGTCGCAGGAGGAATTCCGGCACGCTCTCGCGGATCGCCCGCTCGCTGTAGCGGATGCTCGTCCACGGCGGCTGGCCGGCGAGGAAAAACCACCGCAGCGCATCGGCGCCGGAAGTATTGAAGATTTCGGCCGGCTCGCGGTAGTTCCGCTTGCTCTTGCTCATCTTCTGCCCGTCTTCGCCGAGCATGTGTCCCAGGACGATGCAGGTGCGGAAGGGGTGGGGATACGGCGTCTGTGTGTCGCCGAACAGGAGCGTGCTGATCGCCAGTTGGCTATAGAACCAGCCACGGGTCTGGTCGATCGCCTCGGAAATGAAATCGGCCGGAAACTGCGTGCTGAAATCCTCCTGCCCGCGGTGCGGCCAGCCCCACTGGGCAAACGGCATCGCCCCCGAATCGAACCAGCAGTCGATCACCTCCGGCACCCGCTGCATCCGCGCGCCGGGCGAGAAGGGGGAGTCGTAGGTGATGGCATCGATATACGGCTTGTGCACCCGGAGGTCGTCGGAGAGCGTCGGGATGGCGGCCTTCGCCCGGTCGAAGACGTCGGCGCCCTGCATACCCGGCTTGGCGACAAGCGCGGCATAGGAGGGCACCGCCTCGGCCTTGCCCGTCGCCTCGCACTTCCAGATCGGCAGTGGCGTGCCCCAGTAGCGTTCACGTGACAGTGCCCAGTCGACATTGGTTTCGAGGAAATTGCCGAATCGGCCGTCCTGGATGTGCTCGGGCAGCCAGTTGATCCGGGCGTTGTTGGCCAGCATCTGTTCACGGAACTGGCTCGTGCGGATGAACCAGCTCTGCCGCGGATACTGGATGAGCGGGTCGCCTTCAGCCCGCCAGCAGAACGGGTAGTCGTGGACATACTGTTCCTGGTGGACCAGCAGGTTTCGCGATCTCAGGTCCCGCGTGATGTCGCGGTCGCAGTCCTTGACGAACCGCCCACTGCCCATGGGAAAGGTATCGGTGAAGGTTCCGTCGGGGGCTACGCAGTTGAGGAGTGTCGGCCCCCGGCCGTCGGCAAACCGGGCCTGCTCGGCGCTGAGCACCGTGTAGTCGACCTCGCCGAATGCGGGCGCGATGTGCACGACGCCGGTGCCCGAGTCGGTGGTCACGAAGTCGGCTGCCACAACCCGCCAGGCGACGGGCCCGCTGGTGGCAGGATTGTCGCCCAACGGAGCCGTGTGGGGCGGGCCCGCGGGACGAAACGTGTCGAAGGGGGGCAGGTAGGACCGGCCGACAAGCATCCTGCCCGACAGCCGTTCGACGACCTCGAACTGCTTTTTGGTCTTTTCGCCGAGGGCCGCCGCCAACGGTTCGGCGACGATGTATTCCGGCGTATCTGCCAGAGGCTCGACTGCGGTGCCCGTGTGGGCCTCCTTCAAGACAACGTAGTCGAGGTCGGCCTTCACGGCCGCAAACTGATTCGATGGCAGCGTCCAGGGCGTCGTCGTCCAGGCCACGAGGCTGCGGTTGGTCGCGTTGCCCTCGGTATCGAGCAACGGGAAGGCAACGTAGACGCTTGGATCTGCCACTTCGCGGTAGCCTTGCCCCACCTCGCCGCTGGAGAGCGCGGTGCCCCCCTGGGCCCACCACCAGACGATCTTGTGGCCCTGGTAGAGGAGGCCCCGGTCGAACAGTTCGGCGAGCGCCCACCAGACACTTTCGACGTAGCTCTGATGGTAGGTGACGTATGCGTCGGAGAGATCGATCCAAAAGCCGATCCGCTCGGTCAACGCCTCCCACTCTTTCATGTACCGCCAGACCGACTCCTGGCATCGATGAATGAACGGCTCGACACCATAGGCCTCGATCTCGGCCTTCGAGTGGATTCCCAGTTCCTTGCAGACCTCGACCTCGACCGGCAGACCATGGGTGTCCCAGCCCGCCTTCCGCTCACAGAAATCGCCCCGCATCGTGCGATACCGGGGGTAGAGATCCTTGATGGTCCGGGTGAGGCAGTGGCCCGGATGCGGCATGCCGTTGGCGGTCGGCGGGCCTTCGAAGAAGACAAACCGCTTGGCACCACGCCGCTGGTCGAGCGACTTTCGGTAGATGTCGCCTTCCCGCCAGAGTCGGGAGATCGCCGCTTCGATGGCGGGAAAGTCGGGTTTGCCGCGAACGGGATCGAACATGGGTTACGGATTACAGGGGAAGTCGGCCCCGCGGGTCGGGTGCCAGGCCCCAGATCGTACCGTGGCCAACGCATGCGCCACAGGGCGGCCTGCCAGCGACGGCGTTCCCGCTGGTTGGGTTCTTGTCGGCCCGGCAGGCGTCCCGCCGGCCATGGAGAGATAAGTGAGCCGTTTGATGCGATGGCTGGCCATCTGAGCATCACCTTCCAGACCGGCCGTCGCTACCCGCCGGCATGGCGGACGGCCGCCGTGATGATGGCACTGAGTTTCGGCTCCGCCGACCTGGCCACGGCCAGAATTTTTTCAACGGTGGCCACCTCCAGATGGTCCGGCAGGCACATGTCTGTGATCACAGACAGGCCGAGCACCCGCAGGCCGGCATGCACCGCCACGATCACTTCCGGCACCGTCGACATACCGACCACATCGGCCCCGATGGTTCGCAGGAAGCGGTATTCGGCCCGTGTCTCCAGGTTTGGTCCCGTGACCGCCACGTAGACGCCACGGTGGGCGACGAAATTCTCCCGGCGTGCCACTTCCAGCGCCTGATCGATCAGCTCCGGAGCGTACGGGGCCGACATGTCGGGAAACCGCGGCCCCAGCCGGTCATCGTTGATGCCAATCAACGGGTTGTCATTCATCAGGTTGATGTGGTCGTCAATCACCATGATGTCGCCGGTACGGAACTGGGGATTGAGCCCGCCGCAGGCATTGGTCACGACCAGCAGTTCGGCCCCGAGCCGCTTGAGCACCCGCACGGGAAATGTGAGCTGCGCTGGAGAATACCCTTCGTAGGCGTGCATCCGCCCTTCCATCACCACGACCGGCACGCCGGCGAGGAGGCCGCAGACGAGTTGCCCCGTATGGCCGTGAGCGGTCGACTTCGCAAAGTGTGGGATGGTTTCGTAGGGAATCGTCACAGCGTCGCTGAGGGCGGCCGCCGCGGCGCCGAGGCCGCTCCCGAGAATGAGGCCGACGGCGGGGCTGTGTGGCCAGCGGGAGGAGATCGTCCCGCACGACTCCGTGATCTTGTCGAATTGGTCAAGCATGCGTGGTGGCCTTCCTTGGGATCGACGTACTCGTTGCCTGTTGGCTTGTTGCCCGCAGGGCCAGCATGACGGGCATGACTGGCAGGACGCATGCCATCAAGGCATGTACTAGCAGACATGCGCTAGCAGACATGACCGAGCAGTTCGCGGAACTCAGGGTGTTCACGGAGCGAATCAAGATCCGGGTCAACCTCCAGATGGGCGAGGTCGTCATAGCCGAGCAGGATCGCCCGGGAGAGCGCATCGATTGCCTCGTCGGATTTTCCGGCCCGCGCCAACGAACAGCCGAGATTGTAGCGGGCAAGGAAATCGTTGGGCAGCACGTCAACGAGCCGCCGATCGAGTTCAACGGCGCGCTGTACGAGCCCCTTTTGCGAGACGAGTTCGGCGAGGACGCGGAGCACTTCCACGGAATCCCCGTTGCGGGCCAGCAGCCCCTCGAAGAAGTCGATGTCGAAGTCGAGTTGGTTGAGGCCGCCAAACCAATCGTCGTGAGACGACGGCTTCGGGTTGGGCCGACGCCGGTCACGGCCCACGGATTCACCGCGGTCGTTGCTCGGATCATCGGCAGAGGTATCGCGGGCAGACATCTGAACGCTCGTGTCGGTCTCGCAGGAAACAAACCCCACAGCTCACTTCTTCCGGCCACCGCCCTTGCCGGGAGGAGGAGCCTCCGGCGCCGCATCGTCTGGGTGATCCCAGTCGGGATCATTCTCTTCCTCTTCGAAGTCGTCATCGAATTCGTCGTCGAAGTCGTCAAAGCTTGACTCCTCGTCGGCGGCGGGCTGCGCGACCGCAAGGTCCTCCTCGTCTCCGAGATCTTCTTCGTCCTCCTCAGGTCCATCAGCACACTCGATGTGGCCTGAGTCGCGCGGGATTCCCGGAATCGGGCTTTCGCGTGACATCCGGCCCGCTCCGGGAGCGAAGGGCCAGGCAGAGGGAACAATGTCGAACGGCAGCGGCGTGAACGGCATGAACGGCATGAACGGCATGAGCAGCATGGGCGAGCAATCTTGACGGCTGGGGGACAGAGGATGGGTGGCCGGATAGTCAGAGAAAACAGGTTTGGCACGCCCGCGTCAAGCCACGGGCCGGGATGGGTCAACTATATACACATGCTTGTATGTCCCGGGGGGCTTGCATGGCCGCAGGGGCGGAGGGGCATTACGTGTGGTAATCGGCGTTGAGGCGGACGTATTCGGCCGTCAAATCGCTCGAATAAAAGCGGATCGAGCCTGGGCCATCGCCACAATCGAGTTGGATCAGCGTTTCTCGGGCCGACTGGATCGACTCAGAAACGGCCCCACCGTCGAACGCCACGGGAGCCCCGTCGCGAAACAACAGGGTGCCGTTGAGCCGCAGGAGGAGTTTTTCCGGGTCGAACGCGACTCCGGCATAGCCCGCAGCCGAAACGATCCGGCCCCAGTTGGGGTCGGCGCCGCAGATCGCCGTCTTGACCAACGGGCTGTCGGCGATGCTGCGTGCAATCTGGCGGGCGTCATCGCGGGAGCGGCAGCCGCTGACCTCGATCCGCAGCACGTGCGTCGCCCCCTCGCCGTCGTCGGCGATTTCCCGGGCCAGTGTCTCGCAGGCATCCAGGAGTGCCCTGGCAAACGACTCGAGTCCGGTCCCTGAGAGCGGCGGGCCCCCGGCGGCCCCGTTGGCCAGTAGGAGCACCGTGTCGTTGGTGCTCGTGTGGCCGTCGACGCTCACGCAGTTGAACGTCTGCTCGGCAGCCTCGCGGAGGAGACGCTGGGCATCCGCTGCCGACACCGGCGCATCGGTGAGAATCACGCCAAGCATCGTCGCCATGCGGGGGCCGATCATCGCCGCCCCCTTGGCCATGCCGAAGAGCGTGTAGCGGCGGCCGTCGATGGTGAAGGCCGACCCGGAGAGCTTCGGGCGGGTGTCGGTCGTCATCATGCCGCGGGCCGCGCTGACGGCTGAATCGGCGTCGCTGCCAAGCTTTGCCGCGACGATCTCGATGCCTGCGCGGATTTTTTCGAGCGGCAGAAATTCGCCGATGATGCCGGTCGAGAGCACGAGCGCCCCCGCGACGTCGACGCCCACCGCCCGGGCTGCCGCGGCGGCCATCGCTTCAGCATCGTCCAGCCCCCGCCGCCCCGTGCAGGCATTGGCATTGCCCGAGTTGATGGCGATGACGCGGAAGCCTTCCCCGGGCGTCCGGCCGCGATCGAAGGCGACCGGCGCGGCGAAAACGAGGTTTGTCGTGTAGACGCCCGCTGCCGTGGCGTCGGTATCCGACACGATCAGCGAGATGTCCTCTCGGGTCGGATTCCGTTTGAGGCCGGCATGGGCGCCGGCGGCGCGGAATCCCTTCGGGAGCGGCGGAATCGGCAGGCGAACGGGTGTTTCGGCGATGGCCATCATGGTTCTTTTCTTCCCGCCGGAGAGTCCGGCCGACCGCGGCCCGAACCGTTTTCACGGCATGTGTTTTCGGCGTGTCTATAGCAGTCCGGTGGTTTCCGGGAGACCAAATAGGCAGTTGAAATTCTGCACGGCCGCCCCGGCCGCCCCCTTGACGAGGTTGTCGAGGCAACTGATCAGCAGGACGCGGCCACGGACGACTCGCGCCGTGATGTCGCAGAAGTTTGTGCCGACCGTGTCTTTCGTGCCGGGGAGGTGGTCCACCACCCGCACGAACCGCTCCCCCGCATAGGCCTCCCGGAGGAGGTGCATCACCGCCGACTCGGCGATCGGCCGTCTCGGCTTGATGTAGATCGTTGAGAGGATGCCCCGATCCATGGGGGCCAGTTGCGGGGTGAAGATCACGTTCGGTGTCGCGGCGGCGAACCGGTTGATGATCTGCTCGATTTCGGGTGTGTGGCGGTGTCGGCCCACGTTGTAGGCCGACATGCTCTCGTTGCACTCCGGAAAATGGGTCATCAGCTTCGGCGACCGGCCGGCACCACTGACGCCACTTTTGGAATCGATGATGATGTCGTCGGTTTCGAAGAGTCCGCTCTTGATCAAGGGTGCCAGCGGCAGGATCGCCGACGTCGCGTAGCAGCCAGGGTTGGCCACCAGCCGCACACCGGCGAGTTGCTGCCGGAAAAGCTCCGGCAGGCCGTAGGGCGTGGTGCCGAGCCGTCCGGTGTCGGGGTGCTCGTGGCCATACCACTCGAGGTAGGTCGCGGCGTCGTCGAGCCGGTAGTCCGCGCTGAAATCAACCACCGTCGCCCCTGCGGCGAGCACTCGGGGGATGATTTCAGCACTGGCGCAGTGGGGCAGGCAGCTCAAGACGCACTCGGCGCGGCTGCCCACCTGCTCGGGCGAGAGGTCTTCCAAAGGCAAGTCGAGTCGCCCCACGAGGCTGGGGTGGACGCTCGACACCGGCGTGTTGCCCTCTTGCCGGCTGGTGACCGCGACGATCTCGGCCTGCGGATGCCGCAGCAGGATCTTGATGGCTTCGAGGGCCGTGTAGCCGGTGGCGCCGAGGACAGCGACTTTGATCATGGGAAAAACCTGTAGGGTGCGCGAGGGGCAATTTTATAACGGGCGGAGGCGAATTCCTCCACATCGCCGTCAGGTCCCCATCAGCCGCGTTTCGATCAGGCGGATCAGCCAGGTGGCCACGGCCGGCTTGGTCCCCCGCCTTTCGCCCACGAGTTCGTGATCGGAGTCGTAGACGGCGACGGCGTTTTTCGTCGATTCGAGGGCCGCCAGGTCGTTGACCACGATCAGGTCGCACTGCTTCGCCGTGACCTTCGCGCAGGCCCTCGTCTTATCGGCGCCGGGCTCCAGGGCGAAGGCAACGCACCAGGTGGTCCGCCGCCTAGCGGAGGGCTGCCGCCGGCCGGAGGGCTGCCGCTTGGCACGGGCCGCCAGCGTGGCGATCACGTCGGTGGTGGCTCGCAGCGTGAGCGACAGGCCTGCGGATGCGCGGGGAATCTTACCCGCCACGGGCCGTTCGGGCTCGAAATCGCAGGGGGCCGCCGCCGCGATGACGCCGTCGGCCCGCGGGAGTTCCTCGAGTGCTGCGGCCAGCATCTCGGCGGTGGTCACCACTGAGATCACCCGTGCTCGAGTTGGATACGCGACCGACACCGGCCCACTGACGATCGTCACCTCATGTCCCCGGGCGAGGGCCGCCTGGGCGATTGCCCGCGCCATCCGGCCGCTCGATGCGTTGGTCAGGTAGCGAACCTCGTCGATGTAGGCCCGCGTGGGGCCGGCAGTCAGCAGGATTCGTGCCATCTCGCTCTATCCCGGATTCGATCAGGCGGGGTTTGTGCCGGGAGAGTGGGCGAGCAATTCGCGGATTGCGTTCGCGATCTCCTCCGGCTCAGCCATGCGTCCTGTGCCCTGCTGGCGGCAGGAGAGCCAGCCCGTGCCTGGCTCGATGATCATTGCGCCGTCGTCTGCAACCTGCCGGACGTTGCGTTGCACGGAGGGTTTCGCCCACATGGCCGAATTCATCGCGGGGGCCAGCACGACGGGACACTGAGCGCAGAGAAGAAGCGTGGTCAGGAGATCGTCGGCCGCACCGCCTGCGACCTTTGCCAGCAGGTCGGCCGACGCCGGTGCCACCACGACCAGGTCAGCCCGGCCGGCGAGTTCGATGTGGGCCCCGAGCGGGTGCACGCCGGGATCGAAACTCCGTGTTGCGACGGGGCGGCCAGTGAGGGCCGCGAACGTAGCCGGCCCGACGAAACGCCGGGCATTGCGGGTGAGCACGGCCGTGACGCCGGCCCCTTGCTGCACAAGCAGGCTCGTGAGCGCAGCCGCCTTGTAGGCCGCGATGCCGCCCGATACGCCAACGATGATTTCTCGACCCACAAGCATGGCAGAGCGAACGGCAGTTGCCCGGATAATTGCCCAAATCGTGTGGAAAGATCGTGTGGCCAGACCGTGCGTCCAGAAACGAGCCAGACGGTATTCCAGGATCGTTTCCAGACTCGGTTCCAGAATCGATTACAAGATCGTCGGATCGAAGTCGAGTGGACCGCCCGCCTCGGGCGACGCACCAGTGATACGGAGATTCATCGACGTATCAAGGTAGATTTTGTCCTGCTTGATCTCCTCGATGACGATCTGCATCTTGTCGTCGGTGTCGACGTCGACGAGCGGACGGCCGCCCGCGTTGAGCGCTACCATTCGCTTTTGAATCAGCGTTGACAGCTTAAAACGACCACCAACCTTGTTCACGATCTCTTCTTCACGCAGGTCGTCGATCATGTCTGAAATCCTCGAGGGGTGTGCGGGCCGCGGCGGTCTGGGTCTGATCTGGTCTGATCTGGGTTTGATCTGTGTTTGGTCTGGGCTTGCTGTGAGGGCTTGCTGACTGTGAGGTCTGGTCTGGCACTCAGTCGGGGGCTCGGTCGGAAACGTTACTCGGGTTCGGAGGCGAGCCTCTGTATGGAAGCCTGTATGGAAGCATGCGGAGCGGATGGTGGGGCGGGCAGGCCCGCATCAGACAAAATCCGCTTGATCGCCGCGACAGCCTCCGCAACGTCGTCGTCGTTCACGACACGGTGCCTGTAGTAGTGAGACTGCAACAGTTCCCGTCGGGCTACCTCCAGCCGACGTGCCATCGCTTCGGGCGACTCCGTCCCCCGGCCCCGCAGTCGCTCGAGCAACTGATCGGGATGGGACGGTTCGACGAAGATCGTGATCGCCTCAGGATACCTCGCCAGAATCGAAAGTGTACCCTCCACGTCGATTTCCAGCACAACCCAGTCACCCACGGCCAAACGGGGGGTCACCTCGTTGACCAGCGTGCCGTACCAGGAATGCCGGCCGTACACCTGACAACATTCCAGAAACTCACCTGCCGCCCGCCGCCGTTCGAAATCCTCGGTGGCGATGAAGTGGTAGTCGACGCCGTTTTTCTCGCCGACCCGGGGCGGCCGGGTTGTCGCCGAGACGCTCGGAATCAGGTGCGGCAGATCGGCTAGAAGCCGCCGCAGGATCGTAGTTTTACCGACGCCTGAGGGGCCGGAGATGACGACGAGTTTGCCCGGGCGGTGAACCATTACGATGTTCTAACGCGGCGACCGGGGGCTTGAAAAGGTGCCGCTCATTCGATGTTTTGTACCTGCTCGCGGAGCCGCTCGATCCGCGTCTTGAGTTCGACCACCATGTGGGCAATCGCGACATCGACCGATTTGGAGGCGATGGTATTGGCCTCCCGGGCCAGTTCCTGGGAGAGAAAGTCGAGCGAGCGGCCCGGGGAATCTTCGCCCAACAGGTGGTCGAACTGGGCGACGTGGCTCTCCAGCCGCACCAGTTCCTCGGCAATATCAGAGCGGTCGGCGATCAGGGCCACCTCCCGCGTCAGGTCGGCCGGGGAGAGCAGGGCCCCCGAACCCTCGAGAAGCTTCGTCACCCGATCGCTCAGCCGGGAGCGGTGTTCGGCGAGTACCGCGGGCACCCGTTGCCGAATGGCTGCGATCGACTGTGTGATCTCACCACAGCCGGCCCGCATGTCGCGGGCTAAAGCGTCTCCCTCGGCCCGGCGCATCCGTTCCAGGCCGTCGAGGGCGGCGTCGAGGCCTCGGGCCACCAAGGGCCAGATCTGCTCAACGGCGTCGCTCGACGGCGGGGTTTCCACGAGAATGCCCGGCAGGCCGAGAATACCATCGAGAGACTGCGGCATGGGGATCCGATGCGATCCACAGAAGTCCTCGAGATCATCGAGATAGGCCGAGAGTTGGCCGCGGTCGAACCGTCGGGCCGCGGGAACCGCCGGGCCGGCCACGTCGAGTGTCATCTGGACCGCACCGCGGCGAACGCGACTGCGGATGGCGGAATCGATCCGTGTTTCCAGGATTGAAAAAGCATCCCGCGACCGGAGCGCGAGCTTGAAAAAGCGGTTGTTGACCACCCGTAATTCAACACGGCAGGTACTGGGGCCCTCGGAGGCGAAACCCTCTCCGCAACCGGTCATGCTGATGGCCATGGTAGCGAACCTCCGCTCGCTACTTCGCGGGAGCGGGTTCGGCCGGAGCCGCCGGAGCCACCGGAGCAGCCGGAGCCACCGGAGCAGCCGTGCCCTCCGATTTTGCCTCGGCGGCGGGCTGGCTCGATGGCTGGTCGGCCGGAGCCGCAGGCATCACAAGCCCGCCGTCGGCCGCTGCCGGCGGTTGGGCGTCGGCTGGCGGCTGGGTCGTCGGCTGTGTCGGTGTCATGGGGGCCACCGCCTGAGGTGCGGAGCCACCGAGGTCGCTCGAAAGCAGCGACTGCTGACGCCCGAGCATGTTGGTCGCGACGATGCAGAGCACGATCCAGAAGGCGGCGACGCCCACCGTGATTCGCGTGAACAGATCGCCTGCCTTCGTGCCAAAAGCACTCTGACCGCCCATGCCGCCGAGCGCTCCGGCCAGACCGCCTCCGCGACCTCTCTGCACAAGCACAAGAAGGATCATGAACAGCGACGTCAGAACAAGCATCGACCCGAGGACAAGACGAACAAGCGTGGCCATGGCGACTGAACACTCCGAAACGACGCGGGGCAGGAATGAAGGGGGGTGACGAACGGCCGAATCAGGCAGAATCGACAAGGTATCGTGGGGCTGGCCGTCGGCCTACCCCAGCTTCGGAAATCGGCGTTGCGGCTCATTATCAACCGCACGGATGTCAGCCGAACGCTCTGGCGATCCCGAGAAAATCGTCGGCCTTGAGGCTGGCGCCTCCAACCAGGGCGCCGTCGATGTCGGGCTTGGCGGCCAAATCGGCCGCATTGTCGGGCTTCACGCTCCCGCCATATTGAATCCGCACCCGGGCTGCAACCGCGGGCGAGGCGAGGGTTGTCAGCAGTCCGCGGATGAGGGCATGCACCTCCTGCGCCTGCTCGGGCGTGGCCACCTTGCCGGTTCCGATGGCCCAGACCGGCTCGTAGGCGATCACGATCCGCTCTACTTCGGCCGGTGCGAGGCCGGCGAGCGAGCCTTTGATCTGGGAGGTGACGACCCCCTGCGTGCGGCCGTCGTCGCGTTCTTCGAGGGTTTCACCCACGCAGACGATCGGCGTCAGGCCGGCGGTCAGGGCGGACTTGGTCTTTGCGTTGACGATAGCGTCGGTCTCGCCAAACAGGGTCCGCCGCTCCGAGTGGCCGAGGATGACATACCGGCAGCCGAGGTCGACGAGCATCGGCGGCGCCACCTCGCCGGTGAAGGCACCGCCCCCCTTGTCGTGCATGTTCTGCGCTCCCAGAGCCACGCCCGATGGGCTCGAGCCGGCAGTGAGTCCGAGGGCTGTGCCGACCGTGCCGAGGTAGGGAGACGGGGGGCAGAGAACCAGTTCCGTGCTGCCCGCTTCGGCATGCCGGGCCGCCACGGTGCGGGCAAGTTCCTGCGCTTGCGCGCCGTCGAGATTCATCTTCCAGTTGCCGGCGACGATGCTTTTGCGGGACATGGTGGACTCCTTTGCCGCGGATGATACGGCGGAACGGGAAAAGGTGACAGTCGCCTTTTTCAGCCCTTTTTCAGCCGACCGCGGCGGCGGCGGCGTAGGAGCCGAGAATCACGACCCGCGTGCAGCGTTTTTCAAGGGCTGCAATCGCCCGGCGGACGCGGAGGTCATCGCGGTGGCCCTCCAGCTCCACAAAGAAGATGTAGCCGCGTTCTTCGCCCGGCATGGGAAACGACTCGATCCAGGTGAGGTTGAGCTTCTGCTTCTTAGGGATCGACAGGGCGTCGGCCAGCCCGCCGGGCCGGTGCTCGATTTCGAACATGAGCGACGTCTTGTCGCGGCCGGTGCGGCTGGCGTCGGCATGGCCGATGACGGCAAAACGTGTCGTGTTGCCGGCCACGTCCTCGATGTTTTCGGCAAGCACATTGAGACCGTAATGCACCCCTGCCTGGCGGCTGGCGATGGCCGCGGCGTGCGGCGTCTTGGCAGCGGTTTCAGCGGCGGTGCTGGTGCTGGTCACCTCGACCAGACGGGCGTTCGGGAGGTGTCGGGCCAGCCAGTTGCGACACTGCGAGAGGGCCTGCGGACGGCTGTAAACCTCCTTGATGCCGGCCCGATCGCAGGCGGCCAGGAGCGTGTGGTGGATTCGGAGGGGCACCTCGGCACAGATCTTCACCGGCAGCCGTGAGAAATTGTCGAGTGTGTCGGCGATCCGGCCGTCGGTGGAGTTTTCCAGCGGCACGACCCCGTAGTGGGAGTGGCCGGCGTTGACCTCCTCGAAGGCGGCAGAAATGCTGGCCACCGGCACAAACTCGACGGAACTGCCAAAGCGGTGCACGGCTGCCAGATGGCTGTAGGTCCACGCGGGCCCCAGGTGGGCGACGCGGATGTGCTGTTCGATGGCGCGGGAGCCTGAGATGAGCTCCCGCCAAATGGCCTTGAGGCTGTCGCTCGACAGCGGTCCCTTGCTCGAGGCGACGACGCGTTCGAGCACCAACTCCTCGCGGGATGGATCGTAGGTGACCTGGCCGTTGGACTGCTTGAGATGGCCGATCTGACGGGCCATTTCCGCCCGCTCGTTGACGAGGCCGACGAGTTCGCGGTCGATTCGATCGATCTGCGAACGGAGCCCCGCCAGGCCGGTGGGCCGAGAGCCATCCGGTGGTGACTTCCGCGGTGAGCCAGATTGAGCCATGCAAAAAGCCCTCCGAGGGCGTGCGGTTCGGGGATGGGTTGGGGCGTAGTGGAGCGTCCCACGCGGACGCGAACGGCCAAAATGGCAGGCTCTGGCCCCGGGACCAGTCGGGCACCGAGGAAGGCACCCAACTGTACCCTGAACCCGGCCCGCGTAAATATGGTGCTAAAACGCTTTTTTCACTGGTTTTCAGCCACCGACCCCCGGAGACACGTGATGATGGTCGGAGCTGGCACGGCCTTTGCATAAATAGTCTGCCAAGAAACCACGGGACAATTCTGACGCATCGGACGCACAGTCTTTCCCACCGCATTCCCCACCGCACAGGAATCCTGAATCCATGGCAACCAAGCAGGGCGAAAAGATCATCGGCATCGACCTCGGCACCACGAACTCGGTGGTTGCGGTGATGGAGGGCAAGGAGCCCAAGGTGATCGCCAACAAAGAAGGCAATCGCCTCACGCCGAGCGTGGTCGCCTTCAACGACAAGGGGGAGACGCTCGTGGGCGACACCGCCCGCCGGCAGGCGGTCACCAATCCCAAGCGGACGATCTACTCGATCAAACGGTTCATGGGCCGCCGGCACAACGAGGTGGCGGGCGAAGAGAAGATGGTTCCCTACGAGGTCGTGGGCGGTCCCGAGGACTATGTCACGGTGAAGGCCGGAGATCAGACATGCACCCCTCCGGAAATCTCCGCGAAGGTGCTCCGCAACCTCAAGGAGAGTGCTGAAAGTTATCTGGGCCACAAGGTCAACAAGGCGGTGATCACGGTTCCCGCCTACTTCAACGACGCGCAGCGTCAGGCCACGAAGGATGCCGGCCAGATCGCGGGCCTCGAGGTGATGCGGATCATCAACGAGCCGACCGCCGCGGCCCTCGCCTACGGACTCGAGAAGAAGGCGCACGAGAAGATCGTGGTGTTTGACTTGGGCGGCGGCACGTTCGACGTGTCTGTGCTGGAGGTGGCCGATGGCGTGTTTCGAGTGATCAGCACCAACGGCGACACGCATCTCGGCGGCGACGACTTCGATCAGACGCTCATCAACCACGTGGCCGACCAGTTCAAGAAGGAGCAGGGGATCGACCTGCGGAAAGACACGATGGCCCTGCAGCGGCTCCAGGAAGCCTGTGAAAAGGCCAAGAAGGAGCTGAGTTCGGCCCAGAGCACCGACATCAATCTGCCGTTCATCACGGCCGACGCCACGGGGCCCAAGCATCTCCAGGTCACGATCACCCGGTCGCAGTTCGAGCAGATGTGCGACGGACTGGTCGAGCGGTGCCGTGGCCCGGTGATCCAGGCCCTCAAGGACGCGAAACTCGATCCCAAGGAGATCGACGAGGTGGTCCTTGTCGGCGGCTCGACCCGGATTCCGAAGGTGCAGGAACTGGTCAAGAAGCTCTTCAACAAAGAGCCGCACAAGGGCGTCAATCCCGACGAGGTCGTGGCGCTCGGCGCCGCGATCCAGGGGGGCGTGCTCGGCGGCGAGGTGCAGGACGTGCTGCTGCTCGATGTCACGCCGCTCTCGCTCGGCATCGAAACGGAAGGGGGTCTGTTCACGAAATTGGTCGAACGCAACACGACCGTTCCGACCGAGCGGAAGCAGGTCTTCAGCACCGCGGCCGACAGCCAGACGGCAGTGACCGTGAGCGTGTATCAGGGGGAGCGGCCGATGGCGAAAGACAATCGCCTTCTCGGACAGTTCAACCTCGAGGGGATTCCGCCGGCGCCGCGTGGCACGCCGCAGATCGAAGTCAAGTTTGACATCGATGCCAACGGCATTCTGTCGGTGAGTGCGAAGGATCTCGGCTCCAACAAGGAGCAGACGGTCAAGATCGAGCAGTCGAGCGGCCTCAATGAGGCCGAGATCGAACGGATGCGGAAGGACGCCGACCTGCACGCCGAGGAAGACAAGCGGAAGCTACGGCTGGCAGAGGTGCGAAACCGCTCGGAGGCACTCTGTTTCCAGACGGAGAAGCTCGTCAAGGAGAATTCCGACAAGCTTTCCGCGTCTGACAAGGCCCCGCTCGAGGCGGCGATCACCAAGGCCCGCGAGGCGGCGAAGGCGGAGGATATCGACGCCATCACGTCGGCCCACGACGCGCTCGAGCAGGCGGCCCACGCGCTCTCGAAGATTCTCTACGCCTCGACGAGCGGCCAGGCGGGCGCCGGAGCCGAGCCAGACGCGACGGCCGGTGCCTCGGGGGGCAACCGTGGTCCGGACGATGCGATCGACGCTGAATTCGAGGTTAAGAAGGACATCTGAAGCGGCTCTCCCTCTCCTTCCGGGCGAGGGCGGCCGAGGGGGAAACCATGCCGTTTCGCTTCGATACGTTCACGATCAAGGCCCAGGAGGCGGTGCAGAGCGCCGTCGAACTCGCTGGGAGCCGCGGCAACCCGCAGGTGACGCCGGTCCATCTTCTGCACAGCCTCGTTGCTGAACGGGAGGGGATCGTGCGGCCGCTGCTCGAAAAGATCGGCGTCGATCGCGGTCACCTCGAGCGGATCATCGAGGCAGAACTCTCGCACCTGCCGAAGGTGTCGGGGGGTGCGCAGCCACAGCCCGATCAGGAGTTGATCAAGGTCTTCGAGGCGGCCACGGCCGAGTCAGCCGCGATGAAGGATGAGTTTGTCTCGACCGATCATCTGCTGCTTGGTCTCGTCAAAACGCCGTCGAAGGCCAAGAACGTCCTGCAGTTGGCGGCGGTGGGCGAGAAGGAACTGATGGCCGGATTGCAGGCCGTTCGTGGACAGTCGCGGGTGACCGACCAGAATCCGGAGGAAAAGTTTCAGGCGCTGGAAAAATACGGCATCGATCTGGTGAAGCGGGCCAGCCAGGGCAAGCTCGATCCGGTGATCGGCCGCGACGCCGAAATTCGGCGGGTCATTCAGGTGCTCTCCCGGCGGACCAAGAACAACCCGGTCCTGATCGGCGA
>JBIIFB010000203.1:0-5990 GCA_044237545.1 Pirellulales bacterium
CGTGCCGTCGACGACCAGCCCAAACTCGTGATCGTCAACCCGCACGAGCACGACCGTCCCGTTGTCCCGTGCGGCGGTCGTGGTCCGCAGGCCCAGGAATTCATCGAGAAAGATCACGGGGACAAGCCGCCCCCGCACGCGGATGACCGCCGCGCCGGCGAGTCCCTCGATCTTCGGTCCGCCGTCCGTCCGCAGCGATACGAGCTCGCCCACCGCCGCCTGCGGCATGGCAAACCGTTCGTCGGCACACCGCACCACCAAGCTCGGAATGATGGCTAGTGTGAGCGGCACTCTCACCCGCACCGTCGTGCCCAGGCCCGGGCGGCTGGCAATGTCGACGGTGCCACCGATCGCCTCGATATTGGTTTTCACAACATCCATGCCGACCCCGCGGCCCGAGACGCTCGTCACCTGGGCGGCCGTCGAGAAGCCGGGTTCGAAGATGAACTGCAAGACCCTGTCGTCGGGGAGCAGGGCGGCAGTGTCGGCGTCGATCAGGCCGCGGGCGACGGCCTTCGCGCGAACCGCCTCCACCGGAATGCCGGCCCCGTCGTCCTGCACCTCGATCGTCACCTGCCCACTCTCGTGGAAGGCCCGCAGGAGAAGCCGGCCCGCCCGTGGCTTGCCCTTCGCCTGGCGATCGGCGGGCGACTCGATGCCGTGGTCGACGGCATTTCGCACCAGATGCGTGAGCGGATCGCGGATGCTCTCGATCAGGCTGCGGTCGAGTTCGGTGTCGGCGCCGTCGATGACCAGCTGCACTTCCCGTCCACAGGCGACTGCAAGGTCTCGCACGGTCCGTGGAAACCGGTTGAATACATGCTCGATCGGCTGCATGCGGGTCTTGACGGCCGCCTCTTGAAGGGAATTCGTGACCGTGTTGATCCTTTGGATCACGCCTTCGAGGGCCGGATCGGTGATCGCGATGCTGCGGAGTTCGTTGCGGGCCAGAACAAGTTCGCCGACGAGATCGAGAACCGAGGCGAGAAGGCCCACGTCGACGCGGATGGAGGTTTCGGCCGCGGGCAGGGCAGGCTTCGCGGGCTCTGACACCGGACCCTTCGGGCTCTGAGTAGCCGGGCCCTGAGCAGCCGGGGTCTGGGCAGGAGCAGGCGAATCGGGAGCCGAGGCCTCACGCTGCGGAGCAGATGTGTCGCGCTGCGGAACAGATGGGTCGCGCTGCGGAACAGATGGGTCGGGCTGCGGAACAGATGGGTCGGGCCGTTGAGCAGCCGCTTCGGGCTGGAGAGCAGACGCTGGGGGGGCCGTCGGCAGCGGGGGCGGCATCGGCTCTGGCTCGTCCTCTGCGGCCACGGCCGTCAGGGTCTGCGAGAGCTCCCGGAAGTCCTGCTCCCCCTCGACGCCGGTCGCCTCGATCGCGTTGAGGATCGACCGCACCGCATCGACCATGGAATAGAGCGTGCCGGTCACGCGGTCGTTGAGCCGGATTTTGCCGTCCCGGAGCCGGCCGAGCAGGTGCTCTCCGCTGTGTGTCAGGGCACCGAGTTTCGAGAAGCCGAAGAAGCCGCTGTTGCCCTTGATGGTGTGCACCGTGCGGAAGATGCTCGCCAGCCTCTGAGGGTCGTCAGGGCGTTCCTCCAGCGCGATCAGGTCGCGGTCGAGTTGGTCGAGATTTTCGCCCGACTCGACGAGAAACTCCTCGATAAATTCGCGATTGTCATTCATCCCCGGCCGTCCTGACGGTGGCAGTTTCTCTCACCTGACTATACACCCCAAAACCCGGCGCTGGCGGAGCGACCGGCCCGCGGTCATGCCTGCCCCCCTTGCCAGGCACCGCCGAGCTTTTTGCAGCGGGAATGGCATACTGTGTCGCATGACCCTTCCAGCCATCCCCCGCTGCCGGCCGTGGAGCAAAAGCCTCGTCCTTGCTTGCGGGATGTCGTGTACTGCCCTGCTCACCTCGGCCAGCGGGCCGCCCGAGGAGATCGCCAGCGGTCCGACGGACTGGCCTCGCTGGCGGGGTCGGGCCTGCGACGGATCGGGCGGCACCCAGCGGTTTCCGCACCACTGGACCGACCGCGACTGGGCATGGACGGTAGCCCTTCCCGGTCAGGGCCATGCCTCGCCAGTCGTGTGGCGGGAGCGGATCTACACCGCTGGAGCCGACGAGGCGGCAGCGAAGCGGTTTGTCTCCTGCCATGCGACGGCCGACGGCCGTCTGCTCTGGCAGCGGGAGATGCCCGGTGTGATTGAGCCGCACCATGCCCAAAACAGTTCGGCAACAGGATCTGTCACCGTCGACGAAACGGGCGTCTATTGGCTGTGGGCCACACGGGAACAGTTGCGGGCAGAGGCGTTTTCCCACGACGGGGTGCCGCTGTGGCATGCCAACCTCGGGCCCTATACAAGCGAGCACGGCTTCGGTGCGTCGGCTGCGGTGTGGCGCGATCGCCTGATTGTTCCGATCGAGCACGATGGCCCAAGTTGCATCGTGGCTCTCGACACGAAGACCGGTGGCGAGGTGTGGCGACTGCCGCGGGAGACGGCACGGACGGCCTATTCCACGCCGCTGGTGATCGAGCCATCAAATGGGGCTCCGGGGGGCGGTCCGCTGGTCGTGCTGGCGAGCATGGCGCACGGTCTCACAGGCCTCGACCCGGCCACGGGCCGGGTGTTGTGGGAACGGAAATGTTTTCCCAAGCGGACCGTTTCGTCACCGGTCATGGCCGGTCCGCTCGTGCTCTGCACGTGCGGCGAGGGGGGTGGCGACAACACTCTCGTGGCGGTGCGAACGGCTGCCAGCGACCCGAAGCCAACGGCCGATGGTCCTCGTCCAGACAGGCCTGGCGAGCCCGAGCTTGTCTATCAGCTCGACCGCAGCGTCGCGCCCTACGTGCCCACCCCGGTCTGTTCCGGGGGAAGGCTGTATCTCTGGGGCGATCTCGGTGTGGTGACGTGCGTCGCTGCCGCAGACGGAACGGTGCTCTGGCGTGGACGTGTCGGCGGGGCGTTCTCAGCGTCGCCGATTTGCGTCGGCGGCACCGTGATCAACGTTTCGGCCGAGGGCGAAGTGGTGGTGATCGCCGATGGCGAGGCCTTCGAGGTGCTGGGCCGTACGCCCCTGGGTGAGGCCTGCCGTGCGACACCGGCCGTCGCCGGTGGCAGGATGTTTTTCCGCAGCGTCGGCCGGCTCTATGCCCTCGACGCCAGCCGCGGTGCCGCATCGGCACCGGCCAAGACTGCCGACTAGCGATAGCGACGTCGATCGATCCGCTGTTCCAGGAGGCGGGCCAGGGGCCAGCCAGCCAGCGTCATCACGATCACGTCGTCGACAGCGCCCACCATTGGAATGGCGTCCGGCACGATGTCGAAGGGCATCAAGACCCAGCACGAAGCCAGCAGAAACACGATCAACATCCGTGGCAGGCGGGCGATCTGCTCCAGCACATCGGCCTCGAATTCAAGGGCCGGCGGCGGGACGAGGAAGATGCCCTCGGAATCGTGCCGCACCTGCAGGAGACCGTGGGTGGTGACGAGGTCATGCGTGATCGACCGGGTGATCTCGCGGACACTGTCGGCGTCGACCCCGGGCAGATGCTCGTAGGTCTGTCGCACGATGCCCTCCGCCGTCTGCTCACCAAGCCGGCCATCGGCCCACGTGCGGGTGACCAGCCGCAGGCACGAGCGGCGCTCCAGTTCGTCGGTGACATGCCGCAGCCGACGGAGGATCTCCTTGTCGCGATGGTATTTCTCGACATCGCGAAACTGGAGGAACATCCCAAACACCATCGTCGCCAGGCCGCCTAGAAATGAAAGGCTTGGCATGGGGGGCTGGCTGAACGCCACGGCCAGCGGAATGAGAAACAGACCGGCGGTCAGTCCGATGCGGGTGGCCGTTGTGCCGCCGACCGACGTGACGACGCAGAGCAGCAGCAGCACCATCGCGGTGCCCGGGCTCGAGATGGCGTCGGAAAGCCAGGCGGGAATGAAACCGCTCACGCCGAGCACGCCACCGGCGGCCCGGACCGCCTCGAGGAGGCCGCCGATGATGCCCCCGGAGCCGGCGTCATGCCACGGCCGACCCAGCAGCCGCGCGACAAAGAGTGTGAAGGGGTAGGCGAGCACGATCTGGCCTGCGAGGTTCAGCCCTTTCGAAACACCCAGCAGGTGCCATTCAAAGGCGATGGCCGACACCATCAGGATCCCCAGCAGCGTGATCACGCTCGACTGACGCCAGGTAAATCCCGAGCCGGTGAGGGAGTCGGCCGTGAACCAAGGATCGAGCATCATCAGCCGTGCTGCCGCGCAGTAGAGCACGATCACGAGCAGTTGACGGGCCAGTGGGCCCGGCCGGGGAGCAGCATCGATCGGCATTCCCAGCACAACGGAAATCGCGGTTGTCCACGCCGTATGGCGGCCCGCTGACGGCGCGACGGCCGTTGGGCCTTCGGGGGCGGCCGGTTGGAGGTCAGTCTGGCTCATCGGCGGCCCAGCGGGGGAAGGCGTTCGACGGCGGCGCGGTCGGCATCGATCGCCCGCTGGAGATCCTCCTTGGTCCAGTCGAAGCCGTTGACGAGTTGCTTCTTCGAGCCGAAGGGGAGACGCGCCGGCCAGCTGTCGCGACAGGCGCGGAAGATGTCGAGCCGCAGCGTGAGTGCGTCGGCGGTCGTGGTCGACGACATCTGGCGGATGGCATTGAGCGCCTGCTCGCGTCGGGGATCGGCGAAGGCTTGGCCGCCGTGTTGCCAGGCGGATGCGTGGAGACGTGCGCGGTCGAGGTGGAGCAGGTCGGCCCAGGCGATGCGGCCCGCCGTCGACCAGTCGCCATCATGCTGTTGCAAGAGGCCGAGCGCATCGTCGATCGTGCCCTGGCATCGGTCGATCTCCGCCAGGGTTTCTGGGGAGACCTGCGGGGCCCCCATCGAACTCCAGACCTCTTTCCAGCCCTCACCACGACTTCGATTCCGCTGGGGATCGTCTCTGCGGATGGCTTCGGCCAGGAAATGCGCCGCCTCCAGCTGGTCGGGATGTCGGGAGAGAAACTCCGCGGCCCGCTGCCGTAGCTCGGCCCGTTCGTCGAGGTCGACGAGCGTCTGTAGGTAATACCGCCAGAGATTCACGCTCGCGCCATCGGGCGAGTCGACCAGCTGCCGGAATGCGGCCAGTGCCTGGGTGGGCAAGGCCTGTTTCAACAGCCCGATCGCGGTGTTTTCAGCGGTGCGACGGGCCGGGGAGAGCGGGGCCGTCTCGGCCTGTAGCGGCTCGGGCAGTTCGAGCGGTGGTCGGGCGGTGACACCCCTGGGCAGCAGCCACCAGATGGCCGCTGATGCGATGCCGATCACGACCAGTTGTGACAACGTCGCGGCGTAGGACTGCGTGACGTCGGCCGTCGATTCCGAGACGGCCAACGGCTCCATCTGTTCGTCAAGGTCGACGCCACGAAGTCCGCTGGCCGAGAGGGCCGTCGATCTGGGGAGCGAGGGACGGGCCAGTGAGGTGACCGGTGTGGCCGGATGAGCCGGTCTGGCCGGAAAAGATGGTGTGGCCGGAATAGCCGGTGTGGCCGGAATAGCCGGTGTGGCCGGAATACCGGGGGCAATCGGGATAAGGTCTGAGCTCGGAGTCATGCCTTGAAGTGTGCCTGACCCGGAGCCGGGCGGCAAGGATTCGGGGGCAGCCCGACGCATCCCGGTGGCGGTGACGGGGTGGCCCGCATCAGCGACACGAGGTCGCCACGCGAAAGCGGTAGGCTGTCGCAATCATGTTTGGGCCGACAACTCCCCCCTCCCCCGTGGCGGCAAGTTTTTAACTTGTCCGAGATCCCACCCCTCCCCCGGGGCGGCCAGTTTGTAACTTGTCCGTGAGTTGACGAGGCCCCTACCAAGACCGACTGTCCTTCGCCGCCGGGCCGGCAGAAGTCTCCTTCGCGAGGAATTTCGCCATCGGGGATCGAAGGCGCTGCAGCGGTTGTGTTGGCGAAATTCCAACGCTCGTCGAGCTTCAGCCGATCCCGGCTCCCAGTCCCCTCC
>JBIIFB010000055.1:0-19428 GCA_044237545.1 Pirellulales bacterium
GGTCGGCGCGGATCTCCAGGGGAATGCCGGCCTGGTGGGCCGCTGCCTCGAGGGCCGCCCGGACCCGCCATTCGCCGGGCTCGACCATGATCAGGGTATCGGGACAACGGCCGGCGGCCCGCTGCCGAGCGAGGCTGGCCAGCAGCGCGTCGGCCAGCGAGACCGGAGCGGGGCCAGGGCGAGCAGCAGGACGCCGCTTCCGCGGTGTTTGTTTGAGCGTTTGTTCGAGGGCCTGCGCTTTCGCAAGCTCTTTGGCTGGTTCTTTGGCTGGGTCTCTCGACAGTTCTGTGTAGTCGACATCGATCGCATCGGCGGCGAGGTCGGCGCGAAAGTGACGCATGGCTGCTAGGAAGACGGTGATCCTCGCCTTATGTGTCCAGACGTGGGTTGATTCCTCGGCGACCTCGGCCATCCAGACGGAGTCGCGGCTGCGGTCGAAGCCGTCGAAAGCGGCGCTCTGCCGATCGAGTTGGTCACCCAGCACGAGGATCAGATGGCGTTGCATGCGTATCCTCTGGCGTTAGGCGGCGGGGTCAGCGTCGTGGCCGTGATCGCCGTCGATCCGCGGGCCGAGCTGGCGAGGGAACGGTGCAATGGCAACGATCGCCAGGGCTGTCATGAGGAAGAGTGCCACTGGGAACACGAGGCAGGCCGGAGTCGGGGTCTCTGGCCACCATGGGCGTACGTGTTCAACCAACTGCCTCCAGCCACAGAGATGGACAAACGTTGCCAGGAGAAGCATTAGTTCCGCCGGCAGAGTTGGCCAGTCCGGCACGGCAGACCAGATGAGCATCTGAACGAGGCAGGCTGCGAGCAGCAGAGACAACGTGCCCAGCATCCCCTGCCAGCCAAACACGATGCCGACAATCGCGAGGCCGGCGCCAAGCGCGTGCGGAGGGCCGAGCGGCAGACCGGTGCGGCCGGACGCATCGCCCAGCAAGAGTCGGCCAAAAATCTTCTGGAGGAGCAGCCCGCAGAGAAGCCCCGCCAGGCCGCCGACCACGGAAACCGCCAGCCCCCGCTTGAGCGATTCCTCGAGGAATCCCTGCAGAGACACCATGGTCGGGGGCCATGCGACATGCGATCGGCCTGTGGTGCCCGGCCCGGCTCCCAACGTCAGGGGATGCAGCGCCGGAAAGACCAACGGCAGGATCGTGGCGACGCCGCACGCCGCCAGAACGCTCCGTCTGGGAATCCGCTGGCCGTCCCAGGCGATCAGGCCCCAGGCCAGCAGCAAGGACATCGTGCCGCAGTGATAAAGATAGAGTCCGATGAGGTCGAGCCGCGGGTCCGGAAACATTCGCAGCATGCCGCCGTGGAGAAAGTCTGGTTCCCGGCCTGGCAGATTCGCGCCGCCCGAGATGAGTTCACGGAAATAGACGGCCGTGCAAAGTCCCGCGCAGATCGACTCGACGATGGGATACCGTGCCGCAATCGGCAGGTCGCAGGATCGACAGCGTCCGTTGAGATTGAGCCAACCAACCACGGGGAGGTTGTCGTACCACTTGATCGGACTGTGGCACTGAGGGCAGCGGGATCCGCCGTGCACGACCGACAGTCCCTGCGGCAGCCGGTGGACGACCACGTTCAAAAAACTGCCAATCAAGGACCAGAAGACAAAGATCCAGGCCGCGATGACCGCCGCAGATCCCACCACCGGTAGGAGGGCCCGCACAGATTCGCCGTCGATCGGCAGCCGCGTCGGCGGGCCAGCAAACCAGCCAATTACGTCTGCGGCCGGAAAGACGACCGCGATGGCCAGAGAGGCCAGAAACACGCCCCAGACCACCGGGCGGCCCGACCCCGTCTTTGGGGCGTCTGATGGCGGTGCCTCCGTCGGTTCGTCGGGGGTCGGCTCCGCGTCGTTCACTCGAGAATCCTCGCACAGAGGCCGTTTTCTCCAGCCTACCATGGATGGGTCCTCGAAAAAATTTGGGACTGGACAATTCCGGCGGCGTGTTAGAGGCCCGGAAACGCTGCGGTTAAGAAGAGTGAAAAGACATTTTCGTCGTGCTCTGGTCAGGAGGCCTGCCGTGATCGCACTCGCCAAACGTGTTCCAAAGTCCTTGCGGCCAGGCGGCACGTCCGGCAGGCATCAGAGGGTAGCCACGCGAAAGACGAAAGTGTTGGCCAAGGTGTTGGCCAAGGTGCGGCCCGAGCGGTCGCTCAGGGCAGCGACAAAGCAGGTGACAAAACCGATTCCCAAGCTGGTGGTCAAACAGGTTACCAAACAGGTTGTCAAACAGGCTGTCACGCCAGCGGCCCAGTCAACAACGCGGCGGAAGTCCCCCCTCGATGAGCGGCGGTCGCGGCTGTTCGACCGAATCATCGACTTCATTCCCTGCCCTGATTTTTCGCGGGATGATGCCGAGCGACTGGCCACTATTCCGCCGCTCGACGCTGCGGTGCCGCTTGAGAAGAGCCGCTGTGAGTCGCCTTCGGGAGCGAGCCTCACGCCCTATCTCGCCAGCCTCTACCAGACGAGACTGCTCTCGAAGGACGAGGAACAGTTTTACTTCCGCCGGATGAACTGGCTGAAGCATCGTGCCACCACAACGCGGGGCTGCCTCGACCGGGGTCGGTCCACGCTGCGTCAGATCGACCGGATCGAGGGATGGCTCACGGAGGCCGATACGGTCAAGGCGATCATCATCACCTCAAACCTCCGACTCGTCGTTTCGATAGCCAAGAAGTTTGTCGACGCCACGTATTCGTTTGATGAACTCGTCAGTGAAGGCAATGTGGCTCTGATGCGGGCGGTTGAGAAGTTCAACTTCGCGCTGGGCAACCGTTTCAGCACCTATGCCACCTACGCGATCCAGCGGCATTTCTTCAGGCTGTCGTTCAAGGGTCGGCAACTCCGTAGTCGTTTCGTGTCTGACGACGATTCGTTCAAGGGACGTGCGGCCGCCGAACCCAACACGGAATATTGCTCGTCTGAGCAGATCGGTTTGCTCAAGGAACTGTTCGCAAAGTTCCTCGGGGAACTCGAACCACGGGAACAGCAGATCATCGTGGCCCGCTTCGGTTTCGATGGTCAGCCGCCGCGGACTTTTCGCGAACTCGGAACCGCCATGGGCGTCTGCAAGGAGAGGATTCGGCAGATCCAGACGCGGGCAATCGATAAACTGCGGGAGATGTCCGCCCAGGCCCGGCTGGAACAGACCGTGGGCGACTGGCTGTAGGTGCCCTGCTCCGGATCGTCCCGCGATGAACGGTGAACGTCACTTCATCCGCTTCTAAAACCTTTCCAGGATTCGGTTTCCAGGACTGGGGCCCCAGAATTGGGTCTCCAGAATTGGGTCCCCAGGATTGGGTGAAACTGGTATTCTCCTGGCCATGAACACCTCCGCAACGACCACTGCCCCCACGTTTCGCCTCTGGCTGATGATGGTGCTCGAGTTTGCCATCTGGGGCGCCTGGCTTCCGCTGATCTGGGGCTACATGGGGGCGGGCGTCGCCGACGGCGGCCTCGGCTTCAGCAGCTCCCAGACGGCCTGGGTGGGCAGTGCCTTCGCGATCGCCTCGATCGTCGGCATCTTCTTCTCCAGCCAGTTCGCCGACCGGTCGTTTGCCGCTGAGAAATTCATGGCTGTGAGCCACTTGATCGGTGGCCTGGCGATCATCGGCCTCTACTGGGCCAAGGACTTCCCCACCTTCTTTGGGCTGATGCTCGTCCACTCGCTGCTCTACGTGCCGACGATCTCGGTTTCCAACTCGATCGCGTTCACCCACATGAAAAACGCCGAGAAGGAGTTTGGCCTCGTGCGGATGGGCGGCACGATCGGCTGGATTCTCGCCGCCTGGCCGTTGTTTTTCCTGCTGGAAGGAAAAACCGGAGCTGCGGCAACGACGGCGAAGGCCAACATCTTCCTCGTCGCCGGCATGACCTCCCTGATCCTGGCCGCCTACAGCCTTACGCTGCCGCACACGCCACCGAAGCCGGCGGCCGCCGGCGAGGGTGGGTTTGCCTGGATCAAGGCCGCCAAATACCTCTCGAAGCCGTTTCTCCTCGTGCTGTTCGTGGTGACGTTCATCGATTCTGTGATTCACAATGGCTATTTCCTGCTGGCCGGCAACTTTCTCGGCGACAAGAACGCCGCCGCCATCGCGGAGAAGTGGATCATGCCGGTGATGAGCATCGGTCAGGTGGCCGAGATCGCCACGATGGCCGTTCTTGGCAGCGTGCTCGCCCGACTCGGCTGGAAGACGACGATGATCCTCGGCATTCTCGGCCATGCGGCCCGGTTCGCCGTGTTTGCATTCATGCCGGAGAACCAGGCGATGATCATCGCCGTGCAGGTGTTGCACGGCGTCTGCTACGCATTTTTCTTCGCCACGCTCTACATCTTCATCGATGCGGCGTTTCCCAAGGACGTGCGATCGAGTGCCCAGAGCCTGTTCAACCTGTTGGTGCTGGGTCTGGGAGACCTTGCCGCCAAGTGGCTGTTCATCCCGCTGCAGGAGCGGCTGACCCAGGACGGCACGACCGACTACCGGCAGCTCTTCCTCGTGCCCGCCGCGATGTCGCTGGCCGCGTCGGTGCTCCTCCTTGTGGCCTTCTGGCCGCCGCGTTCGCTCGCGACGGCGACCGAGACGCGGGATGATCTGGAGACCGAGCCCGAACTCATCACCTGATCCGCCAGTTCGCTACCACGGGGTACGACCACTGGGTAAAAGCGTGCTGCTGCGTGCTGAACACGGGCTGCTGCGTGCTGAAAAAGGTGTCTCTATCGACCACGTCGCCCATACTGCGGCCAAGTGGTAGCAACCCCTCTTGCAACCCGGCCGCAGGCCCCCTACCCTCCCGCCCCGACCGAGCCCGCCAGTCAGTCCAGACCGACCGGGACTGGAACAGGACTGGGCCGGAACGCAAACAGTCCGGCGTTATGGAGGATGCCATGCCGATCATGCTCACCGAACTCGCTGGCCATGTCCGGGGCACACTCGTCGGCCCTGCCGGCGGACCGCCCATCGCCGGTGCCGCGACCCTGGAAACGGCGGGGCCGACAGACGTCACCCTCATCGATGCGCCGGACAAACTGCACATGCTGGCGAAGAGCCGGGCCTGCGCGGCCATCGTGCCGCAGGGCTCAGGGCCGCTCGATCGGCCCACGATCGAGGTGGCCGACGTCCATGCGGCATTTGCCGCTGTGATTCTATGGCTGAGGCCGCCCCGTGCGACGACCCGCAGCGGCGTGAGCCCTCGGGCATGCGTCGATCCCACCGCGCGGATCGGGGCCGATGTCGACGTCCACCCCCTGGCCACGATTGGTGCTGATGTGGAGCTCGGTCCGGGCGTGACGATTCATTCGGGTGCCCAGGTTATGGCTGGCTGCCGGATTGGCGCCGGCACGATCGTCTTTCCCAACGCCGTGCTCTACGAAAACACTCTGGTCGGGAGCGGGTGCCTGATCCACGCCGGTGCCGTGCTCGGAGCCCATGGCTTCGGGTACAAGGTGGTGGAGGGGGCTTACAGCCTCTCTGCGCAGCTGGGCTGGGTGGAGCTTGGCGACGATGTCGAGATCGGCGCGGGCACGACGATCGACCGCGGCACCTACGGAGCCACCTCGATCGGGAACGGCACCAAGCTCGACAACCTCGTGATGATCGCCCACAACTGCCGCCTCGGCCGGCACAACATGATCTGTTCGCAGGTGGGCGTGGCGGGCAGCACGACCACCGGCGACTGGGTGGTGATGGCAGGCCAGGTCGGCGTGCGTGACCATGTGCACATCGGCGACAAGGCGGTGCTCGGCGCGCGTTCGGGTGTGTCGAATGACGTTCCGCCGGGCATGACGGTGCTGGGCGAACCCGCCATCGAACTCCGCGATCGCAAGCTGCAGCTGGCGACCATGAGCAAACTGCCCGAGATGCGGAAAGACATCAAACAACTCATCGCCCGCGTCGACACGATCGAGCGGACACAGTCGCAGGGTGGCCGCGGCACCGAGGCCGCCTGAACCGCCGCCACGTGGAGGCCACCATGCAGCCTGTTATGAATCCGACCCTCCATCACGATCTCCGCCCGACCGGTGCCCCGACACTGCGAGGCGAGACGATCGGCATCATCGCCGGCTGGGGACGTTTTCCCGTCGCCGTGGCCGAAGCGATCCGCAGGCGTGGCGGCCGCACCGCCATTCTCTCCATCCGAGACCATGCCGACGCGGCACTCGAACCGCTGGCCGACGTGCATGGCCAGGTCGGCATCGCGCAACTCGGCGGGGCGATCGACTTCTTCCGCGGCCACGGCGTGACCCGGGCGACGATGGCCGGCAAGGTCCACAAGACGAAGCTCTTCGGCCGCCATGCCTGGCTCCATCACCTGCCCGACTGGCAGGCACTCGTGACCTTCTGGCCGCATTTCATCAGCCGCCGCCGTGACAATCGTGATGACTCGCTACTGACGGCGATCTCGACCGCCTTCGATGCGGCGGGCATACGCATCTGCCCTGCCACCGACTTCGCGCCGGAACTGCTCGCCAGTGAGGGGGTGCTCGTCGGCCGACCCCTGACAGCCGCGGCGCGGGCCGACGTCGCCTTCGGCTGGCGGCTGGCCAAGGAGCTCGGCCGGCTCGACATCGGGCAGACGGTGGTGGTGAAGAACCAGGCCCCCTTGGCGCTCGAGGCGATCGAGGGCACGGATGAATGTATCCGCCGTGCCGGCCGGCTGTGTGCTTCCGGCGGCATGGTGGTGGTGAAGGTTGCCAAGCCCCGGCAGGATCTGCGGTTTGACATGCCCACGATCGGTCGGGGCACGCTTGAGTCGCTACGGGCTGCCGGCGCGACGGTGCTGGCCATCGAGGCGGGCCGGACGATTCTTGTCGACCCTGACGAGCTGGCAGCATTTGCCAACCGCAGTGGCATCACGATCACGAGCCTCCATGACGATGCCGGGTCGCCGCGGCTGAGCAACGCGGCCTGACGCGACCGTATACTCTTCCACAGCATGCGAACCGTCTTTCTCTCACTGCTCCTGATCGGGTCAGGCCTGCCGATGACAGGCACGGCCGTCGGACAGCCACAGTCGGCCTCCGTCGACGCGGCCGTCGATCACTCGGTGCCGATCCCTCCGGCGCAGACGCATCACTTCGGCCGTGAGATCGCCCAGACGATGCACTACACAGGCGCCCCCTGGCTGGTCCGGGAGAGCCGCCAGCGTGAGGAGGATTGTCGGACGATGCTCCAGGCCCTCGGCGTGAAGCCCGGGCAGAACGTCTGCGACATGGGGTGCGGCAACGGTTTTTACACGCTCCAACTGGCTAGACTTGTCGGCCCCAAGGGGCTGGTGTACGCGGTCGACATCCAGCCGGAAATGCTGCAGATGCTGGCGCGGAACGCCGCTGAGGCCCGTCTTGCCAACATCCGCCCGGTGCTTGGCACGCCGATCGATCCGCGGCTGCCGGCCGGAGAGATCGACGTGATGCTCTGCGTCGACGTCTACCACGAGTTCTCGCACCCCGAGGCCATGCTGGCGAAAATCCGGGAGAGCCTCGCCGCCGACGGCCAACTGGTGCTGGTGGAGTTTCGCGGCGAGGATCCGGCCGTGCCGATCAAGCCCTTGCACAAAATGACCAAGGCGCAGGTGCGGGCTGAGTTGGAGCCGGCAGGATTCAAGATGGTGCGGGAATTCGACCGGCTCCCCTGGCAGCACCTACTCTTTTTGGGCGTGCGGCCCTAATCCACGCCCCGCCCAATGCGGCACTCGTGCGGCACCCAGTGCGGAGGCTACGGCAACCGACAGGTGCCGTCTGTGCACGATCCGGCAATCCGCATCCGATTGCGGGCGACGAAGGCGTAGAGCTGTTGCCAGATCGGCAGCGTGCCCGGAACGTGGAGGAGCAGGGCGAGCGGCCAGAGGAGCACCAGCCGCCGCGAGAGATAGCGGACCGCGTCGGCGCCGCCGCGGGCCAGCCCCCGGGGATCGACGACATACATCTGCCGATGCAGGTCTTCCGGTGCAAGCTCCGGGAAGTCACAGGCAACGCTCGGGTCGTGCAGTGACGTGAAGGACAGTCGACCCGCAATGTCAAACCCGCGGAGAATCCCGATCTGACTGCGGCAGAATCGGCACTGGCCGTCGTAGAGAACGGTATCGCGGGATGGATGGTGGCGGGTGATGATCATGGCAACACCCGTATTCTAGACTGCCGCGTCAACGGGCGAACTTCAGCGGAACCGTGGCTCCGCGGGGAGCGATCCTGCGTTCGGCTTGGCTCCGGCCATCGGCATCGTGCAGAAGTGGAGGATTGTCACGGCACCCGCCGAGATCAGGCTCCAGGGCGCCCAGTCCGGAGCCGCGAAGACACTTGGGTCGCCACGGCCGTCCACTGGCAGGACAACGGCGGAATCGATGAGCAACAGCTCAACTCCCGCCACGCAGGCAAAGATGCCTGTCGCCAGAAATACACTCTTCCACATGGATGACTGTCCGCCGCCGGGGCGGACACCGTAATCACTCGAGGAGCACGAAGGGATGAAACCACTGGGGGTATCGTCCGCAGAGCGGCCGCCCCTGCAGGGGAGGATCCGAATAGTCGACCGTAGCGATTGCGGCGATTGCGCCGCCGGCTCAGCCGGAGCTGTCGGCCGAACCGAGCCCGGCCTCGGCTGCGTCGGCCGATGCCACGCGCGGAGCCTGGACGCCAGGCGGCGGCAGACGGCGTTCGGCCTCCGTGCCCGGCACGAGTTGTGGCGTGCCCGTCGCGGCCTCGATAATCGTCCGCAGTTCTTCGCCGTCGATCACCTCGCACTCGATCAGCCGCTTCGTGATTGCTTCAAGCGCCGCCCGCCGGGATTCCATGATCCGTCGCACCCGCTCCATGGCGGCATCGATGATCCGGCGGACCTCCTCGTCGATCTCTCGTGCGGTCTGCTCGCTGTGGCTGCGGGCATGGGGCAGATCGCCGCCGCCACCGGCCAGAAATGGTGACCGCTGGCTCTCGCGATAGGTCACCCGGCCCAGCCGGCTCATGCCGTAATCCATCACCATCGAACGGGCGATCGCGCTGGCCCGTTCGAGGTCATTCTGTGCACCCGTCGAGACGTCGGCGTAGACCATCTCCTCGGCGATGGTGCCAGCCAGGAGCACCTCGATGCGGCTCTCCAGCTCTGACTGCGTGAGCAGATAGCGGTCGTCCTCCGGCCGCTGCATGGTGTAGCCCAGAGCCGCCAGCCCGCGTGGAATGATCGACACCTTGTGGACCGGGTCGGTGTTGGGCAGCGAAAAGGCGACCAGCGCGTGGGCTGCTTCGTGGTAGGCGACGCGTTTCTTCTCGTCCTCGTGGATGACCCGCTTCTTCTTTTCCAGTCCCGCCGTCACACGCTCGACACCCTCGTTGAACTCCTGCATGCCGACGGATGTCTTGTTGTTGCGGGCCGCCAGCAGCGCCGCCTCGTTGACGAGATTGGCGAGGTCGGCCCCCACGAAGCCCGATGTGATCCGGGCGATCTGTTCGATATTGACCGCAGGATCGAGCTTCACGTTGGCGATATGCACCCGCAGGATCGCCTCGCGACCGCGGACATCGGGCCGGTCGACGAGCACGTGCCGGTCGAACCGGCCGGGCCGCAAGAGGGCGGGATCGAGCGTTTCCGGGCGGTTCGTCGCCGCCAGTACGATCACGCCGGAGTTGCTGCCGAAGCCGTCCATCTCGACAAGCAGTGCGTTGAGCGTCTGCTCCCGTTCGTCGTGCCCGCCAACCACGCTTGAGCCGCGGGTCTTGCCGAGCGCGTCGAGCTCGTCGATGAAGATGATGCAGGGGGCCTTCGCGGCAGCCTGCTGGAACATGTCCCTGACCCGCGCCGCCCCCACGCCCACGAACATCTCGACGAAGTCGCTGCCTGAGAGACCGAAGAAGGGCACGCCCGCCTCGCCGGCGATCGCCTTGGCTAGGAGCGTCTTGCCCGTGCCCGGCGGGCCGACAAGCAGCACACCCTTCGGAATGTGGCCGCCGAGCACCTGATATTTCTCGGGGCTCCGCAGAAATTCCACCACCTCGCGGAGTTCGTCGACCGCCTCATCGATGCCCGCGATATCGTCGAAGCTGATGCCGAGATCCTCCTGCGCATACATCTTGCCGCGGCTGCGTCCGAAGGCCATCGGGCTGCCCGCGCCGCCGATCCGCCGCATCATGAAGAAGAAGACGAGACCAAACAGGCTCGTGAGAAAAAGCATCGGCAGCCAATTCCGCCAGGGGCTGGGCGGCTCCTCATAGCGGAAGGGAACACCGTGCTCCGAAAGCTGCCGCATCAACTGGCTCTCCGAGTTTTCACTCGGCAGCTTCGCCGTGTGGAACCGGCGAACTGTGCCCGGGCCGTCGGTTCCGGCGGGTGTGGAAGCCTGTCCGTCACTGGGCTGCGAGGCCCGTGGCTGGACGCCATCTCCGCTGACCAATTCCCGAACCGTGCCGGACACCTGGAATGCCCCGATCACAACGTCGCGGAGACCGCCGTAGCGGGTCGGCTGTCGGCTGGCCTCGCCGGGCTGGACAACCTCCACCCACTGGATGGCATCTCCGCCCACCTCCTGGCCCCCCGTCGCCTCCTTGCCGGCAGCCTCCTTGCCCGAGGCCTGAATCAGCTTTTCGAGGTCGCTGTAAGACAATTCGACGTCGGGGGTGACGCCGATCAGGCTCATGGCAAACAGTCCGGCGACTCCCGCCGCGATGAGTGACCAGAGCAGATTCGAGCCCCCCATGTTCTGTCTGCGGTCTGCCGGCCGTTTGGGGGTGTCGCGTTTCTTGGCCATAAGGCGGGAAATCCCTTTCAAACATGCTGTCGAGAAATGCGGGCAAACCGCCTCACATCCTATGCCGGAAAAAAGCCAGCGACAAACGCAGGTGAAAGTGGAAGTTTCGGCGCTGAACTTCTACACTTTTGGGGTCATCCATAGAGTTGTGCTCCCTGTTGCCATGCCTTCAATCCACCGCAGCGCGGCTGCCGACGTCCATGCCGAGGTCGGTGGAGGGGCTGCAGAGCCGCTTCGGGTCGCCGTGTTGGGTTCGACGGGCAGTATCGGCAGGAGCACGCTGGACGTGATTGCGGCCTCCCCCGGCTGTTTCTCACCGTTCCTGCTGGCGGCGCACCGCAGCACGGCGGCGATTCTGGAACAGGCGCAGACCCACCGGCCCCGCTGGGTGGTGGTCGTCGATCCGGCCGCGGCGGCCGACATCGGTGCCGGGGCGTTGCCCGCCGGCACGCGGCTGGCAGTGGGACCGGAGGCCCTCGACGACCTCGTGCAATCCCCGGAGGTAGACCGCGTCGTGTCGGCGATCGTCGGTGCGGCGGGCCTGCGGAGCACGTGGGCGGCACTCGAGGCCGGCAAGACCGTGGCGCTTGCCAACAAAGAGACGCTCGTGATGGCCGGTCCGCTCGCGATGCGGCTGGCCGAGCGGACGGGGGGCAGGATCGTGCCGGTGGACAGTGAGCATTCGGCCATCCACCAGGCCCTCCGCACAGGTTCCGCCGACGAGGTGACGAGGGTCGTGCTGACGGCCAGCGGCGGGCCCTTCCGCACCCGTGCGTCGGAAACGCTTGTGCATGTCACGCCGGCAGAGGCGCTCAAGCACCCCACCTGGTCGATGGGGCCGAAGATCACGATCGATTCCGCGACCATGATGAACAAGGCCCTCGAACTGATCGAGGCGAGGTGGCTGTTTGATCTGCCTGCCGCGAAGCTGGCGGTGCTCGTCCATCCGCAGTCGATCGTGCATTCGATGGTGGAGTTTGTCGACGGCTCGGTGATCGCGCAGCTCAGCCCACCCGATATGCGGCTGCCGATCCAGTACGCCCTCGCCCATCCGCGCCGGTTCGACAGTCCGACGCGGCGGTTTGATTTCGCGCAGTCCATGACGCTCGAATTCTTCCCGCCCGATCCAGATCGCTTTCCGGCGGTGCGGCTGGGTCATGAGGCGGCAGCCCGCGGCGGCACCGCCGGCGCCGTGCTGAACGCTGCCAACGAGGCGGCGGTCCGTGGCTTTCTGGACGGGGCGTTGCGGTTCACCGACATTGCAGAGGTTTGTGCGCGGGTGCTCGACGAGCATCCCTTTCAGCCCGATCCGTCGCTCGACGATGTCCGTCGAATCGACGCCTGGGCAAGGCAGGAGGTCGTGACGTGGGCATGTGCATGATGGCGGCGGCGACATTTGCCGCAGGAACGTGGCTGGAATGGATCATCCAGCCGTCCAGCTGGTTTGTGATCCTTCAGGTGGCGCTCGGTCTGGGCTTCGTGATCTTCGTGCATGAGCTTGGCCACTTCCTGGTGGCGAAGGCCTGCGGTGTGAAGTGTGAAAAGTTCTTCCTCGGCTTCGACGTGGGCGGGATGAAGCTGGCAAGCTTCAAGTGGGGAGAGACCGAATACGGCATCGGCGCGTTGCCGCTGGGCGGCTATGTGAAGATGCTCGGGCAGGACGATAATCCGGCCGCCGCCGCAGAGGAGGCCCACCGCGCGCGGGCGGCAATGGAGTCGGGCGACCTGCCGCCGGAGCCGACCTCCGACCCGCATCCCGCCTGGGATCCGCGGAGTTATCCCGCCCAGAGCGTGCCGGAGCGGATGGCGATCATCTCTGCCGGCGTGATCATGAATGTGATTTTCGCCGTGCTGATGGCGTCGTGGGCGCTGGGGCTGGGCGTGCGGGAGATGACCTGCGAGCTTTCGAGCGTGCGGCCGGGGGGCGCGGCCTGGCGGGCCGGCCTGCGAACGGGCGACCAGATCACGGCCATCGGCGGCCGGAAGAATCCGATTTTCACCGATCTCCGTAACGGCGTGACGCTCGGCGACGTGGCCAAGGGGGTGGAGTTTACGATCCATCGGCCGGCCGACGATTCGACGCGGACAGTCGTGCTGCATCCCGACACCGATCTCGGCGTGCCCACGGTGGGGGTGACGAGCCCGTTCTCGGTGACGCTGCCGGCCGATCTGGCAGATGGTCTGCCAGGGAGCGCCGGGAAGACCGTGCCACCGCTCGAAGCGGGCGATACGATCCGCGCGGTGGACGGAACGCCCGTGAAGACGTACGCGGAACTGATCGTCGCCCTGTCGCGGCAGCCCTACAAGGCGGCGCAACTCTCCGTGGAACGCCGCGCGAAGGCGGGCCAGGCGGCCGAGAGGACGATGGTCAGCCTGCCACCCCAGCAGGCGCGAATCACGGGCCTCGTGATGACGGCGGGACCGGTCAAGGCCGTGCAGGACGACTCTCCCGCGGCGGCCGCCGGTCTCAGGCCCGGTGACCTGATCCTGGCGATCGACGGCGAGCCCCTGGGTGATCCGCTCGCCCTCGACCTGCGGCTGCGCGGACTGGCCGGCAGGAAAGTGAAGCTCGCGGTCGACCGCGGAGGCACGACGGTGGATCTGGAACTGGAGCCGCGGGAGGTCTCGTGGATCGAGGATCCTCGGTGGCCGTCGAGCCCGGTGTCGCTCTCCTCGATCGGCGCGGCGGTTGGCGTTGAGGCGACCGTGGCAGCCGTCGAGGTCGGCAGCCCAGCGGCTGATGCGGGCATCCAGCCGGGCGAACGGGTCGTCCGCGTGTCGTTCGTCGAGCCGAACCGGAAAGAGCCACCGGCCGATGCGGGCCTGGAACTTTCTGAGAAGTCCCAAAGCTGGCCCTATGTCACGTCCGTGCTCCAGCAGGTCCGGGCGGGAACGAAGCTTGTGTTGGAGGTGGAGCCCGCGGGGGCTGCCGCCGAGGGCCGCGGACAGTCGCGCACGGTGGAGCTTGTCACGAAGGATTCCGAGGATCAGTTCGTCGTTGACCGGGGGCTCGTGTTCGAGCCGGTGTATGAGATCGTGCGGGCGGCTTCATTCCTCGACGCGCTCTCCCGGGGCGGTCGCAAGGCCGTTGAAAACCTTTCCCTCGTCTACCGCTTCCTGCACAAGCTGACCAGCAACCAGATCAGCCCACGCCTGCTCGGCGGACCGATCGAAATTGCCAAGCAGGCGGGCAAGTCGGCGGAGGAGGGGTTCAGTCATTTCCTGCTGTTTCTGACGATGCTCAGCGCCAATCTCGCGGTGGTGAATTTCCTGCCCATCCCCGTTCTGGACGGCGGGCATATGGTTTTTCTGGTGTACGAGTTGATCCGCGGTAAGCCTCCGAGCGAGCGGGTGGTCGCGTTTCTCTCCTACCTGGGATTGGCCCTGATCCTGAGCCTGATGATGTTCGTCTTCGGTCTCGATCTGGGACTGATCCCGCGTCGCTAGTCCGCGTCGCCAGCCTAAGTCGCCCTCTTGAGTCGCCAGCCTAGTCGCCAGTCTTGGCATCCGATGGCCTACCCACCCATGAACACGTCCGCCGCTGCTGCTCTGGTGGATACCTCCCGTGGTGTTCGCTTCCCGCCCGAGGAGGTGGGCGTGGTGGTCTTCGACGTGGTGGGCACGCTGATCGAGCCCCATCCGTCGGTGGCGGTCGCCTACCAGCAGGCCGCCGCCCGGCACGGTATCGAGAGCGACGTGACGTCTATCCAGCAGCGTTTCAAGACGGCCTGGCGACGGCAGGAGGTGATCGACGGGGCGGCGTCTCCCGCTTTTGCCACGAGTCGGCACCGCGAGGCCGAGCGGTGGCAGGCCATCGTGGACGACGTGTTTGGCGGCGTGGCTGCATCGTCGGCGATCTTCGCCGATCTGTGGGAACACTTTGGCCGGGTCGAAGCCTGGAGGCCGCTGGGCCACGGCCGCGACCTGCTGCGGTCGGCGCTTGATTCGGGAGTGACCGTGGCACTCGCGAGCAACTTTGACGAGCGACTGCTCGTGATTGCGGAGCAGATGGAGCCGTTGTCGTGGGTGCCGCACGTCTTTGCGTCTTCGGAGATCGGCTGGCGGAAGCCGGCGCCGGAATTCTTCCGCTGGGTCGAACGGCGGCTCGGGTGCGGACCGGCGGACGTACTTCTGGTGGGCGACGATCCCGAACTCGACCTGGCGGCCGCCCAACGGGCCGGCTGGCGGGCGCTGGGCGTGGCGGGCCACTGAACATTGTTTCTGCTTCTGCAGCAGATGCCAAAGCACGATTCGAGATCGCAGGGCTGCTGCGCTATTCTTTGCGGATTCCCTGCACGTTTCGGAAAGTCCGGCAGCAGACGCTGAATGGGCGAGCCATCACGGCCGCTCGGCGCCGGTGTCGAGCACCGCCATGAAGGCCTTCTGCGGGATGTCGACGCTGCCGACGCTCTTCATCCGCTTCTTGCCCTCCTTCTGCTTGGCCCAGAGCTTCTTCTTGCGGGAAATATCACCGCCGTAGCACTTGGCCGTGACGTTCTTCCGCATTGCCGAGATCGTCTCCCGGGCGATCACCTTCGTGCCGATCGCCGCCTGCAGGGCCACTTCGAACATGTGACGGTCGATCTCGCCCCGGAGTTTCTTGACGATCGCCCGGCCACGGCGGTCGGCGTCGCGGCGGTCGCAGATAATCGACAGGGCATCGACCTTTTTGCCCCCCACGAGGATGTCGAGACGGACTAAATCTGCGGGAAAATAGCCCACCAGTTCGTAGTCCATCGTGCCGTAGCCGCGGGTCACGCTCTTGAGCCTGTCGTGCATGTCGTAGATCACCTCGGCCAGCGGCAGGTCGAAGGTCAGCATGGCGCGGGTCGGCGAGAGATACTCGGTCTTGAGATAGACACCGCGGCGATCGGTGCACAGTTGCATGATTGGGCCGATGTGCTCGACCGGCGTGAGGAAATTCGTCCGCACGATCGGCTGGCGGAACTCCTGGATCTCGCCCGTATCGGGCACGTCCTGCGGGTTGCGGATGTTGATCGTTTCGCCGTCGGTCTTGAAGATCTGGTAGGTGACGTTGGGTGCCGTCTGCACGAGGTCGAGATCGGCCTCCTGCTCCAGCCGCTGCTGGATGATTTCCATGTGGAGCAGGCCGAGGAAGCCGCAGCGGAAGCCGAACCCGAGGGCCTCACTCGACTCCGGCGCGAACTCGAACGACGGATCGTTGATCGCCAACTTCTCGAGCGAGTCGCGGAGCTCCTCGAAGTTTTCACCTTCGGAGGGATAGAGTCCGCAGTAGACCATCCGCTGTGGCGGCTTGTAGCCGGGCATGGGGGTGGCGGCATGATCACCCGGGATCGTGACCGTATCGCCGATGTGCACCTGCTTCACATCTTTGATGTTGCAGACGAGATAACCCACCTGGCCGGCCACCAGTTCCTCGCAGGCCCGCCGTTGAGGCACGAACTGGCCAAGCTCCAGCACCTCGTGCGTCACACTCGTTTCGAGGAACCGGATCTTCTGTCCTTTTTTGACCGTGCCGTCGACGAGCCGCACGTAGGTGATGGCACCGCGGTAGCTGTCGTAGTGGCTGTCGAAGATGAGCGCCCGGAGCACCGCCTTGGGATCACCGGCAGGCGGCGGGACCCGCTCGATAATCGCGGCGAGCAGTTCATCGATGCCGATGCCGGTCTTGGCACTCGCCTTGATGACCTCCGTCGGGTCGATCGAGAGGCTCTGCTCCATCTCGGTGAGCACCTCGTCGACCCGCGCATGCACGAGATCGACCTTGTTGATCACCGGCACGATCGTGAGGTTTTGGTTGATCGCCGCGTAGGCATTGGCAACCGTCTGGGCCTCGACACCCTGGAAGGCGTCGACCAGCAGCACCGCCCCCTCGCAGCAGGCCAAGCTTCTCGAGACTTCGTAGTGGAAGTCGACGTGGCCCGGAGTGTCGATGAGGTTGAGCTCATAGAGCTCTCCCTTGTGCCGGCACTCCATGCGGACGGCCCGGGCCTTGATGGTGATGCCCCGTTGCCGCTCCAGTTGCATGTCGTCGAGCATCTGCTCCTTGAGCTGCCGTTTTTCGACGGTGCCCGTGCGTTCGAGGAGACGGTCAGCCAGCGTGCTCTTGCCGTGGTCGATGTGGGCGATGATGGAAAAGTTGCGGATATGCTTGCAGTCGATGCTCATGAAGGGATTGTAGACGAGTTTCAGGGCCGATGGATGGGGAATGTGCCAAGACTCTGCCGCTGCACGCTTCCAACGGCCCGGGATCGTGCGACTGTGCTGCTGGTACGCATCGGTTTGCCGGCTGCGGCCGCGGCGGCAGCAAGGGACTTGCGGGCGGTTTCACTTGGCTGTGTGGCGGCGGGCCAGGCCGGCGGCGCCGATGGAGCCGGCGTCGCCGCCCAGGCTCGCGTAGCGGACGATGGTCTTCTCCGCCAGCACGGGAAACGCGCGGGCCTTCACTTCTGCCCGCACCCGCTCGATGAACGCCTTGCCGACGGGGGCGGTCTCGCCGCCAAATGTCATCGCGCCGCCGATCAGCACGGCCTCCGGATCGAGCGTGTGCATGAGCGTGACGATGCCAATCCCAAGCCAGCGGGCCGTTTCCAGGATCAGTTCGGTCGCGAGCGGATCCCCGGCGGCCGACTCTCGGGAGATCAGGATCGGCGTCAGTTCCTCGCCGGCGGCAACGGCCTTCGAGAGGCTACTCTCCGCGTTCCCTGGAATCGCTTCACGCGTACGGGCCTTGAGGCTTGTGGCGCTGCAGTAGGCCTCGAGATCGCCGCTGTGGCCAAACGGGCACCTCCGCGCGGTGGCAGCGGTATCGACGATGATATGGCCGAACTCGGAGGCGTGGCTGTGGGCGCCGTCGATCGAGTCGTTGCCGATGATGATGCCGCCGCCCACGCCCGTGCCAAGCGTCAGCAGGATCAGGCTGTCGTAGTCGCGGCCCGAGCCGACCCAGAATTCGCCGTAGGCCGCGGCCGTGGCGTCGTTGGCATAGGTCACCGCGTGGCCACAATGCGCTGCCACGCGGTCGCGGATCGGAAAGTTGTCCCAGCCGGGCAGGTTGCCAGCACGAAGGATCACGCCCGTCGGCAGATCCTGTGGCCCGGGCGTGCCGAGCCCGACGCTGGCGATGTCGCTCGTGGCGATGCCGACCATGCCGGCGAGGGTGTGCACCATCCGTCCCATCCGCGCCGCCGCATCCTCGGGGCCTCGCTCCGCATGCGTCGGTTCGGTATGGAAGGCGACGATCCGACCATCGTCGTCGACAAGCGCGGCCTTGATATTCGTGCCGCCGAGATCGACGCCGGCGTGAAACGGCAACCGGGCCTCCGCGATCGGCAGCAGTGAACGCGTTTTCATGCTGGACAGGCTCAGGCCCTGCTCAATCCCCAGCCGGCAGGCGGCTGACTTCCACCGTCGGCGTTGGGCCAGTGCAGGCCTTCATGAATTCGACGAGATCGATCTTCTCTTGCGGGGAGAGCTTGAGCGGCCGGATCTTCTCACTGAGATTGGGATTGGCATGACCGCCCTTGTCATACCACTCCACGACCTCTTCGAGCGTCGCGACCGAACCGTCATGCATGTAGGGCGGGTTGAGCGCAACATTACGGACCGTCGGCGTCTTGAAGCCGCCAGTGTCCTTGGGATCCTTCGTCACAACGAAGCGGCCGAGGTCGGGCTCGGGCTTGTCCATGCCGATACCGATGTTGTGGTATTTCTCGTCGGCGAGATTCGCGCCGACGTGGCAGGCGGTGCAGTTGCCCTTTTCCGAGAAGAAGATGTCGCGGCCGCGGCTGGCCTCCTCCGACATGGGGTGGGCCTCTGCGTCGGCCTTTGCTGCGGCATACTTGGCGGCGAGTTCCGCGTCTTCGGCGATGTCGTCGGGATCCAGCCCGGCGAAGGCCCGCATCTGCTCGCCAAAGTCGTAGGCCGACGGGGCGGTGACCAGCACCCGTTCGAAGGCTGCGATCGCCTGACCGACCCGGTCGATCGTGAGTTCACCGAAGATGGTATCGAACTGCTTCTTGTAGACCGGCATCTCACCGAGACGCTTCACCACGCCCTCGTGGGTGAAGCCCATCTCGATCGGGTTTTGGATCGGCCCGACGGCCTGTGCCTCGAGCGATTCGGCGCGGCCGTCCCAGAACTGCGGGCCCGAGAGGATCCGGTTGAACGACACCGGCGAATTCCGGCCACCGAGCTGGCCGCGAACACCGACCCCGGTCTTCGTGTGGGCCGAGTAGCCCTCGGCGGGATTGTGGCAACTGGCGCAGCTGACGGTTGAATCGGCCGAAAGCCGGGGATCAAAGTAGAGCTGGCGTCCCAGTTCGATCTTGGCACGAGTGAGCGGATTCTTCTCGAGGCCGGCCCTGTCGATCTGAGCGGCACCCTGCGAGAGCCCCAGCGGCAGGAGTGGCTCTAGCTCGACGGCATTTTTGGGATCGGACAGCCACAGATCGACCTGCTCCAGCGTGATCGGACCGGTGCCGGGAACGCCACCGGTCAGTGACGGATCACCGAGCATGACACGTTCACGGGGCATGACCGGAGCGGCCGCCACGGGAGCCGGTTCCCGGGGCGGCTGAGTCGCTACCGGAGTTGTAGCCGGGCTTGTTGCGGAAGTCGCTGCCTGTGGTGTTGCCGTGGGCTCCACTTCTTTCGCTGTCTGCTTCTCTGCCGTCTGCTTCTCTGCTGTCTGCTTC
>JBIIFB010000204.1:0-5938 GCA_044237545.1 Pirellulales bacterium
CAGCAGCGACATCGGCACGCTCGCATCCGCGATCCCCTTTGAGATCATCAGTGGCGTCAGCCGCTGCCCCAGCGGGTTGTCGTGGGTGCCTGCCTGCCAGATCGAGACCTTCTCCGCCTTCCAGGTCTGCACGGGCCCCACCGTGATCGCCTGCTGAGGCACCATCGTGATGTTGCCGCCGCCGCTGGTGCGGGCATTCTGGGCGAGTGTCACGGGATGGAGATCGACCACGCGGGTGCAGAGGCGTCGATATTCCTCCGGTGAAGGGGGGGCGTCTGCATGCTTGCCCACGCGTCGCAGCGGATCATTAAACGCCCAGTGCTTGATGTCGCCCTGGCCTCCCTGCATCACGGCGCAGCGGGCTGTCTCCCAACTTGCCACGTAGGGGCCCACGTCGGCTTTTGGGAAATGAAGATTCGCCTCCGGCATGCGGAGTTCGGGCCGGATCCGGTCGAAGCAGAGTTCGCGGTCGGCCCTCTCGAACGAGAGCGGATGCGTGACCGGCACCTCGCGGCCATGTTCATACCACTCGTCCATGCCCCAGAAATGGGCGTGCCGCAGGTCGAGCCTCAACTCGTTGACCAGCCGCGCCACCAGCGGCAACTGCTCAGTGGGGCCGATCGGCCCGCAGATGCCGACGGGATCATCGGCCGTGGCCTGCTTCCACGCGGCAATGTATTCGAGGGCCTCCGCGAGGTAGAAGTCTTCGAGGGTGTCGTAGAAGACGACGCGGAACCCTGGTCGCGAGAGCGAGAGAAGGCCGTCGGCTGTCAGGGCCGCCGCATCGCGGATGATGTCGGCGTCGAGCGTGGTGTAGTCCCACCAGTCGGGAGCGATGCGACTGAGCGGCCGGGGCATGGGGCATTCCTTATGGTGAGGCAGGTGGTCATCAAAGAGGTCGATGGAGGGAGAGGGAGCCGAGGGCCGCGGCGAGCGGATCGTCGTCCGTCGCCGAGAGGCCGAGGTGGAGGTGCCTTCGCCAGCCCTCCGCAAACTCGAACCGGCCCGACATGCGGCCCACCGTGTGGGCCATCTCGTCGCCCGCATCGAGGTAGCTGTCCATCCCCTGCGTGGCGTCGAGCCAGGCCTGTTGGCTCACGTGGGCGGCGAGCGCCCGACGCTTGGTCGATTGCACGCTCGTTGTATCGACGAACAGGTCGGGAGCGACGGGCCGGCGCAGGCCGTCGCAGAGTCCGTGCGGCATCGCGTGGTAGACGGTGATGTCGCCGTCCCACGGCGCGACCGGCGGATCCGACACATAGTTGGGCACGCCATGCGCGAATGCCGCCGTGACGGCCAGTCGCGATGTGTTCATGTGGTCTTCCATGTAGTCGTCGGGCGAGTGGGTGAGCACGATCCGAGGCCGCACCCGCCGCACCACAGCCGCGACCCGCCGCAGGAGCGCCTCCTCATAAAAGATGCAGAGGTCGGAGGCGAGGCTCTCGTGAAACGTGGCCCCGAGGAGGGCAGCCGCTGCCATGCCCTCCGCCGCACGAATCTGTCGCGTCTCATCCGGCCCGGTCGTCATGCTGCCGCAGTCGCCACCCGAGAGATTCAGGCAGTGCGTCTGCCAGCCCGCCTCGCGCAGCAACAAGAGCGTGCCTGCTGCGACAAACTCGATGTCATCAGGATGTGCGAAGATCGCCAGCACCGAAGAAGGCGTCGCTGCCGGGGGGACTGTCATGACTCGCTCGCTCTCAGCCAGAATTCTCTCGGCTCCCAGACCGTCCACGCAGGCCGTCCACGCAGACCGTCCACACAGGACTCCTGCGGCGCCTGCCCATGAGATTACACACAACCAGCACGACTTATGTTTGCGTTCCGTGCGGCGTGGTTTTCAATGGCTCGGCGACCGCCGCCCGGAAGTCGGGCACACGCCGAGCCTCCTCTTCCTCGATGGAGAGCCTCCAGTCGCCAACTTCGCGGGCATACTGCGCCACGCCCTTGGGGATTTCGCGATCGTAGGGGAGCGACAGATCGACGATCACGCCCACGAGCGGCCCGCATCCCGTGGTCCGGCGTGGTCGCTTGGGTGATGTCCGTTCAGCCTTGGAAATGCTGGGTATTCTGGTAGGGCAGGGCAGGGTTTGCAAAGCCGGTACAGGCTCCGCTCACCGGGGTTCAGTCGGAGAACACTGGTCGCTGGTACGGGTCTAGCATCCAGCGACGGGGCATCCCATCGCTGACGCTCCGGGCTTGTATGACCGCACCCATACAAGCCCCCGGGCGTGAGCCGGGGGATCGTGAACGGGGCACACAATCGCTTACGCTCCGGGCTTGTATGAACGCACCCATACAAGCCCCCGGCGTGAGCCGGGGGATCGGGAGCGTGAACACCGCCCTGCGTACCCGTGCCCTCGATCATGGCCCCAGCGGCGCGACGGCGGTGGCCTATTCCGCCGACAGTCGCATTGTTTCTGGTGGTCACGATGCCGTGGCCAGAGTATCGTCAGCGGATGGGAAGCATGCTTTCGCCGGAGACTGGTCGGGCACAGTCCGCGAGTTTTCGGCCGACACCGGAGCCCGCCTGTTTGACCTGTCACAGATCGTCCGGTAGCCCGACACCTCTTCTGGAGAACACTCGCCATGCCCCCCGCCTCGATCGTCGCGGCCGCCCTTTCCCGCCGCTCGTTTACTGCTGCCACCGCTGCCACGCTCTCGGCCTCGATGGTCCATTCCTCTCTCGCCGCAAACGAAGAAATCCAGGAGCTGAGGCTGGGGATCATCGGGTGTGGTGGTCGTGGCACGGGCGCGATGGATAATTCGCTCTCGATCAACTCAGGCGTGCGGCTTGTCGCCGCAGCCGACCTGTATGGCAGGAACTGTGCGTCACTCTGGACGAAGATGCGGGCAGGCCATCCCGATAAGGTGGCCGTCACCGACACCAGTCACGAGGGGCTCGATGGCTACAAGCGGGTCCTCGACTCTCCCGATGTGGATGTCGTGCTCGTCACGTCGACGCCCGGCTTCCATGCCGCCCATGCGCAGGCCGCCATCGCGGCTGGGAAGCACGTGTTCGTCGAGAAACCGGCCTGCGTCGATCCCGCGGGCTACCGGCTCTGCTGTGCCGCCCACGATGAGGCCGTGGCGAAGGGGCTCGCGATCGTGTGCGGCACGCAATACCGTCGGCAGACCAACTACATCGGCGCGGTCGAGCAGATCCGCCAAGGCGTGATCGGCGACGTGATCGGCGCAACGACCCGCTACTGCTCGACCGGAATCTGGTATCGCCCGCGGACCGAGGGCATGAGCGACGCCGAATACCAATTGAACAACTGGTATCACTTCGTCTGGCTCTCAGGCGACCAGCTCGTCGAGCAGGGCGTGCACAATCTCGACGTCATCAACTGGGTCATGGGCGAAAACCCGGTCTCGGCCTACGGATCGGGCGGGCGGTTCACCCGGCCCGAGGATAGCGAACTCTGGGACAGCTTCAGCATCGACTACGAATATCCGGGCGGCCGATTCGTGTCGTTCCAGTCGCGGCACCTGCCGGGCACGGCGTCCGACGTGGGCAGTGTGATCTACGGCTCGAAGGGAGCATGTCACATCGGAGCGGCGAACGCCGGCTCTCGCATCGTGGATCGCTCCGGGAACACCGTCTGGGAGATGAAGGGCAGCATCGCCGACGCCTACAAGCAGGAGCATAAGGACCTGATCGATTCGATCCGGGTGAAAAAGCCGATCGTCGAACTGCGACAGATGGCAGATAGTTCGCTCGTAGGAGTGCTGGGCCGCCTCGCCGCGTACACGGGCCAGAATGTCACCTGGAAGTTTGTTGCCGAAGAGTCGCAGCTCGACCTCTTCCCCAAGGATCTCACCTGGCAGTCGTCCCTGCCGACCGTCGGCTTCGCCGTACCCGGCAAGACGAAGCTGATCTGAGGGAAAGGGGCCTCCTTAGACCTGATACCAGCCCACGCCGCGACGGCGTTATTCGCGAGCGGCGGAATGACGACAAAGGGTCGTCCGGCCAATGTCACTTCCGCAACTGGTATCCGGACGATGAGTTGCGTGTGATCCCTGGTGTGAGGCCTCCGAGCCGGTTGCACCGGTTTGTCGCAGCGAATCCCGATAAACCGGTCAGTGGACAGTTCCCGCCGTTCCCGCCGGATAACCGTGGGGTCACGCCAATACCCACGGCCGCGATTGACATCATGATGCATAGCGACTACACTTTGATGCATGAGGACCACGGTTACGATCCCTGATGCTCTGCTTCGCAGGGCGAAACAAGTTGCCGCTGAGCGTTCCTGCACTCTCAGCGAAGTTGTCCAAGAAGCGCTGCAGAAAGTCTTCTCCCAGCCCCGATCGGACGGCCGGCGGTTGCCAACGCGGCTCACCACTTTTCGTGGTCAAGGCGTTCTCCCGGGCATCGATCTCGACAGTTCCACGAATCTGCTCGATGTTATGGAGGGTCGGTGATCCTGCTCGATGTCAACGTACTGGTCTATGCACACCGAGAAGAGACCGACCGGCACGCGGAGTACCGCAGGTGGTTGGAAGAGCAACTCGACTCTGCGATCGGCTGTGCCGTATCTGAACTGGCACTGAGTGGCTGCCTGCGTGTCATAACTCACCCCCGTATCTTCAATCCACCGACCCCCGTGGAGCAGGCGATTGCCTTCGTCAACGATCTCCGCGAGCATGATCAGCTGGTCGTGCTGGAACCGGGGCCGCGTCATTGGCAGATTTTTCTGGACCTCTGCCGGCGTTCCCATGCCCGCGGCAACCTTGTCGCAGATGCCTATCATGCCGCTCTCGCGCTGGAGACGGGATCGGAGTGGATCACGACGGATCGCGACTATGCCCGGTTCCAGGGGCTTCGCTGCCGTCACCCTCTGGATAGGTAGACGGTAACACGTTCACGAATCCGGCGGCTCACAGGACCTCATGCTTCGAAAATCTCGTCAGTCCGTTCGTCGCCGAAGGCGCCGGCATGTTCCCCGCCGGATCGGCCAGCGCCGTCGCATGCTTGTCGTAGATCGCGGACTCGGGTAAGAAACTGATTGGCTGGGCGTCATCGCCACGGCGAGGACGTCGATCAGTTTTCAATCATCTGCCCAGGCTGCAGAGTCGTCGGCCGTGTACCGGGGAAGATACCGCGGGGCAGTGCTCATCTCAAAAATCCTCTGGCCGCGCAGAAACACCGTTCAACGATCCTGGCGAGCGGCACATTCCGGCACCCAAATCCGTTGCCCATGAATCGCGCGAAAAGCAATCTGCTGACTCCGGAAGGCCGGTGACCGGCACGGCCGTATCGGGCATCTGGCCAGTCGATCTGGCCAGTCCGCCGATCGATAATCGTTGAGAATACGTAGATTGGCGGGGCGTGCCTTGATGCATTTCCGTGTGACATGCACCAGTCGGTGCGATCATTCCAGATGAAAGAGTCTGCATGAGCATCATGAGTCGAGCGATTGTGTTGCGAATACTATTGATCCTCTGCTGCTGCACGGGGGTGGCAGCGGGGGTGGAGATCTCTCCTGCCTCAGGCTGGACCGAGGATTTCAGTGATCTGACGGCGTTCCAACGCAACTGGTCGCCGTACGGGTTTCTCGCGGACGGCCGCGACGACAAGCATCCGCACGGGCGGCCGGTGTCGGGCAAGGAGGTGCGGACCGACTGGTGGCAGGTCGTTGACGGTGCGCTACGAGGCCGCAACTTCCCCGAGGAGTTTCACCCGGCCGGTATCACGCGGAAGATTTCGGGCACGGATGTGCGGATCTCGTTTCGGTTCCGGTTTTCCGCTGGTGGGATGGCAGGCATCACCGTCCGGGGCCCGAATCCGATCGTCGAGCACGACTTTCATGTGGCCGTGCTCCACGTCCGGCCGACGGGCATCACGGCCGCCGACAACACGGTGCTCCATCCGAAAGACTCGCCGGAGGCGGTGGCCCTCGCGCAGCAGGGCGGGTGGAATCGGAAGTTCTTCTACGCC
>JBIIFB010000056.1:0-19266 GCA_044237545.1 Pirellulales bacterium
CGGATCGAAACGGCGCTCAAGGCCAACCCGCAGGATGCATGGGCGCTGCTCTGGCGCGGCCAGCTGGAACTTGACCGGGGGGCGATCGCCAGCGGCATCGCGCGGGTGCGGGAGGCCCATGCCTTGCAGCCGGCCCGTGTGCCTTCGAGCGTCGTGGCGACGGCGCTTCTCTTTGCGCTCCAAAAGGATTTCCCCCAGGCTGCGTCCATCTGGCGCGAGGCCGTGGCCCTGAGCGGCTCGCCGGCGACCGCGATCGTCGCACTGCGGGCCACGGTCGATGGATTTCTCCGCACGGGCGATCTTCCGCAGGCATGGGAGGCGATCCAGCAACTGATGGCTTTCTCGGCGTCGGGTGTGGCGGACACAGTCTTTGAGAATGGCGTGGCGATGGAGCTTGCTGGTGCTGCAGAGGGTCTGGTCGCGGACGGTGCCGATCAGCATCTGGTCGTCGCTCCCGTCCGCTGGATTCAAGGACGGCTCGCCGAGATGTTTGCCAGGGCTGCGCCACCGCTGCGGGCCGAACTCGATGCGTTCGCGGCGCGGGAGTTGGCCGTGGCGATGGTGGCCGCACCGGCTGCGGGGGGCGGGGAGGCCGACCGGATCGGGCGGCTCCGCGAGTTCGTGGAACGGTTCGGGCGTCACGAAAAGGCCATCGAGGCCCGCAGGCAGTTGGCAGAGACGCTCCACGAAGCGATCGAAACGGTGGCGACGGGCGATGATGGCCGAGGCCGTGTCGTTGAACGCGACTTCGTCCTGCTGGACCTCGCCCGTGTCGGTGGGCCGGCTGACCGCGAGTATGCCGCCACCACGCTGGCCGGATTGCGTCGCGACTTTGGGGGCAGTCCGGCCGACGCGGTCGGTCGTTCGGTCGCTGGCGAGTCGGGTGCGTGGCCCATCGGACGGGTCGTGCAACGCCGCGGCACGGTCGCCCGGGCCGCAGGAACGGTTCAAGGCGACCCAGAGAACGTGCGGTTTGTCCGCTCGCGGCTGATGAACATCCCCGTGATGAACGGTTCCGATTCATTTCTGCCCGGGATCGAACTTGCCGTTGATGAGCATCAGCAGTCCGGCATCATCGCCATGGATGGCTACGGCCGGCCGATCGGCGATCCCTTCGGCATCAAGCCGCGGTCTGACGCGGCTCGATTGATGCCGATGTTTCAGTCGGGCGGCGCGGACGAGGCCGCGGTGGTCGGCCGCGTCGTGTTTGTCCGCGCGGGTGCGAGTGTCGCGGCCTTCGAGATGGCCGGGGCCGACGGGGCAGGGCAGGGGAAGGCCCGCAACCGTCCGCTCTGGGTGATCGCCGACAAATCCGATTCGACAGGCGAACCGCGGGGGATGGGATTTGTCATGAATGTCAACGCCGGTCGGGTTGCCCGGCAGGGCAACGTTCCACTCGGGGCACGTGTCTCCGAGCCGCGGAATGCGGACGAGTCCCGCCGTCGGGGTGCTGCGGCGTGCGCGGCACGGTGCACGGGCGTGGCGATCATGGCGGACCGAACGCTCAAGGTCTACGAGCCACTCACGGGCCGCCTGCTCTGGGAGCGGCAAAGGCTCCCTGCGGCCAGCGAACTCTTCGGCGACGACGACTATCTCTGCGTGTGTCCGGTCGACGGCCGCAACGCCATCGTGCTGGCGATGGCGGATGGCAGGGTCGTTCGAACGCTCGACCTGCCGGGCAGCGAACGGCGACTGTTGATGAGCGGCCGCCAGATCCTGTCTGTGCGGCCGAGTGATGAACTGGCCCAGCCAGCGAAGGCGACTCAACGGGCGGTTCAGCCTCCGGCGGTGCAGGCTGATGAGACCACTGATATTGATCCTGCGGATGGGAACAACAGGACGCTCGAACAGGCAGGGCAGGGCTGGGCCCGGAGGGTTCGTCTCGATCTCTTCGATCCCGTGGATGGTCGGCAGCGATCCCTCGGCGAATATCCCGGCGAGTCTCGTGCCGTGGCCGCGGGTGACGGACGGCTTGCGGTGGTGGAACCGTCAGGTGATCTGAGCCTGCTCGACCTCGACAATGCCGGCGTGATCTTCCGCGTCAGGTTGCCCGAGATGCCGGCTGGGCTTGAGTCTCTGCAGGTGCTTTCCTGGATGGACCGCTGTCTCGTGCTCGTGGGGCGTGCCGAAACGGCGGAGGAACAGCAGCAACTGGATTCGTTGGGGGTGGTCACGCCACTGCCGGGCGTGCCGGGCCGGGAAATGCCCCAGCTGATCACCGGCTCGCTCTGGGCGGTCGACGCGGCCAGCGGCGACATGCTCTGGCCGGTGCCGGCGACCGTTCTCAGGCACTCGCTGCAGGGGCAGTGCAGCTCGCAACTGCCCGTGCTGCTCTTTGCCCGTTCGATCCAGTCCGTCCGTGAGCCCGAACGGCAGCGTCTCAGCGTGCTCTGTCTGGACAAACGGACCGGCCAGGCGGTCTATGTCGACGACCGCTTCAACGGCCGGGCCACGCCGCGTCCGGATATGATGGGAGTGGGCTGCGGCATCAGCGGCGATCCAGTCGCGCATACGATTGCATTGTCGCAGGGCCGAAGGGATGCACCGGAGCTGCAACTTGAGTTCACCGGTGGTCCGACGGCACCCCGCCCGCCGTTTCAGGCCTCCGCAGCACGCTCGTCGGCCGCGGTCGATCCGCTGGTTGAAATCGAATACTGGATCAAGAAGGCATTGACGATTCCGCTCCCCTTTTAGCCCCACAGCCCGGCGATCCCGCATGCCACGACCGCTTCTCAGCACGCTTGCCCGCATCCTCTCGACGCTGATCCTCTCGACGCTGGCCGTCGTCGTGGTGTCTTTGCCCCTGATGGCTGCGCCGTCGGAGGAGAAAGTCGATCTCGTGATTGCCAAGGGCCTCGACTGGCTGGCCCGCAAGCAGTCGCGACGCGGTAGTTGGGCGGCCAACGAAGGCCGCTACCCGACCGCCATGACGGCGCTCGCGGGCACGGCACTGCTGATGGAGGGCTCGACGACCACTCAGGGAAAGTATGCGGAACCGATCCGACAGGCCGTCGACTATCTCGTGAGCCGCTCCCGCCCCAACGGGCTGATCGGTGATCCGAAGGGAGACGACCGCTACACCTACGGGCATGGCTTTTCGATGCTCTTCCTCTCGCAGGTGCTCGGAGAAGAGGAGGACGAGCGCCGCCGTGAGGAGCTCGTCAGGGTGCTCGACAAGGCGGTGGAGTTTTCCGGCCGCGCGCAGACGTCCGACGGCGGCTGGGGCTACGTGAGTGCCAAAGACGGCAACAACTTCGATGAGGGCTCGACCACGATCACCCAGGTGCAGGGGCTGCGCGGATGCCGGAACGCCGGCATCGCGGTGCCCCGCGAGATCATCGACAAGGCCATCGCCTACATCCACAAGTGCACGATGCCCGACGGCGGCGTGCAGTACAGCTCGAAGGGAGGGGGGGGCCGGCCGGCCATCTCCGCCGCAGCCATCGCCTGCCTGTTCAATGCCGGGGAATACGACGATACCCATGTGCCCCGGATGCTCGACTACGCCGAGAAGCATCTGGGCAACATCTCCAACAACGGCTTCGGGCACTGGCACTACGCCCACTTTTACTACGCGCAGGTGATGTATCGAGAAGGCGGCAGGAAGTGGGACGTCTACCGGAAGCAGATCGAGGAACGGCTCGTCTCGGAGGGACAAAACGACCGCGACGGCTTTTCCTGGCCGCAGGGTTACATTGGCCCCGTGTACACGACCGCCACGAACCTCACCATTCTGCAGCTTGACCGGGGCACGCTCCCGATTTACCAACGCTGACAGGATCTGCACGACCGAGGCTTCGGCCCGCAGGGCCTCCCACAGATACATTCCACAGGTTTCGCCCGGAGAACACGATGACGCAGCCCGCCCTCGACCCTTCCGCCATCGACCGCCTGCACGAGGCGCATGATCGCATCCTCGCCCAGCTCTCGCGGGTGATCGTCGGTCAGAGCCAAGTGATCGAGGAACTGCTGATCTGTCTCTTCAGTCGCGGTCACTGCCTGCTCGAGGGCGTGCCGGGCCTCGCCAAGACCCTCCTGATCAGCACGCTGGCCAAGAGCCTCGATCTCTCCTTCAGCCGCATTCAGTTCACTCCCGACCTCATGCCGGCCGACATTCTCGGCACCGACGTGCTGGAGGAAGACAGGGCCACGGGTTCGCGGCAGTTGCGTTTTCTCGAAGGGCCGCTCTTCGCCAACGTGGTGCTTGCCGACGAGATCAACCGCACGCCGCCGAAGACGCAGGCGGCGCTGTTGGAGGCGATGCAGGAACGGCAGGTCACCGTCGGTCGGGTTCGGCACAGGCTGGTCGATCCCTTTTTCGTGTTGGCCACGCAGAATCCGATCGAGCAGGAAGGCACCTATCCGTTGCCGGAGGCGCAGCAGGACCGGTTCATGTTCAAGGTGTTCGTCCGCTATCCGACGTTCCAGGAGGAATTCGAGATCGCCCGTCGGACCACCGGCCTGCCCGCCGAGGATGCCCAGCCCGTGCTGTCGGCGGCCGACATCATCGGCCTCCAGCAGGCCGTGCGGGGAGTGCCGGTGAGCGACCACCTGGTGCGGTATGCCCTGGCGCTCGTTCGGCAGACACGCGCCGGTGAGAAGGGCACGCCCGACTTCGTGAGCGACCAGCTTTCCTGGGGAGCGGGGCCCCGCGCCGTGCAATTCCTGATCATCGGTGCCAAGGCACGCGCGCTCTTGCAGGGCCGTAACCACGTGGCCGTGGAAGATATCCAGGCACTCGCCAGCCCGGTGCTGCGGCACAGGATCGTCGTGGGCTTCGCCGCCGAGAGTGAGGGCGTGACGCCCGACGGCATCATTCAGCGCATCATCGAGACGACTCCCACAAAAGAGGACGAGCTGACCCGTGACACCCGGTTCCAGACGATATTTGCATCCTGAGGCGATTGCCCGCATCGCGCGGCTGGAGCTGCGCGCCCGGGCTGTTGTCGAGGGTGTGCTCGCCGGTCTCCACAAGAGCCCCTACAAGGGCCAGTCCGTGGAGTTTCTCCAGCATCGGGAGTACGTCCGGGGCGACGATCTCCGCCGCGTCGACTGGAAGGTCTGGGGCCGTCAGGACCGCCTCTACGTGAAGGAGTTCGAGGAGGAAACGAATCTGCGCGTGACGCTGCTGGTGGACGGATCGGCCAGCATGAACTACGCGTCGGGACCACTCGGAAAATACGATTACGCTGCCACGTTGGCCGCCAGCCTTGCCTGGCTTGCGCTCTCGCACGGCGATGCCGTGGGCTGTTGCGTATTTGACGACAAGGTCCGGGCGAGCGTGCCGGCCCGGACGAAGCGGTCGCATCTGGCGAGCGTCGTGGAGGTGCTCGAAACGCCGCGGGCGGGCCGCCCCACGGCCTTTCAGCCGGTGCTCAGATCGCTCGCGGAGACACTGCCCCGCCGGGGCATGGTGGTGGTGATCTCAGACCTGCTCGGCGATCGCGACGGTGTGTTTCAGGGCATGCAGTTGCTGAGGAAACGGGGACATGACCTCGTGCTGCTGCACGTCATGGACGACGATGAGCTCGACTTTCCCTTCGACGGCCCGACCCGGTTCGAGGGGCTCGAACTGCCCGACTCGATCGCCTGCAATCCCCGCAGCCTGCGGGCGGGCTACCTGGCGGCGGTGGGGGAGTTTCTCGCCGACGTCCGCACCCGGGCTGCGGCGGTGCGGTGCGACTACTCGCTGGTTCGCACCGGGGAACCGGTCGACGCGGCCCTGGTGAAACTTCTCTCGCGCCGCGCCAGCGTGGCGGTGTAGAGGGGAAACCACGCCATGCCGACATTTGATTTTCTTCCGCTCCTGTGGTGGGGCCTGCCGCTCGCCGCGGCCCCGGTGGTCATCCACCTCATCAATCTCCTGCGGCATCGCAAGGTGCCGTGGGCGGCGATGGAATTTCTGCGTGCCAGCCAGAAAAAATACCGCACGCGGGTGATGCTCAAGCAGATCCTGCTTCTGCTGCTCCGGGTGGCTGCGCTGCTGGGGATCGTGCTGGCACTGGCGCAGCCGCGGTGGAAGTCGGCGCTTGGGCGGATGCTGGGGGGCGGCCGCACGGCCCACGTCGTTCTGCTCGACGACAGCTATTCGATGGGGGATCTGTCGACCGACGGCCGCATCGGAGACTCGAGCAGCTTCGATCGTGGCCGGTTGGTCGTGGAGCGGATCTGCGCTGAGCTGGCCGCCGCACCCGGACAGCAGGAGGTGGCGATCGGCCGCTTCTCGGCCTTTGAACACCACCGGCCCCACGACTCCGAAAGCACGCTAGGCCAGTCAAACCAGAAAACAGAGGATGAACAAACAGGGGATGAACGTCGGCCGGATGCGCAGGAGGCTTTCGACATCCGTCTGCAGCCCGTCACGCCGCGATTGGTGCAGGAGGTGCGGGAGGAACTCTCCGGCCTCGCTCCCTCGGCAACCGCTGCCGGACCGCGGGGGGCAGTGGCGGCTGCGTCCGGCCTGGGGGCGGAAGGGGCCGGATCGGGCACGGCCAACGTGGTCTGGCTGGTCAGTGACTTCCGCGCAAAGGACTGGAAGGCCGCCGACGAGACGGCCTCCCTGTTGCGGCAACTGTCCGACGCCGGCTGCGAACTGCGACTGGTTGACTGCGCCGCCGATGGAGGCGACGGACGGCAGCCCGGAAACATCACGGTCGAACGGCTGGAGATGGCCGGCGGCGTGCCCGCCTCGGGCGTGCTCGTGCCGTTGGAAGTGGCGGTTCGCAATGACTCCGATCGGCCTGTCCGCGACGTGGCCATCGACCTCCGTGAGGATGCCCTTGGCCGACCGGGTGTCCGGATCGCGGAGATACCCGCCGGCGGCGTGGGCACGCAGCGGTTTGACGTCCGGTTCACGAAGGCGGGGCCGCATCAGGTGGAGGCCAGGATCGCCGCCGATGCCCTCGCGGCTGACAACTTTCGAACCATGGCGATCGACGTCGTCGACCGGGTGGACGTGCTCCTCATCGACGGCGATCCGACGGGCGGCGGCCGGTCGGGTGATGCCTTCTACGTGGCGACGGCCCTGGCGCCGGGGGCCGGCGCACCCACGGGACTGCGGCCGCGAATCGAACCGCCGCGGAGTCTGGCCACGCTCGATCTGGAGAGTTTTGCCTGCATCTGGATCCTCGACGTGGAGCGGCTCGACGCCCCGGAGGTCGCCGCCCTCGAGGCCTACGCGCGGTCTGGCGGGGGGGTCGTGTTTTTCACCGGTCCGCGGACGAAGGCCGATGCCGTCAATCGCTCGCTGTATCGTGGTGGTGAGGGGCTGTTTCCCGTACCGCTGGCGGGGCCGGTCGATCTGCTGCCAGACGCCGCCGCGGGGGCCGTGGCCGCGCCCGACGTTGTCGTGGAAGAACACCCGGTGGTGGCGGTGCTCTCCGGCCAACGCAATCCACTGCTCGATGCAGTGCGGATCGAACGATCAATGGCCGTGGAACGCGGCTTCGATCCAGCGGCCGCCAGCGGCCTGCGTCGGCTGCTCTCGCTGCGCACCGGCGGACCGCTCGTGGTCGAACGACCCTACGGCGACGGCATGGCCGTGGCCGTGTTGTCGACGGCGGCTCCCACCTGGAACAACTGGGCCCGTGGCAACCCGAGCTGGGTGGTGGTGATGCTGGAACTGGAGAGCTATCTGGCCCGCAGCCGCCGTCGTGCGGAGTCGCTGGAAGTGGGTGATCCCGTGGTCGTGCGGCTCGACACGGCCGTCGACGAGATCGAGGTCGACGTGGCGGTGCCGCCGGCCGGTGCCATCGTGCACCAGACGGCGGTGGCGTCTTCCGCGGGCGTGCTCGAGGCCACGCTGCCCGAGACGTCCGTTGCCGGCGGCTACACGGCCCGGTGGCGGCGGCTGGACGGCACGGAACGAGAACGGATCTTTGCCGTCAACGTGTCGGCCGATGAAGGGCAGCTCGAACGCATCGGACGCGAGCGACTGGATCGCACGCTTGCTGGCGTGGCTTATAAGTATGACCGGGCCGAGTCGCTCCAGCCCGATGCCACGACCCTGGCCGGCGCGCCCCTGGCAAAGCCGCTGCTGCATCTGCTCGCGGCGGTGCTGATCCTTGAACAACTGGTGGCGTTTTCGGCCAGCTACCATGCAAAGTCCCGCGGCAAATCGACCGCCTGACCAGCAAGCGACCCCCCATGCCCCCACTCACTTGCACGCTGTTTCCGACGCTTGTGGCACCGCTCGCGCCGCTCTTGTGCCCGCCGACGGTCGGGGCACCGGTCTGCCTGCTCGCCGCATCCGAGCGGGTGCAGCACCGCATCACCAGCGGCCTGATCGATAGCTTCTCGCAGTGGTGGCAGATGCCGGCGCTCGTGGTGGCGCTGGTGGCGATCGCGGCCTTTGTGCTCTGGATGTACCGCCGTGACGCGGCCGAGTTGCCGCGTGGCATGGGGCTGGTGCTTGCAACCCTGCGGCTGGGGGCGATTGCTGCGGTCGCTGCGGCCTATCTCGACTTTGAGCGGACTGCCGAACATGAGATCGTATTTCCGTCACGGGTGGCCGTGCTTGTGGATTCAAGCGCGAGCATGACGCTGCGCGACGAGCCCGCCGGAGAAAAACTGGACGAGCCCGCTGGAGAAAAGCGCGACGAGCCCGCTGGGGAAAAGCTGGACACGTCCGCTGCGGCGCAACCGCAGGCTGCCGGGGCAGTGCCGGAGTCCGAACAGGCCGATACGCGGTCGCAGTCTGCGGTTCGTGTGCTGCGTGAAGCGGGGCTGCTCGCCGCGCTCGCCCCGCGGCATGAGGTATCGGTCTGGCGGTTCGACGCCGACGCGGAGCCGCTGACACTCTTGCCGACATTGTCAGCGGCCGGGGCCGGCGAGGAAGCGTCGCCATCCGCCGGCGACTGGCCTGAACGGCTCACTGCCCGCGGCTACGAAACGCGGCTGGGCGAGGCGCTCGCGAGGGTGCTCGACCAGGAGCCCGGCGGCGTGCTCGCGGGAGTGATCGTGCTGACCGACGGTGCCAACAATGCCGGTGTCGATCCGGTGGCGGCCGTCGCGGCGCTCGGCAAGGCGGGCGTGCCCGTGCATGCGCTCGGAATCGGATCCGATCGGCTCCCGGCCAACGTGCGGGTGGCCGACATACTCGTGCCGGCCCGGGTATTTCCGGGTGATCGCTTCGCCGTCACCGCCTATCTGCAGTCGCAGGGGCTCGCCGGGCAGGCGGTCCGCGTGGAGCTCTCCGAAGTGGTAGCCGATGGCGGCGGGAGCGACCCGCAGGCCGCAGCCTCGGCGGGCCGGGTGATCGACACCACCGAGGTCATGCTCGGGGCCGGCGGCGAGCTTGTCGCCGTGCGGTTCGACGTGCCGGGGCTGGCGACTCCGGGCCGCCGCGATCTGGCAGTACGAGTGATTCCGCCCGCCGTCGATCGGACACCGACCGACGACCGCCAGGTGGCCGAGGTCGAGGTCGTGGATCGGGTCACGCAGGTGCTGCTCATGGCTGGTGGGCCGAGCCGGGAATACCAATTCATGCGAAACGTCCTCGAACGGGACAAGAGCGTGGCGGTGGACGTGCTGCTCGGCACCGCCGGCAGGGGCGGCTCGCAGGATGCCCGCCGGATCCTGCCATCCTTTCCCGCCACGGCCGAGGAATTGGCCGAGTATGACGTTGTCGTGGCCTTTGACTACGACTGGCGGCTGCTCGATGCGGCTGCGCAGGCTCGTCTCGAGAGGTGGGTGTCGCGGGAGTCGGGCGGACTCGTCTTCGTGGCCGGCTCCATCTTCATGGACGCGTGGATCGCCGACTCCCAGACTGCGGTGATCCGCAACCTGCACCCGGTGGAACTCCGGCGGGCCGGCAGACTGACCGGTGACGGTCCGGCAGGGCTCGAGGAGCCGATGCCGCTGATGTTTTCCCGCGACGGACTCGACGCGGAATTTCTCTGGCTGGCCTCGAGCCGCATCGCCAGCCAGACCGTCTGGAGCGAGTTCAAGGGGGTATTTTCCTGTTTCGATTCGTCCGGTCCCAAGCCGGGCGCCACGGTCTACGCCCGCGCCGCCCGTCCCGGTGCAACCGCTGCGCCGGAATCCAACCCGATCTACTTCGCCGGACAGTTCTATGGCTCGGGGAACGTCTTCTTCATGGGGAGCGGCGAGACATGGCGGCTGCGATCGCTGGACGACAGCCTTCACGAACGACTGGCCACGCAGCTGATTCGCCACGTGTCGCAGGGCCGGCTGCTGCGTGGATCGCGGCGGGCCCGACTGCTCGTGGACCGGGATCGGTTTGCCGTGGGCTCGAATGTCGTGGTCCGCCTGGTCGTGCCGGAGGGGGATGCGGCGGCGTCTGCCGAGTGCCGGGTGGTGGGGCCGGACGGCACGGTGCTGCGGGTGCCGCTGGCGGTCGAGCGAGAGCGGGATGGCGTGCTGCAGGGTGCGTTCGTGGCCTCGCGTGACGGCTCGTGGCGAATCGATGTCGAGCTGCCCGGTGCAGGGGGTGAGAAGGTGTCGCGGCGGATCCAGGCACGTCTGCCCGATCGCGAACTGGAACGGCCGCGGCTGGATCGCGGCCTGCTGGAGCAACTCGCCGCAGGCAGCGGAGGCACCGCCCGCTTTCTCGCCACGCAGCCCTGGACGGCTTCCGACTCGCAGGCGTTGGCCGCCGGCATCCCGGATCGATCACGCCGCGAATACGAAACCGGCTCGCCGGACGGTGCTTTCAAGCGTCGCCTCAACGCCATCCTGATGGCGGTGGGCGCGGGCCTGTTGTGCAGCGAATGGATTCTGCGGCGACTCGTCAAGCTTGCCTGAGCATCGGATCACATCACTCCCCTTCCCGCACCGTTTTGAATCTTTCCGTTTTGAATCTTTCGAGGCCCCGCAGTGACGCCTGTCATCGATCCGCCGCCGCTCGCTCCAGCCGCCATGCCCCAGCCGGCTGCCGCTGTCGACGTGTCGCTTTTGAGGGACCTTCTCGCCCGGCTCCGTCGGCAGGCCCGGGGCTGGATCTGGGTGGAGTCGCTGGCATGGGTGGGCCTGGCAGCGGCGGCATTTTTCTGGGGATCGCTCGCGCTCGACTGGTTGGTGGAGCCACCGCGTTGGGGACGGGCTCTTCTGCTGGCCGCAACGGCAGCCGGGCTGGCCACGCTCCTGGCCAGAAAGCTCGTTGGCAGGCTCAGCACGGATCTCAGCGACGCGAGCCTGGCGGTTGTCGTGGAGCGGAGCCACCCGGCATTTCGGGACAGCCTTTCAACGGCGATCGAACTCTCGTCCCGTCCTGACGACGAGGTCAATCCGGACCTTTTGTCCCGGACTGCCGCGGAAGCGACGGCCCTCCTGGAGCAGGTGCGGCCGGAGCGGATTTTCCGCCGACGGCAGTTGGTGATGCTCGCCTTCGCGGCGGCCGGTGCACTGGCGAGTGTGGTCGCCGTGGCTGCTGCCAGGCCGGCCGTCGCCGGGCTCTGGGCGCGGCGGATGGCGCTCCTGGGCGACGAGCCCTGGCCGCGGCGGGTGCGGCTGACGGTCGACGACTTTCCGACCGGCGTACGGAAGGTGGCCCGGGGCAGCGATGTCGACGTGATCGTGCAGGCGGAGTCTGCCGATCGGCTGCCGGACGTGGTCGACCTGCGGTGGCGGGTTGCCCAGGCGGATGGTTTCGGCAGTCGGCCAGGCAGTGGTCGGCGGAGCAACTGGCGGGCTGAGCGGATGGGCACGCGGGGCGGCGGCGTGGCCGGCAGCCAGGCGTTCGGCCATGTCCTCAAGGCGGTGAACGACAGCCTCGATCTCGAAATCCGTGGTGGCGACGCCCGTCTCCGGAATCTTCGGCTGGAGGTGCTCGAGCCGCCGGCACTGGAAAAACTTCGCATCGAGACAACGCCGCCGGCCTATCTCGGGGGCGGACGGCGGGAGACGCCGCCAGCGCGGGTCGTCCAGATTCCCCGCGGATCAACGGTTGAGATCGCCTGCACCGCCACGAAGCCGCTCTCCGCCGCGACGATGGTGGCACTCTCGACGGGGAACGCCGACGGCGTCGGCTCCTCGGCCGAGGAGGTGCTCGCCACGCTCCCCGCCGCACCGTCGGCAGGTGATGCCCGGCCGGCAGCGGCTGCGGGCCGCACGATTGTCGGCCGAATCGCTGCGCTTGCCGTCGATCGCACCGTCGTCGTGCGGTTTACCGACACCGACGGACTCGTGAATCGCGAGCCGGTCACCTTCCTGCTGTCGGCCCTGCCCGACGATCCGCCCCAGGTGTCCCTACGTCTCCACGGCATCTCGACCGCGGTCACGCCGCGGGCCCGGGTGCCGCTGGTGGGCACGATCTCCGACGACCACGGGCTGGGCGGCGCGACCGTGGTGCTGAAGGTGGCCGACGCCGTCGAGACATCGTTGCCGGTGGCCCGAGTCCGGGCGGGGGACGCGATCGTAGAACTGACGACTGATGCCGCTGAGGTCGTGCAACTGGAGCCGCTTGGCCTGCGCGTGGGCAGCAAACTCCAGGTGTCGGTCGCCGCCACCGACACCTGCACGCTCGCCGGTGAGCCAAACGCCGGCACGAGCGACGCCTGGTCGCTCGATGTCGTCGCGGCCGAATCGCTCGTGGCGATGCTCGAAGCCCGCGAAATCGTCCTCCGTCGACGGTATGAAAGCTGCGTGGCCGATCTGACGCAGGCCAGAGACGGCTTTGCCGCGCCGCGCCGGGATGCGGCTAGCGATGGCGATGGCGATGGTGATGGCACTGCTGGCGGCGATCATGCCGATGGGGCCGTCGGACCGATTGAAGCCTCCGGACTGGTTGAGGCGACGTCTCGCGCCGCGGGTGAAACGGCGGAGCTGGCCGAGGCCTTTCGCGGCATTCGGCTGGAGTTTGACAACAATCAATTGATCACGCCCGAACTGGAGGCCCGGCTGATCGCCCAGATCGCCGACCCGCTCTCCGCCCTGGCCACACAGGAACTGCCTGCGCTGGCTGTGGCCTGCCGGGCGGGAATGAGCCGACCCGAACTTGTGCGACGGGCCGATCTCGTGCTCGCCCGAATGCGGGCGGTGCTCGATAAGATGATGGAGCTGGAATCATTCAACGAGGTGCTGGAGGTTCTGCGTGGCATGATCCGCTCACAGGAGCAGATCCGTGCTGAAACACTTGAACAGCAGAAGCGGCGGGCTCGGGAGGCGTTGGAGCGGCCATGAGAACAACTTCACTGGGCAGCGTGTTACAAGGCCTGCGTTCGCAGCGGTTGATGAGCCTCATCGGTTCGTCGTGGGGGCGAGTTTTGAACGTGTCCCATTCTTCGCTGCGCCGGTCGGGATCCCCAGACACGCTTGATTCGTCGTGGGGGCGAGTTTTGAACGTGTCCCATTCTCCACTGCGCCGGTCGGGATCCCCAGACACGCTTGGTTCGTCGTGGGGGCGAGTTTTTAACTTGTCCCATTCTCCGCTGCGCCGGTCGGAATCCCCAGACACGCTTGGTTCGTCGTGGGGGCGAGTTTTTAACGTGTCCCATTCTCCGCTGCGCCGGTCGGAATCCCCAGATACGCTTGGTTCGTCGTGGGGGCGAGTTTTTAACGTGTCCCATTCTCCGCTGCGCCGGTCGGAATCCCCAGACACGCTTGATTCGTCGTGGGGGCGAGTTTTTAACTTGTCCCATTCTCCACTGCGCCGGTCGGGATCCCCAGACACGCTCCGTTCGCTGGGCGGCTCGGCGAATACGCCAGGGGTGATAGTTCGGCCAGTGCGCCGAGGCGCCCTGATGCTCACTTCGGTGTCCGGGGATCCCGCCCTCGGTTGGGGTTGGGGTGTGGGTCGGGGTGTGGGCGATGCGACATGGGGGCTGTTCATGCCTCGGCGTTCCATTCCCTGCTTCTTCATGCTGTGCAGCTTCATGATGGTGAGCGTGGGGGGTGGGCCGCTGTGCGTCGCAGAAGAGCCGGCAGCAAAACCTGCAGCGACGTCGGCCGCGGATGATGGGAGTCTGGCCTCCCGCGAACAGCAACTCGCCCAGCAGTTTCGTGACCTTGAAAAGACATTCCTGCGACTCGCCGATCTGCTGGCGGCCGGCGATCCGCGGCGGGCTGCGCTCCTGCGGAGCGTATTCGAGCAGGCCCGTGAGGCCGAGGTGGGTGATCGCCTCGACACGATCGTGAAACTGCTCGAAAAGGGACAGCTCCTCAAGGCTGGCACGGGCCAGACCAGTGCGATCGACACGCTGCGAGAACTGCTCACGCTGCTTGAGTCTGGAGACACCGACAAGCGGCTGGCGAGCGAGAAGGAGGAGGTGCGGCAGTTTCTGGGGCGGCTCTCGAAGCTGATCGCCCGCCAACGCGACGTCGAGGGGTCGACCGAGGCCGGTGCGAAGGAAACGCAGCTCGCCGAACGGCAGGCGGCACTGGCCGAGGAGACGCAAGGCCTCGCCGGTGACATCGACAATTTTGCAAAGCGGATGGAGCCCAAAGAAGCGACGGGAAAGGAATCGGAGAACGGAAAGCAGGCCGGGCAGAAAAGTGAATCCCCCGCTGGGTCTGGAAAAGAGTCTGAGTCTGGGAAAGAGTCTGGGAAAGAGTCTGGGAAAGAGTCTGGGAAAGAGTCTGGGAAAGAGTCTGGGTCTGGAAAAGAGTCTGAGTCTGGGGACGGCTCGGATCAGGCGGAGGGGGATGCGGGCGAGGCATCGCCGCCGCAAGAGGAGTCGGACGAGGCTGCTGAGAAATCGGAGGGGATGGATGAGGCCTCGCGGGCCCGCCGCACGAAGAAGCGGCTCGGTGCTGCCGAACAACGGATGCGGAAGGCGCAGGAGAAGCTCGACGAGGCCAAGCGACGCGATGCGAGGCAGGAACAGGAAAAAGCCATCGAGGAATTGGAGACGGCCCGGGCGGAGCTGGAGGAGATTCTCAGGCAGATGCGGGAAGAAGAGGTGGAGCGGCTCCTTGTGCAGCTCGAGACGCGACTGCGGACGATGCTGCGTGCCCAGCGGGCCGTGCTCGCCGGCGCCGAGAAGCTGGCGGCAGAAAAGTCGCAGGCTGATCGCGAGCGACAATTGGAGGCGGTGCGGCTGTCCCGGGAGCAGGCCGTGGTCGGGTTCGACGCAGCCAAGGCCCTCACGCTCGTGCGTGACGACGGCTCGGCGGTGGCGATTCCGGAGGCACTCGAACAGATCCGCGACGACTCTACACAGGCGGCCGCGCGGCTGGCCCGGAGTGACGTGGGCGGCACGACTCGTGGCATTCTGCAAGATCTCGTCACGAGCCTCGAAGAGATGCTGTCGGCGCTTGAGAAAGCGCAGCAGGAGCAGCAGGCACGGCAGCAGGGAAATCAGGGTGGGCGTCCGGCGGAGCCGGGAGAACAGCCGCTGGTGGACAAGCTCGCTGAGCTGAAGATGATCCGCTCTCTGCAGATGCGGGTGAATTCCCGTACGAAGCGTTTTTCCAAGCTGTTGGCCGAAGGCATGGAACAGGCAGACGAACCCGAACTGCTCACTGCGCTCGAGCGATTAGCGCAGCGGCAGCGGAAGATCGAGCGGGCAGCGCACGACATCGTCACCGGCCGCACGGAGTAGGGAAAGGCTTCCCCGTGCCGAACCGGGTTGCCCCGGGGCCGATCTCGAGCCGGACAACGCCGTTCGGAAGGGGGCTTTCGCCGATGTTTCGCCCCGGCGGGACCGTGCGGATATGATTACGGTCTATGATTCAGTCAATTTGTAGTTTCGGCACACCGACTCCTTTCGGGGGCCAGATCCGCATGCATCCGAGCCGGTTTTTCTATATGGTCGCGGCATTCGCGGCGTTCGCGGTGCTGCTGACGGCCGGCGAGGCCACGCTGGCTGCCCCGATGCGCGGGTCAGCGGCAGCCAGCGACCGCGATCTGGAAAGGCCGCCATCGTGGTCGATTCCTTCCCCCGCCGACATACGGTTGCGGATGGTCGGTTGGCTCGATGCCATGTCGGCTGCTGGAAAGCATCTGGAGGCCGACAGTGCCGCGGTTCGGGCGACCTGGCCCGAGGAGGTGCCGGCCGATGCCTCGGCGGCCGACGTTCAGGCCGACATGCTCGACCGCGTGATGGATTCCTTTATCCGGGTCGATCCCCGATGCGCTGCGATCCAGAAGGGCGTTCTGGAAGGCCGCGTTGCGGGAGAGCAGGGTCCTGCTGATCTCGCGTGGCTGGCCGATCCTGCCACTGCGGCGTTTCAACGGGATGCTGTCCGCCTGTGGCTGGGACGCGCATGCGTCCGCCGCGACCGTTTCGATGAGGGGCTCGCACTGTTGGCCGATCTCGACCCCGCCACCGCCGTCGATCCTGCCACGCTGCTGTTCCACCGAGCCGCCTGCCAGCACTGGCTGCTTGAGTCAGATGTCGCCGTGGACTCGCTCGACCGCTTGCTCGAGCGATCGGGCGAGATTCCGGTGCGGTACGAACGGGTGGCGCGGCTGCTGAAGGCCGACATCACGGCGCTCGAGGACGAGTCTCTCGATCACATCGCCCGGCGGATGCGGGACATCACCCGTCGGCTCGATCTGGGCCGTCCCGGTACGAAAACGCTGGCCGTGCAGGATGGAGTGATCGATTCGCTCGACAAGATGATCAAGGCGATCGAGGAGCAGCAGCAACAGCAACAGTCGCAGTCTTCGAGTGGCGCCGGTGGCGGCGGACGCGGCGGCGACGGCACTCCGATGGACGACAGCCGCATCGCAGGCGGCAAGGGGCCTGGCGAGGTGACCAAGCGGGATATCGGCGAATCGGACGGCTGGGGAAAGCTCCCTCCCCACCAACGTGAGGAGGCCTTGCAGCAGATCGGCAGGGAGTTTCCAGCCCATTACCGCGAGGCGATCGAACAGTATTTCAAGCGGCTGGCCTCCGGCGAGGAGAAACGCTAGTGCAGAGTCTTGCGGAGCGAACCCCGGGGATGGGCGGTCGGTGGCTGGGCTGTATGAAGCCGGCCTGCATGGTGCTGGCCTGCATGGTGCTGGGCTGCATGGTGCTGGGCTGCATGGTGCTGGGCTGCATGGTGCTGGGCTGCATGGTGCTGGCATGCACGGAGGCGGTGGCCGCCGATGGGTCGCTCCTCGTGGAAGTGGAGCAGGGGGATGGCAGCGTGACATCAGGCCGACTCGAACGTATCGACGCCTCCGGCGTGCGGGTGGTCGACACGGCGGGCGGCGTCGACGGTGTGCTGTCGCTGCCAGGCGAGCGTGTGCGTTCGGTGCGGAAGACGCCGGTCGCGGTGGACCTGCCGCATGCGGTGGTGCTGACGCTGGTCGATGGCTCGACGCTCACTGGGGATGACTTTACCTGGAACGCGAACGGGGCCGTGATCGGCGATGGCAAACAGCCGGCCGTGTTGATGCGGCCGGAAGGACGGGTCGAAGTGCCAGCCAGCCGTGTGCGGTCGATCGCCTGGCGCAAGGAAGGGGCCGCCGCGGCGGCAGCGTCGCCCTGGCAGGCAGGGATCCCCGAGGGGACCGAGAGCGACCTCGTCGTGGTGGGAACCGACGAGAATCACGAGTTTGTCGAGTGTGCCATCACGGGTGTTTCGGCAGATGCCGTCACCGTGGTGCTTGATGAGGAGACGATCCCTGTCAAACGGTCGAAGGTGATCGGACTCCATTGGCTGCGGGCCGCACCGACCGCCGAGGCGACTCCTGTCGGGCGGGTGCTGGTGGCGGTGACAGGGGGCGGATTGCGGGCCAACAGGGTGGAGTGGTCCGGCGACGGCCTTGTGATCGATGGCGAGATCCGCCTGCCGTCGTCCATGTTGGCTGGTGTCGATTATGCCGCAGGCCGGATCGTGAGCCTGGCCAGCCTTGTCCCCGAAAAAGTCGAAGTCGAGCCTTGGTTTGGCGGGTTGGTGCTGGGGGAGCAGGGCCGGACCGCGGGGCTCGCGTCTTTTTTCGCCCCTCGGACGATCGAATCGGGAGCGGGGCAGGGGGCTCCACCGCCTGCGGTGGGAACCAAACCGCTGGTCGCCGGAACATCGACGCCAGGCATCATCATGCGGCCGCGAACCGTCGCGGTCTGGCGTGTGCCGCCCGAGAGTCGCAGGTTTCGAACTGTTGTCTCGGCCGCTGCCGGACCGCAGACCGTAGACGCCGCGGTGGTGATTGTGTCGGCTGACGACCGAGAACTCTTCCGACGGCAGATCGATGCCTCCTCGGGTGTCATCGGGGAGGGAATCGGCGGCGTTGCCGAACAGCCCGCAGCAGGTCCGATCGCAGGCATTCCGATCGACGTCGATCTGACGTCGGCACGCAGGCTGACGGTGACTGTCGATTTCCTGCCGGGCAGCGGGATCGGCGGAGCCGTTCGGTTCATCAATCCGGCGATTGAACGCTAGACGCCAGAAACCAGACGCCAGACACAAGACACCAGACACAAGACACCAGACACGCTCGACATCGAGAGACCCCGGGCGGCACAAGGCACTCCTCATGCAGCGATTGAACCAGCCGCGGGCATTCCGGCGGACGCCCCCGGGAATCGTGGCATGCGGGGTGGCCTGCATGCTGGCGATCGCGGGCGGCTTTGCCTCGGCGGGGGAGGTGGCGTCGGCGGTGCTCGACGCCCAGCAGCAGCGGATCGATGCCATGCAGCGGGCGTCGGCTGCGGCCGTCGCGATCTTCGCTGGAGAGGCGGGGGGGGGCTCGGGCGTGCTCGTGAGCCCCGATGGCTATGCGCTTACCAACTTCCATGTTGTGCAACCGGCCGGTGTGGCGATGAAGTGTGGGCTTGCCGATGGTCGGCTCTATGACGCAGTGCTGGTCGGCCTCGATCCGACCGGAGACGTGGCGCTCGTCAAGCTGCTGGGCCGCGACGACTTTCCCTACGCCGAACTTGCTGACAGCGACGGGGTCGAGGTCGGCGACTTCTGCTTCGCCGCCGGGAATCCGTTCTTGCTGGCGACGGACTTTCAGCCGTCGATCAGTGCCGGCATCGTGTCGGGCACCAGACGCTACCAATTTCCCGCGGGCACGATTCTCGAGTATGCCGACTGCCTGCAGGTCGATGCGGCGATCAACCCCGGCAACTCCGGCGGTGGCCTGTTCGATGCACGGGGCCGGCTGATCGGCGTCAATGGCCGGGCGTCTTTCGAGAAGCGCGGCCGTGTCAACGTCGGCGTCGGCTACGCCATCTCGGCCAACCAGCTCCGGAATTTCCTCGGCCTGCTCAAGGGCGGCCGTCTCGTCGACCATGCCACGCTGGGCGCGACGGTGGCGACGAGCGCCGACGGTCGCGTGGTTGTGTCCGACATCCTCGAATCATCCGATGCCTGGAAGAGAGGGCTGCGGTATGACGATGAGGTCGTATCGCTCGCGGGCCGCACCGTTCG
>JBIIFB010000057.1:0-19150 GCA_044237545.1 Pirellulales bacterium
CGCTCACGCCCCCATAAAAGCCCCCGGCGTGAGCCGGGGGATCGGCAGCACGGAATCCCGTCGCTCACGCCCAAGGCTTGTATCATGGGCTTGTATGAAGCCCGACGGCACGGAATCCCGTCGCTCACGCTCAGGGCTTGTATGAAGCCCGGCGGCAAGGAATCCCGTCGCTCACGCTCAGGGCTTGTATGAAACCCGGCGGCACGGAATCCCGTCGCTCACGCTCAGGGCTTGTATGAACGCTCCGCACAGCCCCGGCGTGTTGATTACCAGCGCGCCTCGAGGCCGAGGTTGGCGCCACTTAAAAAGATGCTGCCGGAGCCGTTGAGATTCGTGCCGCCGGCCTGGCTCGGCGTGAAATCCCACTGATCGGCTGCCAGGGCCACGCCCGTGAGCCACATCATGTTGTAGCCCAATCGAAGGCCCCAGACCTCGTTGATCCGGTAAATCGCGGAGAGGTTCATGTCGGCGATCATGCCCATGCCGGCGGTGTCGGAGGAAGTTGGCTGTCGGAAGGGCGTGGTGGGCGAGAGAGCGTCGAACATCGTCTGCGACTGCGAGAGTGCGGTGCCGGCAATGCCGATCTTCATCCAGCCCTCGATTGCCCACTGTTCGAAGGCCATGCGGCCCCGCGTGCCAACCTGCGCGGCGAAGAGATTCGAAGTCGCGTTGACGCTGTAATTGCTGGCCTGTGGCGACGTCCCGCGCGGGATAGCCAGAACCGCTGCATCCTCGAGGTTGGCCCAACGGAAGCCAGCGATCCAATCGATGTGACCACCGTCGTAGCCCTCGTACCGCTGCCATGGCCGGCCCGATCGCCGGTTGAAGCCGCCGTCATATTCATGAATGACGACATTGAGCTCCGCGGAGTTGATCGAGGTGGCGTTGGTGACCCGAGCGGAAAATCCCTCGGTCAGTCCAGTCTGGCTGGCAAAGCCCCCGTTAGGCGCCTCGAGCGTGGGAGTGGTGCTCGTGACCGTGCGGGCGGCAGACATGCCATAGATGCCGACGTAGCCGACTTCCCAGCCGATGTCGTCTTCGCCGTAGTTGCCGTAGAGCAACCGCGCTCCGGTCCCGATCGTGCTGGCGGGATCGCCCGCTGACAGGACGCCGACGTTTGGGGCGGTGCTATTGACGACGACCGGCCGCTCGATGGCGGCGTTGTCACGCTGGAGGAAGAGCGCATCGAAGACGGCGTAGGAGCGTTCGTCCTGCGTGTACCCAGGTTCTGCTGCAGGCAGCCGAATGCACCATGTGGAGACGACGACAGCCACCACCGTAGCGATGATCGGAGTCCACCGGGGGCGGACAGGCTGGAGGGCCGAACGGTGGAGCATGATGGTGCGTTACGACCCGTACCATGGGAACAGCGGGAACATCCGCTATGACCGTTTTCTTCGGCACCTCCGGCAGGGGGCATGAGAATCGTTGCGGTCTGGCTCAAATCACGGCCCAGCAGAACCTGCCGCGGGGGTTTGGGTGGAGTCTGCGGCCTTGATGCTGCTGGTGTCGTGCTGACCCATGCCGACCCGGGGCTCCCCCCCTGTTATTCGGAGTCTGTTGAAATTACTTGACTTTCGTCTAGCAGCGGGCGAATTTGAAGTGATTAGGCAATCTGGATGGCAGATGGCTTGGCAGACGATGGCAGCCGGCCCGGCGGGAGCACCGCGTGTCAGCGTGGGCGGGCATCGACTGGCGATTCGCGGTTGTCGGTTCGGCAGCGAGTTCGAGTTCACCGTGTCAGGAGTCGTTTTTGATGGATAGGTCGAGTCGAGGTTTGTTCTCCCGCGCTCTCGGGGCAGGTGTTCGCGGATCACGCCGTCAGGCCTGCGGCCTGCTGGGCCGCTCGAGCGAACTGGCAACGGAGCAGCTCGAGCGGCGGCTCGCCCTCGCCGTTACAACGCCGTTCACGGTCCGCTACACGACCAACGACACGGGCGACATCACGTTTGCGGCCAACACGCTGATGACGGCGCCGGCGAGCGACCCTGCGGCCGTGAATGCCCAGAATGGCATTGGCAGCAGGGTGGCCAACAACGACTTCGTGATGACGTATGTCGACGTTGACAGCGACCCGACCACGTTCAACTCCAGTCGGTCCGACCTCGTCATGCCGGCGGGGTCGCAGGTGCTCTTCGCCGGCCTCTACTGGGGCGCCCGCACGAGCGGCAGCACGCCGAACGCGGCGACGGCCCTCCGCAACACGGTCAAGTTCATGACCCCGGGGGGAGCCTATCAAGACCTCACCGGCTCGCTTGTAGGAAGCAAAGGCAACGACTACCAGAGCTTCAAGGATGTCACCGGGCTCGTGGCAGCGGCCGGCGACGGCACCTATACGGTCGCCAATGTGCAGGCGCAGAAAGACAAGGATGACCTGTATGCCGGCTGGTCGCTCGTGGTGGCCTATCGCGCGCCTGGCGAGCCGGCCCGCAACCTGACCGTGTTCGACGGCTATGGCAGCGTCGCGACGTCGCCATCAAGCGACAAGACGGTCAACATCCAGATCGACGGCTTCAAGGCTCCGACTCAGGGGCCGGTGCAGGCCACGCTCGGGTTCATTGCCTACGAGGGCGACCTCAAAAAGACTGGCGATACGGTGAAGTTCGACGGCAAGTCGCTCTCGAATCCGGCCAATCCCGTCAGTGACTTCTTCAACAGCACGATCTCCAACCGCGGCGCGCTCGTCTCCACGAAGGATCCCGACTACGTCAACCAGCTGGGCTACGACGCCGACCTGATCGAGGCCAACGGGATCATCAAGAACGGGGCCACGAAGGCCACGATCACGATGACGACCGGCGGCGAGACCTACTATCCCGGCGTGGTGACCAGCGCCATCGAGCTGTTTGCGCCCGAAGTGTCGGTCGTGAAGAGTGTCAGGGACGAAAACGGCGGCGATGTGGTCGCGGGAGACGTGCTCACCTACACGATGACGGTCACCAACGACCCTACCGCCCTCGACAACGCCATCAATGTCTTGTTGGCCGACGCGATTCCCGCGGGCACGACCTACAAGGCCAACTCGCTCACGGTGACGGCCGGGACGAATACCGGCAGCAAGAGCGACGCCGCGGACGGCGACCAGGCCCAGTACCTGAGCGGCTCGACTGCCGTGCAGTTTCAGCTCGGCACCGGGGCTGGTGGCACTGGCACAAGCGGCGGCACGCTTGCTCCCGGCGAGTCGACCACCGTGACCTTTCAAGTGACGGTGAACGCTGGGCTGCCCCCGCTGACGCTGATCGAAAACACGGCCAACGTCACCTACTCAGGCGCGACCTCGGGCTTCCAGCTCAACGCCACCGGCTTTGCCGACATCGCGACCCAGGGGGCGGCCGATCTGGCGGTCACGAAGACCAACGGCCAAACGCAGTATGTGCCCGGCACGACCACGACGTACACGATCGTGGTCACGAACCAGGGTCCAAGCGACGTCACGGGAGCGAGTGTCATCGACACGTTCCCCAGTCAGGTCGAGGCCGCGACCTGGACGGCCACATACAGCAGCGGCTCGAGCGGCCCCGCCTCCGGCAGCGGCAACATCAACACGCTTGTTGACCTTTTGAACGGCGGCACGGCCACGTTCACGGTCACCGCCCCGGTGCGGGCGGGCTCGTTCGGCAACCTCACGAACACCGTCACCGTCGCGAATCCTGCCGGCCTGCCCGATCCCAATCCGAGCAACAACTCGGCCACCGATATCGACACGTTCTTGAATCCGGGCAATCTGCGCCTCGACAAGAATGTGCAGGACGTGAATGGCGGCTTCGTCGTGGCTGGCGACGTGCTCCGCTACAACATCGTCATCAACAGCGGCACGGCCGGCGTCGCCCCGTCGCTCCAAGAGGCGGCCGCCAACGTCATCCTCACCGACGCGGTGCCGGCCAACACGACGTTCAAGCCGGGGTCGCTCCGCGTCAGGCAGGGAGCCAATGCCGGCTTTAAGACCGACGCGGTCGATGCCGATCAGGGCGAGTGGATCAGCGGCACGAACACCGTGCAGTTTCAGCTGGGCACCGGTGCCGGCGCGGGCACAGGCACGCCCGTCGGCGGCACGCTGGCGGCGGGAACCTACACGGAGGTCGAGTTTGACGTGATCGTGGACGCCGGGATCCCCGACAGCACGGTGATCACGAACACGGTCGACGTGACGGCCACGGGAGCCACGTCAGGCCTGCCCCTCACAGCGACCGACACGGTGGGGATCGCCACGCCCCCGGCGGCCGATCTCGCCATCACGAAGCGGGGCCAGACCACATTCACACCCGGCGGCACGGTCCTCTACATCGTCACGGCGATCAACAAAGGGCCGACCTCGGTGACCGGCGCCACGGTTGTCGACACGCTGCCCGCAGGCCTTTCTGGCGCGACCTGGACGGCGACCTACAGCGGTGGATCGACCGGGCCGACATCGGGAACGGGGTCGATCAATGCGACCGTTGATCTCGTCAATGGGGGGGCGGCAATATTCCGGATCACGGCGACGGCCGACGCTAATTTTGCGCTCGACCAGACGCTCACCAACACCGCCACGGTGACCGGTCCCGCTGGCACCCCCGACCCGAATCCCGACGACAACCAGGCCACCGTCACGGGCATTCCGGCGGCCCTTACCGATCTGTCTGTCACCAAGACCGACGGGCAGCCGCAGTATGTGCCCGGCAAGCCCGTCACCTACACGATCACGGTGAGCAACGCCGGCCCGAGCGTCGCCTCGCAGGCCGCCGTGGTGGACACGCTCGACCCCGCGATCATCTCCTCGGCCACCTGGTCGGCCGTGTTCACGGGCACAGGCTCGACCGGCACCGCCTCTGGCACGGGGTCAATCAGTGAAAACATCGACCTGGCCGTCGGCGGCACCGCGGTCTACACGGTCGTCGCCCAGACACTGGCCGGTGCAACCGGGTCGCTCACCAACACGGTCACGGTCTCTACGAGCAACCTCTCCAATGACCCGAATCCTGGCAACAACACCGCCACCGACACCGACACGCTGCTCCTGCCGGCCACGCTCTCGGTGGCGAAATCGGTGGTGGACGTGAACGGCGGGTTTGTCGTGAGTGGCGACACGCTGCGGTACACGATCGTGGTCACGAATCCCGCCTCGACCACGGCAGACTCGAAGGAGTCGGTGATCAACGTCATGCTCGACGACGTGATCCCGCTGTTCACGACCTACGCTGGCAATCTCACATTCACGCAGGGCACGATCACCGGCAGTCAGGTAGACGGCGTGGAGGGCACGATCGGCACGCTGGCGGCGGGAGCCTCGGCCACGATCACGTTCGATGTGACGGTCAACGCGGGGGTTCCAGAAAGCACGACGATCACCAACACGGCCCGCGCCGCCGGCCTCGGCGAAGTGAGCGGCACGGAACTCGAGGACGATGGTCGGGCGGTGATCATGACGGCGCCGGGGGCTGATCTGGCAATCACGAAGACCGGCCCCGCCACGTACGTGCCGGGGTCGCCGCTCACCTACATGCTCGTCGTGTCGAACCTCGGCCCCAGCACCTCCACCAACGCGCTGGTCACGGACACGCTGCCGGCTGATCTCGACGCCGCGACGTGGACGGCCGTGTATACCGGCGGAGCCGCTGGCCCCGCATCCGGCTCGGGTAACGTGAATGCCACGCTCACGACCCTGCCGCTCGGCGGCACGGCGACGTTCACAATCACTGCCACCGCCGATTACAGGCTCGACACACCGCTTTCAAACACGGCGACGGTCGCGGCGACCGACGGGCTCATCGATCCAGACCTCGACAACAACACCTCGACCGTCTCGAGCGACCCCACGCCAGTGGCCGACCTGCAGATCCTGAAGACCGACGGCGTCACGAGCTATGTGCCGGGGCAGCAACTTGTCTACACGATCACCGTCACGAATGCCGGCCCGAGTTTTGTCACCGGTGCCGTGGTTGCCGACCTGCTCGACGCCTCGATCATCACGTCGGCGTCGTGGGTTGCGAGGATCACACAGGGACAGGTCGATTTGCGCGGTCAGGTCCGCGGCACGGGTTCGCTCAACCAGACGATCGACATCGGGCCGAGCGGCGTTGTGGTCTACACCGTTACCGCCATGACGACCTCCGCCGCCACTGCGACGCTCGTCAACACGGCCACCGTGACCGCGCCTGCTGGCACGACTGACCCGACGCCTGCCAATAACTCGTCGACTGACGTCGATACGGTCACCAATCCCGCGAAGCTCACGGTGGTGAAGACCGTCCGGGACGTGAACGGCGGGGTGCTCGTCGCCGGCGACACGCTGCGGTACACGATCGTGGTCTCGAACCCCGCCACGCCGCTGCCGGCCGAGGCGGCCACGAACGTGATCCTTAGCGATGCGATCCCGGCCAACACGACCTACAATCGCGGCACGCTGCGGATCACGGCCGGGGCCAATGCCGGACGGAAGACCGACGCGATCGATCGCGACCAGGGCGAGTACAGCAGCTTCTTCAACACGGTGTACTTCCAGTTGGGCGCGGGGGCCGGAGCCGGCACCGGCGTGCCAGTGGGGGGCACGCTCGCTGCCGGGCAGTCGACCACCGTGACCTTCGACGTGACGGTGAATGCCGGCACGCCGCTTGGCTCGGCCATCATCAACACGGCCCTCGCCACGGCCACCGCCTCGGTCACGGCAGTGCCGCTTCAGGCTGAGGACACGGTCGGGATTTCGATGGCGGGCGGTGCCGACCTCGCGATCGTGAAAACGGCCCCCGCCACCTACACGCCGGGACTGCCGCTCACCTACACGCTCGTGGTAACCAATGCCGGGCCGAGCACGTCGACCAACGCACTCGTCGAGGACGTCTTGCCGGCCGGTCTGACAGCCGCCACCTGGACGGCCGCGTTTACCGGTGGAGCGAGCGGCACGGCGTCGGGCTCGGGCAACGTGAATACGAATGTCACGGTGCCGAAGGGCGGCCGGGCCACCTACACCGTGCGTGCCACGGCCGAGGCAACGCTCGCGGGCGTGCTGACGAACACCGCCACGGTCACGCCGACCGACGGCGACCCCGATCCCAATCCCGACAACAACACCTCGACCGATACGAGCACAGCGGCCCCGGTGGCCGACCTGCAGATCGTGAAGACCGATTCGAGCGCGACCTACACGCCAGGCCTGCCGGTTACCTACACGATCACCGTGACGAACGCCGGCCCGAGCTTCGTCCGCGGGGCGACCGTGGCCGACGCCTTCCCCGCCACGATCACGGCGGCGGCTTGGTCGGCCGTGTATTCGGGCACCGGCTCGGTCGGCAATCCCGCGGGCACGGGCTCGATCAACGAGGTGGTCGATCTGGCCGTCGGTGGCACCGCCGTCTACACGGTGATCGCCGAGACGAGCCCAACCGCCACGACCGCGCTTGTCAACACGGCGACGGTCGCTCCGCCGGTCGGCACGACCGATCCGACACCGGCGAACAACACGTCGACCGACACCGACACAGTCTTACTGGCCGCGAACCTGGATCTCGCGAAGACGGTCGTGGACGTGGACGGCGGCTTCGTGCAGGCGGGGGACACGCTTCGCTACACGATCGTCGTCTCCAACAACAGCGGCGCGACGCTTCCCGCCGAGGCGGCGGCGAATGTGTTCTTCAATGATCAGATCCCGGCCAACGCCACCTACGCCGGCAACCTCACGTTTTCGCAGGGATCGCTGACGGGCAGCCAGGGGGGCGGCGTGACGGGCTCGCTCGGCACGATCGCCGGCGGCCAGTCGGTGACGATCTCGTTCGATGTCACGGTGAATGCCGGCACGCCCGACTCGACCGTGATCAGCAATTCCGCCGCGGCCACGGGCACGGGGGCCACCAACGGCCTGCCGCTTTCGGCCGCCGATAGCGTCGGAGTCGTCACGCCGCCGGGTGCCGATCTCACGATTACCAAGACCGGACCGGCGACCTTCACGCCCGGCAGTCCGCTCAACTACACGCTCGTGGTCAATAACCTCGGCCCGAGCAACGTTCCAACCGCGACCGTGGCCGACACGCTGCCGGCGGAGCTCTCAGGGGCGACCTGGACGGTGTCGTATGCGGGCGGGGCCGCGGGCCCGGCCAGTGGCTCAGGCAACATCAACGCGACGCTGACGAGCCTGCCGGTCGGCGGCACGGCGACCTTCACGATTGCAGCCAACGTGGCGGCGGACGCCCTCTCGCCCCTGGCAAACACGGCGACCGTGACGGCCCCGTCGGGATTCCCGGATCCAAACCCCGACGACAACACCTCCACGACGACGAGCACGCCGGTGCCTGCGACTGCGATGTCGATCACGAAGACCGACGGCACGACCACCTACAAGCCTGGCGATCCGGTCACCTACACGATCGTGGTGACGAACGCGGGCCCGAGTTTCGCCAGCCAGGCGACCGTGGAGGACGTCCTCGACCCGGCGGTGATCGGCTCGGCGACCTGGACGGCCGTGTTCACGGGCACCAACTCCTCGGCCCAGACCATCGGCACCGGCTCGATCAACCAGACGATCGACCTCGCCGTCGGCGGCACCGTCACCTACACGGTCGTAGCCCAGACGCTCTCCACGGCAACGACGACGCTGGTCAATACGGCCGTCGTAACGGCCCCCGACGGTACGCCCGACTCGGCGACCGACATCAACACGCCGACATTCTCGCCGGCCTTGATCCTCGGCACCGATCTCGGCTGCACGAGCACGCCGCTGGTGCAGGTGCTCGATCCAACGACCGGCCGGATGCTGACGCAGTTCTTCGCCTATGAACCCAGCTTCCGCGGTGGTGCCCACGTCTACGGCTACGACATGACCGGGGACGGGATCGACGAGATCGTCACCGCCCCGGGGCCTGGCCGTCCGGGTGAGGTTCGCGTTTTCACCCAGACCGGCGTCGAACTGCCTCAGTACAGGATGTTTCCATTCGGCGCCGGCTACACCGGCGGTGTCGAGGTGGCGGCCGGATCGGTAACCGGACTCGGCCGAACAGAACTGGTGGCGGGGCAGCAGCGTGGTTCGAGCCTCGTGCGTGTGTTCGATGTCACGCCCGGCACCGGTATTTCCAGTACGCCGATTCGGCAGATGCAGCCCTTCGGACGGACATTCCGCGGCGGTGTGACGGTGGCCACGGCGGACATCGGCACGTTCTCCGGACGGACGCTTGTCTCCGCAACGCCTGATGGGATCAGCGAGGTGATCGTCGGGAGCGGCCCGGGGATGCCTGCAACCGTGAAGAGTTACAACGCCGTTCCCCAGCCTCCGGTCGTCATCAATACCGTCAGGCCGATCGGCCGTGGCTACGCGGGCGGCGTGTCAGTGGCGGCGTTGCCCGGCACCGCGGGTTCGGCCGACGGATATCTGGTGTCCGCGGGGGTCAACGGCGGCTCGAAGGTCGAGACATATCGCGGGATCGGAAAAATCCCGTCGTCGTCGTTCGCGGCCTTTGGTGGTGCGGATGGCAAGCGGGCCGATACGTGGACCGCAGCCATCAGCGAAACGGAAATCTTCAGCGTGCAGGGGCAGTTCGGCAGGACGCCCGGCGTGAAGAAAAACACTGCTGTCTCCGGCGGAGTATCCTCGACGACGCCCGGCACCTCCGGCGTGCTGCCGCCACTCCGGATCAGCACCCTGAAAAGGTGATCCGAAGACAATGTGGTCGCTTGAGTAGCGGGAGATGCGTGGATCAGACTGAAGCACGGACCGGCTTTCAGACCGCAGACCTTCCGGTATCTGTCCGTCCGGCATCTGGCCTTCCGGTGTGAGCTGGCACTCGGTCCGCCCAGGCGGCGATTACCAGCGATACTCGGTGCCCAGATTGGCACCATGGAGGAAGATCCCGCCGTTGTCGTTGATCCCCGTGCCGGCACCGGTCGCCGTGTTGAAATCCCACTGCGATGGTGCGAGGGCGGCGCTCGTCAGCCAGTAGACGTTGTAGCCCGCTCGAAGCCCCCAGCGGTCTGTGAGCCGGTAGATCAGCGTGCCATTGAGGCTCCCGATGAAACCCAATCCTGAGTCTCGGGCGGAGACGGCGGGCCGCTCCGGTCCAGAGATCGTGCCCGCGATCGGGTCGGCCGACTGATAGGCGGAGGTGCCACAGAGCGCCGTCTTCCACCAGCCTTCCACCGCCCAGCGGCACCATTCGCGGCGGCCCCGCATGCCGATCTGGGGGCCGAAGTAGTTGGTGCTCGTGCGGACCGTGTAATTCGCCGGCTCGGGCGGCGTGCAGCACTGCACGTTGAGATTGGCCTGCTCGTCAAGGCCGGCCCAGACGAATCCGGCCAGCCAGTTGACGCAGTGGCAGTTGGGCCGACAGCGGGTCAGGCCGCACCAGTTCGGCCCGCACTCCTCGCAGCAGTCGTAACAGAAGACGTTGAACTCGGCCATGTTGAGAGACGAGGCATAGGTCGCCCGTACCTGTTCGGCATCGCTGAAGTTGTTGACGGCGAGTCCCAGCGGCGGCGGCAGGTCAAGGTTGTCGGGGCCGGCGACGGTCGCCTGCCCGAACATGCCGTAGATGCCCGTATAGCCGACTTCCCAGCCGAGATGGTCGGTCACGAGTTCACCGTAGAAGGTGCGGAATCCCGTGCCGATCGAGGACTGCAGATCCTGCTGGCCGAGCGCGACGAGGCCCGTGTTTGCATCGAAGACAAGCGGCTGGTTGCCAGCCTGATTGTTCCGCTGCAGGAAGAGCATGTCGAAGATGACGTAGTGGTTCCAGCCCGGGCAGCAGCAACACCGACGCAATTCCTCCATGCAGGCATCGTCTGCCGGGGTGAGGTCCTCGAGTGGTTCGGAAAAGGACTCCGCGCTGGGTGCAGGCTGCGGGACGGCCGCTGCAGGCACCCCCGCTGGATACCCGTTTCCGGTCCCATCGGCCCATGCCGAACCGACCAACCCGCCGAGGGCGAGCCAGATGAGCACACCCCCACGCACGCCCGAGCCGGAAAAATTTGTATGCAGCAGACCGGACATGCCGTCCCCCTTTTTGGGATCTCTCATCCAGCGTTCCTCATCCGGACAAGCGATCCGGACAACCCCAACCGGTCGATCTCATCGGCAGACCGGCTCGGATGTCTGGCTCGAGTCTGAGCGACCCACCCCCCAGCCACTCGATCGGCACAACCGGTGCCACGCCCCCGTCGCTAAGAATCGTCGCACCGGGCACGACGGGCGTAGCCGGTGGTCTTGGAGTTCGGATCGCGTAAAACGGGGGGTTTTTTTGGCCGCAAGGCTGCGGCCTCCTGGAACGGAAATCCGGGATTCCATGGGAAAACGGGCCGGCCCTTCAGCCGTCCGCTGGCACACCGTTCCCAGACCGGATAGGCTATTCGGTTGGTCGCGGAGTGCACCGCGTCCGTCAGGTTCCCCGGGAAGAACACCACGCATGGACCAGTATCGTCGCATCCAGACCGCCAAGCATGGCAATATTCACATCGTGCTTTTCAAGGACAAGAAGATCCTCGATGACTCGGTGCTCGACGAGATCAAGACCGAGATCAATCGCCTGATGGGCACTGCCCCAGGCCCGGACATGCTCCTCGATTTCTCGAACGTCGAATTCATGTCGAGCGCCATGCTCGGCCTGCTCGGGCAACTCCACCGCAAGATCGGTGCCGGTAAGGGCAGGCTGAAGATGTGTGGCATCCGGCCGGAAATCTTCCAGGTTTTCAAGCTCACAAACCTCGACAAGCTCTTCAAGATCTATGCCGACTCGCCCGCAGGCCTGGCGGCGTTCGAGGCCTGATCGCCACTTGCATCAGGGAAGGCATCGCGATGAACCCAGATGTTTCGGGGCAGCCTGCAACTCTAGCCCGGGCCCCCGGCGGCGGCGTCGACGTGCTCATCGCCGAAGACAGCCGCATTCAGGCGAAGATGCTCCAGCGTCGGCTCACCGAGGCGGGGCACAGCGTCCGTTGGGGCGAGACCGGTGCCGATGCCCTGGCCCTGGCCCGGGAACGCCGGCCGGACATCATCGTTTCCGACATCGAGATGCCGGTGATGACCGGCTACGAGTTCTGTAAGGCCGTCAAAACAGACCCGTCCCTACGGACCGTGCCGTTCATTCTCCTGTCGACCCTGGCCGATCCGATCGACATCATCCGCGGCCTCGATTCTGGTGCCGACAACTACGTCACCAAGCCGTACGAGCCCGAGTTCCTGCTTGGTCGTATCCAGTCGTTGCTGGCGACGCCGCTCGACGACGTTGCCTCCGCAGGGGATGAGGCCACGCTGGAGGTGACGCTGGCCGGCCAGCAGTTTCGCGTGAAGGCCGGCCGTCAGCAGGTGCTCAACCTGCTCGTCTCGACGTTCGAAAACGCCGTCGCCAAGAATCAGGAACTGGTCGTTTCCAATCAGGATCTGTCGGTCGCCCGCGACACCCTGCAGCGGACCAATGCCGAGCTCACCGAACTCAATGACCGCATCTCCCTCATCAATGCCCAGATGGTTCGCGATCTGGAAGCGGCGGCCAAGGTGCAGCGGTCGCTCCTCCCCGCTGCCGACGTGATGATCCCGTCCCTGCAGGTCGCCTGGCGGTATGTGCCCTGCCACAGTCTCGCCGGGGACTTCCTCAACATCTTTCCTCTCGACGAGGAACACGTCGGCCTCTTCGTCGTCGATGTCAGCGGTCACGGAGTTCCTTCGTCGCTGATGGCGGTGACCGTGGGCAGATTCCTCACGCCCAAAGTCTCGGACCAGTCGCTGCTCGTGCGGCAGGCGGCCGACGGGAAGATCGCCGTCGCCCGACCGGCCGAGGTCGCCACGCAACTCAACCATCTGTTTCAGGCGGACGAATTTTCGGGCCTGTATTTCACGATGCTCTACGGTGTGCTGCACATCCCGACCGGCCGGCTTGATTATGTGTCGGGCGGCCATCCGGCGTTGGTGCGGGTGCCGGCCGGCGGAACCCCGGAATTCCACCCCGTCGAGGGCTTTCCGATCGCCTTCGTTCCGGACGTGGAATACGAGCAGCAGTCGCTGCAGTTGGCTCCGGGTGATCGGCTGTATCTCTATTCCGACGGCGTCCCCGAGGCGATGGACAAGGATCGCCAGCAGCTTGGCGACGAGGCGCTCGCCAGCGAGCTGGCTGCCACCCGATCGCAGCCGCTGGACGAAAGCGTGAGGAGTCTGCTCCAGCGTGTCGAGGACTGGTGCCGCCCTGAGGGACCGCTCGACGATGTCACGATCCTCGGAGTCGAGTGGCGGCCCTGAGCTCTTTCATAAAGCCCACTCATTTCCGGGGCTTGGGCCGGTAGTAACTGCAGCCCGCGCCCGTGAGTCGCTCGTAACCGGTATCCATGCCGATCAGCGTCTCCGCGCCGCCGAGAAAGAGCGCGCCGTCTGGCCTGAGCACGCGACGCATTCTCTCCACGAGCCCGGCCCGGGTCTGAATGTCGAAATAGATCATCACGTTGCGGACCAACACGACATCGCAGGGGGGCATCATCGGCCACGCGGCATTGAGGTTGAGCATGCGGAATTCCACGAGACGTCGGCAGTCCTGTGAGATGCTCCATTGGCCCTGCAGCGGACGGAAATACTTCTGGAGCAGTGCCGGCGGCAGGCCCCGGGCGGTCTCAAGATTGTTGAATAGTCCCTCGCGGGCCCGCGCCAGCACGGGCTCGGAGAAGTCGGTGGCAAGGATCCGCACCCGCCACGAGTCGAGGAGGCCGCGAAAGTGCTCATTCAGGAGCATGGCGAGACTGTAGGGTTCCTGCCCGGTGGAACAGGCGGCCGACCAGAAGGTGAGCTGCCGCTGGGCGGCCCGCCGCTCGACCAGTTCCGGGATCAGCTTCCGGAGCGTCTCGAACGGGCTCTTATCGCGAAAGAACGAGGTCTCGTGGGTCATCATGGCGCTGAGCACGTCGCGTTCGAGCGAGGGATCGAGCCCCTTGCGAATCCGGTCGATGAGCGTGTCGAGGCTGGGGATTTTTCGCTGCCGGACGATTGGCATCAGCCTCGCCACAACGAGATATTCCTTCGAGCCGTCGATGACGACGCCGGTCCGCTTGCGGAGCAATTCGCAGAAGAAGGTGAACTGGGGCGGGCCGACTTTCATGTATGCGGCCTCCCGGCGTCAGTTCCTGCGGCGTTTCAGCCGCAGTGCCACCTCGACACCGATCTGCGCCAGCGGCAGGATCGCGTCTGCCAGTCCCGCGCGGACCACCTCACCGGGCATGCCCCAGACCACGCTCGTGAACTCGTCCTGCGCGATGACGGCGCCCCCCGCCTCGACGATCTGTCGGCAACCCTGCAGGCCGTCGCGGCCCATCCCGGTGAGCACCACGCCCAGCGTGCCGGCTCGCCACAATCGGGCGGCCGATCGGAAAAGGACGTCCGCCGAAGGACGGCATGAGTTTTCAGGAGGCTCATCGGTGAGCCGTATCCGCTGCGTACCGCCGTCGCTGACAACCTCCAGATGGCGTCCACCCGGCGCCAGTAGGATGTCGCCCGGACGCAGCTCCTGACCCGCCTGGGCCTCGCGGACGGTGGCATTGCAGAGCCGCGACAGCCTCTCGGCCAGTTGGGCCGTGAAGAACGCCGGCATGTGCTGCACGATCAGCACCGGTACCTCGGCGGCCGCCGCGATGGCGGGCAGGACCTCGGCGAGTGCCGTCGGGCCCCCCGTCGAGACGGCGATGACGACGCTTTGGATCGGCTCGCGACGGGCTGGGCTTGCGGGGCGCGCCATGACAGGGGGCGCGGCTCGCATCGCCGGGCCTCCCCTCGGCACGAGGGCCTTGATCTTGACGATCACGTCCTCCCGGATGCGGGCGGCGACCTCGTCCGGCGTCTGCGCCGTGGGCTTGGCCACGTAATCATTGGCCCCCGCCAGCAGCGCGTCGAGGGTCGCCTTCGAGCCTCGCTCGGTGAGGCTCGAGAACATCAACACGGGCAGTTTCGGGTGCGTGCGGCGGATTTCCCGCAGGGTGGCGATTCCGTCAAGCACGGGCATCTCCACGTCGAGCAGCACCAGATCCGGCGGACTGGCTGCGATGCTCGCGAGTGCGACCTGTCCGTTGATGGCCGTGCCAACGACCCGCAGGTCAGGATCGGCGCCCAGCGTGGCCGAGAGCACACTGCGGATCGTGGCCGAATCGTCCACGATGAGAACCCGGATCGGACCCCGGCCACCGGCCGCCGCCGCCTCGGCGGCCGTGCAGACACCGAGTGTGACAAGCTTGCGGGCCAGCGCCTCGGACGTGAACGGTTTGGCGAGAAAATCATCGGCCCCGGCCGCGAGAGCGAGGGCGATCCGGTCCTTGTCGTTTTCCGTGGAGATCATCAACAGTTTGAGGTCGCGGCGGGCGGGGTCGGCCCGCAGCCTCCGGAGCAGTTCGATACCGTCCATCTCCGGCATGTGCCAGTTGATGGTGACCAGATCCGGCCGGCCCATCGTGGAGAGGGAGGCGAGGGCCTCGATCCCGTTGGATGCCTCTGTGCAGTCGAAGCGGAGTTCGCGAAGCGATCGCGCGACGATGCTACGGCTCGGTTTCGAGTCGTCGACGACAAGCGCACGCACGGCAACCTCCTTCCCTGTCGGTGGGTCAGGACCGCCGATATTCGTCGACCAGCCGCTGCAGCCCCTGTGCCATCCTGGACAGTTCCTGGGAGGAGATCTGTGTGTTCGACGCCCCCTCGGCCGTGCTCTGGGCCGCCTGCGCCACCTGCACGATGTTTTCCGCGATCTCAGACGATCCCGTCGTCGCCTCGGCGATGTTGCGGCTGATCTCGCTGGTGGTCACCGACTGCTCCTCGACGGCCGTGGCGATCCGGGTCTGGAGGGCGTCGATCGACTCGATGACGGAGCGGATACCCCCGATATCCGATACGGCCCGGCGTGTGTCAGCCTGCATCGCCTCGATCTTCGCGCCGATGTCCTCGGTGGCGCGGGCTGTTTCACGAGCCAGTTCCTTGACCTCGTTGGCGACCACCGCAAATCCACGCCCCGCCTCGCCTGCCCGGGCGGCTTCGATCGTGGCGTTGAGGGCGAGCAGGTTGGTCTGCTCAGCGATCGAGGTGATCACCTTCACAACCTTGCCGATCTCGGCGCTGGAACGCCCCAGGGCATCCATGGTCGTCGACGCGGTACCGGCCATGTCGACCGCCTGCTTGGCGACGGCTGCGGCGTCCTGCGCACTCTTAGCGATCTCATGGATGCTCGAAACGAGATTGTCGATCGACCCCGACACGGTGCTGGCGTTGCTGCTGACCTGCTCGGCGGCCGCCGAGACGAGATTGGCCTGCGCCGTGGTTTCCTCGGCGGCGGCGCTCATCTGCTGGCTCACGCTGGTCAACTCCTCGGAGGAGCTTGCCAATGCATGCGTGTTGTCGACGATACCGGTAACGAGCGCGGCCTGCCGGTTCGATTCCCGTGTCAGCCGCCTGGCGATGCCGGACGACACGAGCAGCACCCCCGCCGTGGTCAGGCCGAAGATGGTGAGTGCAAAGTTGCGGAGCCGGTAGATCGGCGCCAGCACTTCCTGCTCGTCGATCTCGGAAATCAGCGCCCAGCGAACGGTGTTGCGGTCGGAGCCGTCGTCGCGGTGGATCAGGACCGGCGACCACGAGGAGAGCACGGGCTTGCCGCGGTAGTCACGGCCGAGCGCCGTTCCGGAGCGGCCCTCATCCAGGGCGCTGCGGACCGGTGCGGTATCCACCTTGAACTTGGGGTCGATGATCGTCGAGACCACGCCGAGTTCCTGGGCAAACCGGGAGTTGCTGCGGAAGAGGCGGTCGCCGCCGATGGCGTAGGTTTCGCCGGTCTTCCCCATGCCGGTCGTCTCGCCGATGATCTCGTCGGTCTTGTCGATCGGGATCTGGAAGGCGACGACGCCGACGAGATTCCGTCCGTTGAAGAGCGGGGCAGCCATGAAGCCCGCGGGCTCCATGCACGATGGCAGGTAGCGGGCAAAATCACCGTAGGCGATCGCATCGCGACGGCCGCTGCCGGCGGCCCGCAGGAAGGCATCGCCGAGGCTTGTACCGGCCAGCGGTCCACTCCGCAGCGAGCAGCCAAGGTCGGGCTCTTTGAGCACCGTGTAGACGATCGAGCCCGTGCCGGCGTCGATGAGAAAGACGTCGGCCAGCCCGTATTTCTCTTTGAGACTGCGAAACAACGGATGGAAAGTCGCGTGCACTTTCGTGTAGGCAGACTCGTCCTCTGCCGCGTCGAGCACCTGCTTCGATCCCAGCGGATTATCATTGCGGCGGATGTAGAGATACTGGAGGAAGGCCGCGTTGTCGTCGAGCGATTCCAAGAGCGGCTTGATCACGGGCTCCGCACCGGCCCGCTTGCGGTATTCGGCGGCGAACTCACCGGTGTAGTGGGCGTCGACTTCCCGTCGAATCTGGGCCAAGGTCTTGGCGTCGGCCTTGTTGTCTGCGGCGAGCGTGGTGAATGCATCGCAAAACTGCTGGCAGGCATCGATCGCCATGCGGTCTTCCGAGAGAACACGGAGTTCGTCATGGAGAGTCTGGAAGTAGCGTTCGACAGACTTCGCGGTGATCGTACGGACCGTCTGGAGTTTTCCGAAGGCCTCGTCGGCCAGGGCTGCGGCCGCGGAACGGTAGGTGGCGATCCCCATCAGGGCCAGCGGGATCAGCGAGACCGCCAGCAGCGCCAGAAGCAGCCGGTTTCCCAACAGAGAGCGCCAGCCTCCGGCCGAGGCCTGCGGCAGGGCGGCGCTTGAGTTGGAATCGATGTCATACGCTGCCATGCGGTACTCCCTGTCTGTGTGGAAACTGCTCGCGCTGCCGTGCGAGTGACTGCACTATGCGCTGGGGGTCGAGAAAATGCACCAACCCCCCCGAGCCGGCAAAAACGCCGGTCACGGCGTCGCCCGGGGAGTCGGCAGCTGGTCTGGATGGATGCTCAATCTGGTGCTCCGCCACCTCGACCACGTCGAGCATCTCGTCCACGAGCAGGCTGTACCAGTCGTCGTTGAGTCGGACCACCATATGCGTGCGGCCGGCCCGCGGCTCGGAGTCGGCCAAGCCGAGCCTGCGCCGCATGTCGATCACCGGCACGATACGGCCGCGGAGGTGAAGGAGGCCGATGACGGCATCGGGGGCATGGGGCACGCGGGTGATCTTTCCGTCGCGGAGCACCTCGGCCACTTCCGTCGATGCGACAGCGAAGCAGTCTCCGCCCACGAGAAAGCAGCAGTGACGGGCGGTGGTCTGAGTGTCTGGCATGGCTGATGCGTGCGGGGCTGATGCGTTCAGGAGTGGGAGTCGGTGACGGTGTTGGAGCTGAACACTGGCAAAGGAGGGCCGGCGTGAGGCATGCCCCCGGGGAGCATCAGGGCCGCTACGTCGAGCACCTCGGTTGCCAGCCCGCCGACGGCCAGCGTGCCCACCACGCCGGCTGCCGCGAGGGAGGGCTGCAGCGGCGACTCGGCCGCCCCAACATCGAGAATCTGGCGGACGGCGATGCCGACTCCGCTGCAGTGGTCGTCGAGAACGACAAGATTGATGGAGCCGTCTCCGTCTCCGTCGGGTTCAAAGCGAGTGTGGTCAACGCGAGCTTGTTCGGAGCTCTCCACCGAACCAGCCACAAAACCAGCTCCGGAATCATGCACGGAACCGAGCAGGCTGTCGGCATCGATGACGGGCGTGAACACGTCGCCTCTCCGTACCAGTCGCTTGTTTCCCACCGCCTGCATGTCAGTTGCTTGAAATTGCTCCAGGCGCACGACGCTGTCGATGGGAACTGCGATCCGGCGGCCATTGCCGGTGCGGCAGACGAGATAGCTATCGGCGATACGGTTGACCAAGCCGCCGGCCTCTTCGCCGCGATGCTCCAGCGGCGGCAGGTCGGCGACACGCAGGATGCCGCGAAGATCGAGGATCAGCACCACACCTCCATCGCCGAGCACCGTCGCTCCCGAGTAGATGCCCAGTTGGGTCAGCAGACTGCCGATCGGCTTGACGACGATCGTCGTCAGGGAGGCTGTCTCGGTGACTGTGCCCGTGTGGCCCTGTCCCTGTCGTACGTCGCTCCCATCCGCTGGCAGGCTCACGGTCTGCGTGCCGTCGACGACCAGGCCAAACTCGTGATCGTCAACCCGCACGAGCACGACCGTCCCGTTGTCCCGTGCGGCGGTCGTGGTCCGCAGGCCCAGGAATTCATCGAGAAAGATCACGGGGACAAGCCGCCCCCGCACGCGGATG
>JBIIFB010000058.1:0-18966 GCA_044237545.1 Pirellulales bacterium
GCCATCGGCGATGACATCCCCGTGCGTTCTCTCGCTGAAATCTTCATCGATGCCTGGGGCTCCGGCTCGTGGATCGACGCCCACGATCCGCGAGCCCCGATCGAGACGCATGTCCTGAGGCTTGCCATCGCGAAGGCGACGGCCCACCTCCCCTGGCAGCCCCGCCTCACGGCCCATGAGGCGATCCGCCGCACGGCCGAATGGTTTCGGGCATTCCATGCCAGCCCGCAATCGGCCCGGTCGCTCTGCGAAGCAGACATCGCAGCCTATGAGTCAGCCAGAGTGAGTCAACCGGAGCCCACGCACACATGAGCACCGCCAAGCCCGAGACCGTCGCAGGCAAACTTCGCACCGCCGATGCTGTGCGTGACGAGATTCGCTCGCTCGTCGCCGAGTATTACAAGCTTGCCTTCCCCGAGAAGCCGTTTTCGGCCGGGCAGGCCGTGCCGGTAGCCGGACGGGTGTTTGATGCGAAGGAGGTCGAGCACTTGGTCGACAGCTCGCTCGATTTCTGGCTGACGACAGGCCGATTCGCCGAGGACTTTGAGAAGCGGTTTGCGACGAGGGTCGGCACACGGTGCGCGAGCCTCGTGAATTCCGGCTCGAGCGCGAATCTCGTCGCCCTCACGGCGCTCACCTCCCACAAGCTCTTCGACGAGGCCCTGCAACCGGGCGACGAGGTGATCACCGTCGCCGCGGGCTTCCCCACAACGGTCAACCCGATCCTACAGACCGGCTGCGTGCCTGTCTTTGTCGATGTCGAGCATCCGGAAACGCACGCGACCTACAACATCGACGTGAATCGGTTGGAGGCGGCCCGTAGCGACAAGACCCGCGCGGTGATGCTCGCCCACACCCTCGGCAATCCGTTTGACTGCGTGGCCGTGGCCGACTTCTGCAAACGGCACGACCTGTGGCTCGTGGAAGACTGCTGCGATGCGCTCGGGGCCGAGTATGCCGGCCGCCACGTCGGCCAGTTTGGCGACGTGGCCACGTGCAGCTTCTATCCGGCCCATCACATGACGATGGGGGAGGGCGGGATCGTCTTCACCGACTCGCCGAAGCTTGAGAAGCTCGTGGAGAGTTTCCGCGACTGGGGCCGCGACTGCTGGTGCGAACCGGGCCACGACGACACCTGCGGCAAGCGGTTCGACTGGCAATTGGGCGACCTGCCGCACGGCTACGACCATAAATACATCTACTCCCACATCGGCTACAACCTGAAGCTCACTGACATGCAGGCGGCGGTGGGCGTGGCGCAGCTCGACAAGCTCGACGGCTTTATCGCGGCCCGCCGGAAAAACTTCGCCCGCCTGCGGGCCGGCCTCGAGCCGCTGCAAGACCTGTTCGTGCTGCCCGAAACGACGCCTGGCTCAAATCCCAGCTGGTTTGGCTTTCCGCTCTCGGTGCGGCCGACGGCGAAGTTCACCCGCCGCGATCTCGTCCGGCATCTCGACGAAAACAAAATCGGCACGCGGCAGCTCTTCGGCGGCAACCTGCTGCGGCAGCCGGCCTATCACGGTAAACCCCAGCGGGTGGCGGGCGAGCTTCCCGGTGCCGACTACATCATGCGACATACCTTCTGGCTGGGCGTTTATCCCGGTCTCTCCGACGCCCATATCGATCATGTCGTCGAGACGATTTCACGGTTCGTGGCCGACTGATGCGGTCTCATCCAGCCATTACCTTCACCAGCCCCTGCGTTCGCGGGTGAGGCTTCGAGACCATGATCTGAACGTCGCAGCCAAGCGCATTCAAAAAACGAAACAACCGATCGCTAGAGAACCCGTCGAGTCTTCCGGCAAGCAAGGCCGAGACCTTGGGCTGGGTGATGCCCAACACCTTTCCCGCCTCCGCCTGCGTAAGCCGCCGTCGGTGAATGATCTGGTGAATCCTTGCCGCGAGCTCTGCCTTCGCAAGATATTGGCTTGGATTGGGAACGTTGATATCGGCAAAAACGTTTCCACTGCTGCGCTGAACACGATCGGGAGGCATGTCACTTTCTTTCGTAAAGTTCCTTGTAGGCACGCTCGGCAACGGCCAGCCTGCTGCGGATCAAAGTGATATCCTTTCTGGGCGTCGTAGCCCCGTGCTTCGATTTCTTTTGGAATGCGTGGAGCACGAACACCGCCTTGGCGAATACGACCGAATAAACAACGCGATAAGTATCTCCGTGATGCGGTGCGACGATCTGCAACACACCTGCTCCACCGAAGCCTTTGAGGGCTTTGACATTCAGGCCGGTCATGCCGACCTGCGCCAGATACAACGCATAACCGCACTCGCGCCGCACAGGCCCTGGAAAACGCCCGAGCGCATCCCTTGATTGGCCGATCCACTCGAGCGGCTTTGGGTTCATCGGCCTGGCGTGCGATTCCGACAAGAAAGTATTCCTTTTTTGGGATACGGAGTCAACCGCCAGCAAATAGTATACGCACGTACACCTTATTGTCCAGGCCGCGATGCGTTCGGCCCGCGGCCCCGTTCAATCGCCGCGACCTCGGGCGGGGCCAGCCGCAGGGTCGGCAGGCATTTGGCCGCCTCGGAACGTTACAATGTGGCTACGCACCGTTCACTCGCCACTCCGCTGGGTAGCGTTGATGGCGACACGATAGCCGACGTGGTCACAGCATTGCGGCTGCGATGGCCCGTCGGAGGGGCTTCTCATGAGCACGATCATTGCCGATGACATCGCCCGGCTGCTCGCCCGCACGCCGTCGCTCTGGGAGCCGCTCCGCGGGACCAGCCTCTTCATCAGCGGTGGCACCGGATTCTTCGGCATCTGGCTGCTCGAGGCCGTTGTGGCCGCCAACCGCGAGCAGTCGCTTGGATGCCGGATCACGGTTTTGTCCCGCGATCCGGCGAGGTTTGTAGCGAAGGCCCCGCATCTTGCCGCCGACCCGGCCCTTTCGTTCGTCGAGGGCGACGTCCGCGACTTCCGCTTCCCAGTCGGCCCCGTGACGCACGTGATCCACGCCGCAACCGAGGCGAGTGCGTCGCTCAATGCCACCGACCCGCAGGCGATGTTTGACGTGTGTGTCGACGGCACGCGGCGGATGCTCGCGCTGGCGCAGGAAAAGCGGTCCCAACGATTTCTGTTTACCAGTTCCGGGGCGGTCTACGGCCGGCAGCCGCCGGAGCTCACGCACATGCCGGAAGACTTTCGCGGCGGCCCCGATCCGCTCGATGTGAAGAGTGCCTATGCCGAGGGGAAACGGGCGGCAGAGCTGCTCTGTGCGATGGCGGCCTGCCCATCGTCTGCGGGCGGAGCCGGGCTCCATGTCTCGATCGCCCGCTGCTTCGCCTTTGTCGGCCCGCACCTGCCGCTCGATACACACTTCGCGATCGGCAACTTTATCCGGGACTGCATCGCTGGCGAGCCGATCCGTATCGGCGGTGACGGCACTCCTTTCCGCAGCTACCTCTATGCAGCCGATCTGGCGGAGTGGCTTTTTACGATCCTGCTGCGAGGCGAGGCTGGCCGGGCTTACAACGTGGGCAGCGAGGAGGCGATTTCGATCGGTCAACTGGCCGACCGGGTGGCGAATGTGGCGGCTACGGTCTGGCCCGACCGCGGCCGGCCGGAAATCGTGATGGCCAAGCAGCCGGAGCCGGGGGTCGCGGCCGAGCGGTATGTTCCGAGCTGTGGCCGGGCCCTCAGCGAACTCGGCCTCACACCAGCGACCTCGCTCGACGACTCAATCCGTCGCACGCTGCTCTGGGGCGGCCCACGAGCAGGTCACACGAATAGCTCACACGGATAGGCCCCACATGACTTCCGCCCTCCCGGCCAACACCATCGCGGCCGAATACAACCCTCCATCTTTCTCGGCTCACCGACGCCGGCGCTCAAGAGGCCGAGCGGCACGGCAAGCCGGGCACGCAATCACAGGCGGAGTGGCCGAGCGGCCACGAGCCCCGCAACCGGACCAGAGTAGCCTTCGCACCAGGATCGAAACCGGGGCTCATTTGCCTGACAGGCGCAGAGTGGCCTGTGTGGACCGGGGTCTTACGATGTCGGGCAGCATGCCAGCACAATTCCCTCCGAAATAGCGGTGTGGCTCCGCAATCGCTATTCTTCCGCCATGCTTCCATACAGCCCGCCGGCATCAGGCCGGCGGTATTGATGGGGCGTTCTGGCTCACTGCTCGCGTCGCAGGCAATCCCAATGGACACACCACGCCACACAATCGTCGAGACACCACACTCCGAGTTGCGGCCGGAATTGGCGACTTGGTCAGGCATGCGCGACGGCGGCGTTCGCGATCGCGGCCATATCGGTGTCGTGCTCCCCTGCTACAACGAAGAGGGGAACGTCGACGAGCTCTACGAGCGGCTCGTAAAAGTCTTTGACCGACTACCGGCATACACGTTCGAGATGCTTTTTATCGACAATGCCTCGACCGACGACACGGTCGCGAAGTTGAAAACGCTGATCGAGCGAGACCCTCGGGTGAAGCTGATCGTCAACGCCCGCAACTTCGGTCACATCCGTTCGCCATTTCATGGCATCATGGAGTCTGCGGGGGATTGCGTGATCATCTTGGCCTCTGACCTTCAGGATCCGCCGGAACTGATCCCGCAGTTCCTCGAGCAGTGGCAGCGGGGCGCGAGCATGGTGCTCGGCAAAAAGAAGACGAGCCAGGAATCGCCCGCTTTCTTCGCGCTTCGCGGGCTCTACTACAGAGTCGCGCGAGCGCTTGCGGAGGTGCCGCTGCTTGAGCATGTGACGGGCTTCGGGCTCTACGACCGCCGCGTGATTGAGATCATGCGGAGCTTCGCCGATCCGTATCCCTACGGCCGTGGCATGATCGCCGAGATCGGTCTGCCCTATGTCACCATCCCCTATGATCAACCGCTGCGAACGCGGGGTATCACGAAGAACAACTTGTACACGCTCTTTGATCTGGCACTGCTCGGGATCACGAGCCACTCGAAGGTGCCACTGCGGGTGGCGACGATCGCGGGTTTCACCCTGAGTGGCCTGTCGCTCCTAGTGGCGATCGGATTCCTCGTTCTCAAGCTCACATTCTGGTATTCGCTTCCTGCCGGCTACGCCCCGGCCGTGATCGGCGTCTTCTTTCTCGGCTCGGCACAGATTTTTCTGATCGGCCTGCTCGGGGAATACGTCGGCGCGGTGCTTACGCAGGTGCGGAAGCGGCCGCTGGTCGTGGAGCGGGAGCGGATTGAAACCGCAGCCCGCGATTGAGTGGCCGAAAGCCGCTCAGTAGCGGCGGCAAGTCTCGGCGATGCTGACCAGCAATTCGAGTGGCTGCGTTACTACGGTCACCTCCGGCCGGTCAGCCAGCACTCGGGCGGTGCCATAGCCCCAACCGGCCATGAAAAAAACCGCGCCGATCCGTTCCGCGGCGTGGAGGTCGTCGAGGCTGTCGCCAACAAAGACGCCGCCGGTGATTCCCTCCTCGGCAACGAGCGACGCTGCACGGTCGGGCTTCGTGCCGTGTCCCGCCGGATCGCCACCGACGACCCGACGTACGAGGCGTTCGAGCTTCAAGTGCCTGACGATCATTTCGGCCGGTTGCTGTGGCTTGTTGGTGACGACGTACACGACGGCTCCCGAGTCCACAAGTCCCGCCACCGCCTCTGCGACCCCAGGAAAGAGCGTCGTCAAAAACATTCCGGTCGCCGCGTAGTGAGACCGATAAGCGGCGACAACCGCATCGCGATGCGGCAGCGATACGTCGGGCAACGCGGACTCGAGCATCCGCTGGAGCGGTGGGCCGATCTGTTGCCGCCAGTCGATCGTCAGGCCGCCGAGGCCGCAGGCCGCGAGCGCATGCTCGATCGAGGCGACGATCCCGGCGGCCGATTCCGCGAGCGTTCCGTCGAGGTCGAAGAACACCGGCAAGCCGCCGAGGGGCTGGCTGCTCATGCCCGAGCCATTTCGTGGGGCACCGCGTAGAACACGAGATCAAACCCGTTCCATGCATGTGCACGCAGGTAGAAATTGCTTTCGGGAAGAAGTTCGTCGATCAGCATTGGAATCTCCCACAGGTCAGCCGGCTTGTGATAGACACAGACGGCAAGGGCGGGTCGCGACGACTGGATCGTTCTTGCCATTCCTTTGAGAGCGCTTGCCTCTGCCCCCTCGATGTCGAGTTTCACGTAGTTTGGCCGAAACCGTGGCATGCATTCATCGAATGCAAGAATCTGAATGATGGCGTCGCCATCGGGTGAAATGGAACTGCTACTAAGTCCCTGTGAACGGAACCGCACCTGATCAGTTCTCGCCCCTAGCCCACAGGGAAAAAGAGCGACCTCTTGCCCGAAAGTACCTGCCCAAACGTTCGCGGCCAATTTCGCAAAGTTTCTTGGATCGGGTTCGAACGCGGCAACAGCGTCAAAGCCGCACCGCTGTTCACTGAGCCCGCGCAGGGTATCCCCATCGTAGGCGCCCCCGTCCACGAAACGGAGCTGTTTCCGCGGCGTGGGGACCGTTTCTGCCGCGTACTGATCAAACGCACTCAGTTTTCGAAGGTGGTGATGCTCCAGCGTTCGCCGCAGCGAGATCGCGCTCAGGAGGGTTGCCGTACTTTCGGAGTCCTTCAGGCGTCGACACAGTGCCTGCGCTATAGCAACTGATGGCACCATCTCCGAGGACTTGCCCAGCCAATATGTCTCACCGAGTCGGAAATGCTGCCGAAGTTCTGCGATTCCGACGATTCGAGTAAACCCAAGCTGTGCCAGGAGGGCATGTATCCCGAGCGGGTCAACTGTGAAGTTAAACACGCCTATAATGACGGTATAACCTTCACGGACAAAGCGATTCGTGTTTTCATCATCAGGTTGGAAAACGGAAAGGCCATCCACATCTGCGATCTGCCGCTGATCGATGAAAGCATCAACAACGTGACCGGCATTACGCAAAACATCAAGAATCTCACGACCTTTGTGTCCTGCCCCGTAAATCACAAGTTTATCTTGCGGCAAAGGCTTCAGATTTGGCGGCGCGGCTGCGCATAAGGTCTCAATCTGCTCGATTGTCATGAGGCGCCTTCTCTTAATTATAAATTTGTGGATTTCGATTCGCCGCCAGTTCATCCCGATCCAGAAACGGCGCCATGTCGTCGAGCGGCGACGAAACCATTCGGCCGTCCGGCAGCCGCCGAGAGGAGAGCTTTGGTTCGAAGCCCTGCGCCGGATCAAGCATGACCTCGCAGACGTACGGGCCGGGAGTGGCAAGGATCGCCGACAGTGGCCCGCGAAAATCAGCCGCGTCAAGCCTGGAGGACGGGAGCCCGTAGGCTTCCGCCACACGGACAAAGTCGGGGCACGTTACACCGCTCTCCGCACCCGCACCGACCGCCAGTCCGAAAAAAGCGTTCTGCGTCTGCCGGATCGACAGGTAGCCGCCGTTATTGAGCACAAAAAGCTTGATCGGCAGTGCATGATGCCGCAGGGTTTGCAGTTCCTGAATGTTCATCTGCAGGCTGCCGTCGCCGGCGAGGCAGATCACCCGTTTGCCGCCGCGAGCGACAGCCGCCCCGATTGCAGCCGGCAGGTCATAGCCCATCGATGCCGACCCCGAATTGGAGAAGAGTCGCGTGTGCATCCGGATGACCGACGACTGGAACGCGACGATGCAGGCAGTGGCATCGCCACAGACGATCACGTCGTCGTCCGAGAGGCAGGCAAACAATTCGCGGGCAAAGTGGTAGGGATTGATCGCGCCCGGCCGCGACGCCTGGCGCACGGGGTCGAAGACCGGATACCGGGCGACGCGTTCGCGACACCATGCGAGCCAGTCGGAGTGGCGAGTAGAGTTGAAGCCGTGAGCATCGATCGCAACGTCGAGTGCTTCGAGAAAGTCCCGAGCGTCGGCGCAGATCGCGAGGTCTGGCCGAACCATCGGCTTGGAGAGTTCCTCGGGATCGATGTCAACGACGATCTTTTCGGCAAGGGGCGCGAATTTGCCCCAGTTGTAGCTCACCTGCCGAATGTTGAGCCGAGAGCCGATCACGAGCACCAGATCGCTGTTTTGCACCGTGAAGTTGCCGGGGCGGTCGCCGATGCTCCCGGCCTTGCCACACGCGCAGGGATCGGTCGTCTCGATCACGTCGTGAGTCCAGGCCGTCGCTACGGGAATACCAAGTTTTGCGACCACTCTGCGGAAGCGATCGGTCGCCCCGGCGATCCGCACGCCCGTTCCCGCGAGAATGACGGGCCGCTTGGCGGCCGCAATCTTTGCCAGGATCGTTTCGGCGACCGCGGAGAGCTTTTCCGGAGGAATTGCATTCGGAATTGGCTCGGGACAGTAGCCAACGAGTGAGTCCGGCTCGATTTCGGCCGCCTGCACGTCCACGGGAATGTCGATCCAGCAGGGGCCTGGCCGCCCTGCTTGGCAAAGATGCCATGCCCGTTCGAGCTCATACCGAATTCGATTGGGATCGGTGAGCAATACGGCCGACTTCGTGATCCGCTGCACCATGCCGACGATATCGACCTCCTGATCGCCGAGTTGCCGAAGCCGGCCGAGCAGGCCGTGGGTGGCGAGGAGCGTTTCCCGCTTCATCTGGCCCGACAGCACAAGCATGGGAATCGAGTCAGTAAACGCCCCGAAGACGCCGTTGAGGGCGTTGACGCCGCCGGGGCCGCTTGTGACGCTCACCACGCCGGGCGTTCCTGTGACGCGGGCGTATCCCTCGGCCGCCATCGCGGAAGCCTGTTCGTGATGGCTGCAAACATACGCGATCCTCCGCTCGCGGCCGAGCGCGTCGTTCAAGTGCATCGCCCCGCCGCCAGTCACGAGAAACACGTGCCGCACGCCCCGGTCGGCGAGGAACTTCATGCAATAGTCGGCGAGTCGCATGAGGCAGCCTATACCTCAGCCAAGCGAATGACGGGATTGGCAAGGCCGAGATCACGCATCGCCGCCTCAATCGACTCGAGGTTTACAAGCGATCCGATGACGATCGGCGTGTCGGTGGCGATATGGCGATACACCTCGGCCGGTGCCACGATCGGGCTGCCGGCGAGCGTTCGGCCGTGATGGATGGGGCTTGAGTCGATGAAAGCCGTGATCGTGGCCCGGCCGAGCGCTGTCTCGCCAAGTAGCCGCATCGTGAACTGGCCAACACCCCAGACCGCGATCGGCCCGGAGAGGACGTGCGACTCAAGCATCGCCTCGATCTGCTCCATGCAGCCCGAGGAGCGAGAGACATACGTCGCGAGGGCGTCGCGGGTGGTCGAATCGGTAGCTACGGACGTGGGCCCTGAAGGTCGGGCGAAGGCAAAGACCGCCGGATACTCCCGGTCGTGGCCCAGCGCCAGCGTCTTCTCGCCCGCCCGAGCGACGAGCCAGCCATGCGTCGTGAGGACATGGCGGAGCGTGCCCGCTGAAAAGTGATTGATGTGCTCGAGATTGAAGTCTTGGTAGGGGGCGATCAAACACTCGCCGTAGCGGGCCGCGTCTGGCACCTCGACATACAGCCAGCCGTCAGGCGTAAGCAACTCTCGGATGCTCGCCAGGGCTGCCGGCACGTCGCATACGTGCTCGAGAACATGGCTGAGCACGACGCCATCAAAGTGCTGTTCACCGCCAAGCGGATGGTCGTCGAGCGTGCCGACAATTCCGCAATATCCGCGGCGAGTGACTTCCGCAGCACATGCCGGTGCCGGGTCCATGCCCGCGAGCGACGAATATCCGATCGCCTTCAGACTATCGAGCAGGCCGCCGGCCCCGCAGCCGATATCGAGAATACGTGCGTTGGTCGAGCCTCCAAAATCCCGAATCGCACTGGCTGTCGCAGCGAGGCGGAGGGCGTCTTCCGGGCTGGCACCGGCCCCGCTCGACAGCCGCGGATCGGCATACTTGGAGATTTCGCGGTAATAGCGGTCGTAATCTTCTCGCGTGCAGGGCGTGTCGTTGAAACAGAAGCCACACCGTTCGCACGCCACCACGCGTACAACCGGTTCGAGCGGATGGCCTTCCGGCAGAACAAACCGCCCTTCGTGGATCGGCTGCACGGTCGTTCGGCCGCACTGCGGACAAGGGCGAACAGACGTTGCGATCACGGCCGTCGGTACGGTCACAGCCCCCTCCGCATGATCAGTTCCTTGAGAGCAGCCGTGTAGGCATACGCACTGTCGATCGCATCGATCGTGATCGGCTCGTCCTTCTTGACAGGCTGTTGCAGCGTCTCGCCCGACATCAGCTCGCGGCACGAAATCTGCCCCTTCTGCAGCGGAATCGCCAGATAGAGGTCGTCGTACATCGTGTCGTGGTTGAGCACATAGCCCTGCGGCAGATCCCGCTTGGCATAGACGCCCCGCACAAGCGCGTCGAGATACTCGACCTCCTTGTCGGGAGGACGGCGTTTCTGATCGGGGCTGCCGCCACACATGCTCTGCGCCCTGTTGAACGCCTTGAACCATGTGTCGGCCTGCTCGGGCAGCGAGCAATAGGGAGAGACGGCGATGCCGTCGGCATCGATATCGATGTGCCGCTCGAACGTGCGGGCCCCCTTGGCATAGGCGATGAGCATCGAGGCCTGCCAGTCGGCATGCTCGTGGGTGGAAAGGCCGATCACATGCCCCGGGTAGCGGTGTTTGAGGTAGTCGATCTGGTTCAGCTCGAGCTCGTCCTCTTGCGTCGGATAGAGCGAAACGCAGTGATTGATGGCAAGCGAAATGTTTCGCCGCTCGAAGAACGAAACCAAGTCATCGAGGTCTTTCTGGGAAGTGCCACCCGTCGAAACGATCGCCGGTCGCTTCGTGGCGGCGATCTTCTCGAGAAGCACCCAGTCGTTCATGTCTGAGCTGGCTATTTTGATGATGGGGATGCCGAGCTCGACGCAGAGATCGACCGACGCCTCGTCGAAGGGCGTGGCCATCGGTATGCACGAGGCCTTCTTGACCGCCGCGACGAGCGTGGCGTAGTCGTCCCTAGACATCTTCGTGTCGACGGTCTTCTTGATATAGCGGACATCCTGCCGTTCGCGGAAATCCTTGTGGATGAAGTTATCCACGTCGCGAAACTGCAGCTTGATCGCCGCCCGCACGTTGTTGAACCGCACGATCCGCGAATGCTGGCGGATAATTTCCAGGCCACGGTCCACGCTGCCCCAGTGATTGTTGGCAACCTCAAGCACGAAGAGGTCTTCAAAAATGTCGCGATGGTTCATGGCAACCGCTCTCTAGAAAATGCGAAACGGATCAGCCTTCAATCTTATCGTTATCGTCGATGACCTTCGCTCGCCCGCGTCGGCCTGGCCCTGTAACGCAATCTGAATGACCGGCCGCGTCGGCCTGTGCACTGGCCGCGCAGTTTATGAGCCGGCAGCATTTCCTGTCTTTTCCGCTAGATTAACCCTGGCATTTTCTCCTTGGAGTCTTCCGGTGGCCATTTTTGAATCCAACGCGCAAAACATGCCCGGCGCCGCTTTCAGCATGAGTTCGCCAAGGTGGTCAGCCCTGCCCTGGCTCCTTCCCCTCATCGCCCTCGTCACCCTCGCCTGGTGCACGGGCACCGGCCGCTGGACCACCGCCGCCTGGAACACGCCCACCCAATATCTCGACGGCTTTTATGGCGATGTGCTCACCACATTCGCCGGCATGAAGGCCACCGGCGAGGGCCACTCCTGGCCCCTCTCCTGGAAAATCGTCCCCGAACTCGGCGCCCCATTTGACGGGAATTGGACCGACTTTCCCTCGATCGAGGAGTTTCCCAGCCTCCTCTTTGGACTACTCGGCAGAGCATTCGGCCTTTTCGCCGGCCTGAATCTCGCCCTGCTCCTCGGCCACCTGCTCGCTGCAGTCACCTTTTTCCTGGTCGCCCGCTCCCTCGACTGCTCGACCCCCTGGGCCTTCGTCGGCGGCCTCGCCTACGGCCTCGCCCCATTCATCTTCGCCCAGTCGCCCCACCACATCACCGTCGCCTACGCCTGGCACATCCCGCTCTTTCTGCTCGTCTGGCAGTGGGCCTCCACCGACCGTGGCCTCGAATTCAAGACGTCCCGGTTTTACTGGGCGCTGGGCATCGCCTTCCTCGCCGGCCTCCAAAACGTCTACTACACCAACATCCTCTGCCAGCTCACGCTCCTGGGCGCGGGCCTCCTCAGCCTGCGAACCGGCTCCCGCACCCCGCTCAAGACAGCCTTCGCCGTCGTCGGAGCAGCCGCAGCCGCGTTTGCCCTCATGAATGTCGACACCTGGACATTCCGGGCCGTCAACGGCCCCAACACAGGCGCCGTCGTCCGTGAATACAAATGGCTCGAGATCTACGGCCTGAAACTCGTCGATCTGGTCGTGCCACCGGTCACCCACCATTCGCAGATGCTGGCCGACTTCGCCACGGCCCACCGGGCCGCCGCCCCGCTCCAGGACGAAGGCTCCTACCTCGGCCTGGTCGGCCTGGCCTCGCTCCTCCTGCTCGTGACCACCGCCTCAATGGCGGTTGTTCGTAACAGGGCCAACTCCATCCCGCTGGCAGCCTGGCAAGTGCTTTGGATCGTGCTCTGCTTTTCGACCGGTGGCTTGAACTCGATCCTCGGCGCCCTCGGCTTCACCCTCTTCCGCACCGGCTGCCGCTACAGCATCGTCATCCTCGCCATCGCCCTGCTCCACGCCGCCCAGCGGCTCACCGCCCTCCAGCAGGCCGCCGCCGCACGCGAGGAATTTCTCGCGGCACAGTCCGGCGGCAAGCACCGCCATGACAGTGCGCACAACCCTGCTCGACAGACAGCAATCGCGGCCACTGCCATGCCCTTCACCATCGCGGCGGCCCTGCTCTGCCTTGTCATCCTCTGGGATCAGGTACCGCGGAGCCCAACACGCCAAAAGACCGCCCTGATCGCCGGCCAGGTGAAGGCCGACCAGGAATTCGTCGCCCAGATGGAGGCCGCCCTGCCCGCTGGCGCGATGGTGTTTCAGTTGCCGATCATGGAGTTTCCCGAGGCCCCGGCCCCCGGCATGCCGCCCTACGACCATCTCCGCCCCTACATCTCCAGCCCGCCCTCCGGCAAGCACCTGCGATTCTCCTTCGGCTCCATGAAAGGCCGCCCCCGCGAACAGTGGCAGCAGGATCTTGGAAAGGTGCCGTTTGAAAAGGCCGTGAGCCAGATCGCCGACCGGGGCTTCGCCGCGATCTATCTCAACCGCAACGGCTTCCCCGACCAGGGCAAGCAGATCGTGGAAAAACTCCGCGAGATGGGATTCACCAAGCCGCGGATCGACAGCAGCGCAGGCGATCTTGTCTGCATTCCGTTGACGCGATGAACATGCCGCCGATCCCCATAAAAGCCCTCGGCGTGAGCCGGGGGATCGGATGCCACGCAAGGCGCCGCGCCAACCGTCGTGCCGATCCCATCGCTTACGCTCCGGGCTTTTATGAAGACCTCCCATAAAAGCCCCTGGCGGAAGCCGGGGGATCGGATGCCACGCACGGCGCCGCATCAACCGTCGTGCCGACACAATCGCTTACGCTCCGGGCTTGTATGGGCCGTGGGTACCGCAATCCCGCATGGTGCCGACCTCCCATAAAAGCCCCCGGCGTAAGCCGGGGGATCGGATGCCACACGTCGCGCCGCACCAACCTTGATTCTGATCCCATCGCTTACGCTCCGGGCTTCTATGCGCCGTGGGATGCGGCCATGTCCCCGTCGCGATCCCCCACGATCGCCTGCCAAACCCGTATCAAACGGCTCATCGCCAGAATCAAAGCCGACTGGCCACGGGAGCCAAAAACGGGATACTGACGGCATGGCACGCCCCAACCACCCAATGCCGGCTCCCGTCTCGCTGTCCACACCTGCCATCAGGGCCACACCTGCCATCAGGGCCACACCTGCCATCAGGGCCACACCCGCCACCCGAGCCACCACGGCCAACCGCTGGCGGGATTTCCTGCTCCACGCGGCGATCATCGTGCTCGCAGGCCTGTGGATCTACTCCCCGGCCTACCACGGCGACTGGCTCTGGGACGACGACCAGCTCATCACCGCCAACGCGACCGTCCAGTCGGGCTCTCTCCAGGGCCTCGCCAAGCTCTGGTTCAATCCCGACGGGGCCGACTTCTTTCCGCTGTCCTACTCCGCCCTGTGGGCACAGTGGCCCTTCTTCAACAACCAGCCTACCGGCTACCACGTCACCACGATCCTGCTGCACATCATCGGCAGCCTGCTGCTCTGGGCACTGCTCGCCCGCATGCAGGTTCCAGGGGCCTGGCTGAGCAGTCTGATCTTTGCCATCCACCCGGTCTGCGTGGAGTCGGTCGCCTGGGTGTCGGAAACCAAAAACACCCTCTCGCTGCCGCTGTTTCTGCTCGCCTGCCTCTGCTGGGTCATCCAAGACGAGAAACAAGACGACACACGGCACGGCAAACCGGAAGCCGACCGTCGCCGCACATGGTTTTATTTTTTATCGATGCTGTTTTTCCTGCTGTCGATGCTGGCGAAGACGTCGATGGTGGCGCTGCCCGTCGTGTTTCTGCTGCATGCCTGGTGGAAACGGGGCACGGTCACCTGGCACGACATCATCCGCACGGCGCCTTTCTTTCTGATCTCGCTCGTGCTCGGCATCATCACCATCCGCTACCAGCACGGCCGGGCCATCGGTGCTGAAACGATCCTCGTCGGTGGCGTGGCCTCGCGGATCGCCACCGCGGGAATGGCAATCCTCTTCTACCTCGGGCAGATCCTCTGGCCTGCGAATCTCCTTCCGATCTATCCGCGATGGGAGGTCGATCCGCCGAAAGTCTGGCAATTCCTGGCCTGGCCGGTGATCGGCGGCGGCGTGGCGTGGCTCTGGGCCAACCGGGGCACTGCCGACCGCCCACAGTGGGGCCGACACGCCCTCTTCGGCCTTGGCTTCTTCCTGCTGATGGTGCTGCCCGTGCTCGGCTTCGTCACCATCTCCTACATGCGGATCACCTGGGTGGCCGACCACTTCATCTACCTGCCGATGATCGGGGTGGTCGCCCTGATCGGCGCCCTGCTGACCCGTCTCTATGAACAGGCGAACGAGTCGACAAAGTCGCTCATCGTTGGTGGCGGAACAGTCGCACTGGCTATCTGTGCGCTGCTGGCCTTTCGCTATGCCAATGCCTGGGCCAGCGAAGACGCCCTCTGGACACACACGCTCAAGACCAACCACGACGCCTGGCAGGCCCACAACCGGCTGGGCGCTAAGAAATTCGGCCGTGGCGATATCGAGGGCGGCTACTACCACTTCACGCAGTCGACAAAACTCCGGCCAGACCTCGGCGAAACCCATAACAATCTCGGCTCGGCCCTCTGCGCCAAGGGTCGGCTCGACGAGGCCATCAAGGAGTTTGCGGAGGCCTGCCGCCTGACCCCGCATGTGCCGGCCATGCAGGTGAATCTCGCCAACTCGCTCTTCCAGGCAGGCCGATTCGCCGAAGCGAGCGACCGGTTTCGCAGCATGCTCGAAAAGGAGCCGAACAATCCGGCCCTGCACAACAACTACGCCGTCAGCCTCTACAAACAGGGCAACAAAGAGGGGGCGATCCAGCACTTCCGCAAGGCGCTCGAGATCAACCCCAATCTCAAGGATGCCCGCGAGGGACTCGCCGTCGCACTGGGCACGCAGCCTGCGCCAGCCGGAGCCAGCCCACCGCAGGCCAGCCCGCCGCAGGCACCAGCCACTTCGATTCCCGGGCAGTCCACGCTTGGGCCGTCTCCATTCTCCGCGCCAACGCCAACAGGCAAGTCGTTTGATCCACTCGGCATCCAGGGCAAGTGACATCGCGGCCAACCGAGACCGGACGTTCCTGACGTCGACCTCCCCATGCCCCAACCGTGGCCGCGAGTTTTTAACTTGCGGAATACGCGCTGGGAGAATGGACAAGATAAAATCTCGTCCCCACGTTGAGACCGGACAAGATAAAATCTCATCCCCACGCGGAGCCCGGACAGGATCAAATCCCGTCCCCGGCGTCACCCGAGCCAGGTCTGCCTGGCGAGCCGCAACAGTTCACCGATGCTCCGCCGGCTCTCGGCGAAATCCGCCTTGCTCGCCCCTCGCTGCCGATCCGTAAACGTGATCGGTACTTCCGCCAGCCGCCCACCGGCCCGGTGCACCCTCCAGAGTAGATCCTCCTGAAACGCATAGCCCCGGGCAAACGGCCCCGACACCCGATCGAAGATTCCCAATCGCACCGCGCGAAACCCACTCGACGCATCTCGAATCGGCACCCATAGAACCCAACGGGTAAACCACCCGACGAGCCGGCTGGCGACATGCCGCGAGATCGGCCAGCCCACCGTCTGGCCGCCCGGCACGCGACGCGATCCCACCACCACGTCCACCGGCCTGCCGCCCACGGGCTCAAGCACCGCCAGAAGCCTGGGGATATCGGCGGGGTCGTGACTGAAATCGGCGTCCATATTGACGGCCACCTCGAAGCCATGCCGACGCCCCAGTTCGAAGCCCTCCATGATCGCGGTGCCGAGGCCGCGGCGGCCATGCCGCACCAGCACATGCAGCCGCGGATTCCGCTCGGCTGCAGCCAGGGCAGCCCGCCCGGTGCCATCGGGCGAATCATCGTCGACGATCACAAGCTGCAGGTCGGGCGAGACCGCCAGCACGCGAGCGATCAGGGCCGCGATGTTGTCCTGCTCGTTGTAGGTGGCCGACACAACGAGCACGCGGCCCGGCGGCCAGTCGGTGCAGGAGTGGGCGTCGGCTGGATTGTGGGTTGAATTGTCGGCGTGCGTGTCCATGACGGCGGGTAGATTACCCGCCCCGACGCAGCCGTGCGAACAGCCGACGGTAGTCGCCCAGCCGAACGGCCTCGACCGCTGGCCGACTGCCAGACTGTGCCAGCACGTCCTCCTCGATCACGACCATGTCCGCGTCGTCCGGTTCGGCGGCCGTCGCCGTGACGGCAGGCCCCTCTGCGGCAGGCGATTCCGCGATACCGATGGGCTGCTCGAACGTGCCCCCCCGCGAGTGCCCACGCTCGGGCACGGCTGCGGCGGGCGCCGCCGAGAGCGTCTCTTCCAACTCCGCCAACTGCCTCACCAACGACGCTCCCTCCCCGCTGGCCACATGCTGCCGCCGGCTGAAATTATCGGGCGATCGCACGAGATACCGCTCGACCACCCGCTCCTCCTGCTCAAAAAACTCCTGGAAGGGGTCGGCCGACGCGTCAAACACAAACTCAACATCAGGCCCGTGCCAGGCATCCGGCCGTCCGCTGTCCGGCTGGCTGCTGCCAGACTGTCCATGGCCAGACTGTCCATGGCAAGGCTGTCGGTTGCCATGCCGTCCGCTTACGGGCTGACCCTCGTCCACGCGGCCCATGATCGCCCCGATGTCGGTGAACGGCCGCATCACGCCATCGCCCGCCTGATCATCGAGCGACCCAAACTCGACCACGCCCACGCCGCTGTCGTAGCCGGGCTCATGCACCAGATACCCCTCGGGAAAACCGTCGGACGAAACGTCTGAAAAGAGCGCGGCGATGCCGTCGGCCGCATGGACATCCCTTTCATCAGCAATGTCGTCAGCAATGTCAGCACGAGCGTCATCACACTCAGTCGGCAGCTCCCGCTCTGCCGTATGGCCGAACAATGCCGTCGACGGCAGCCGCTGGATCTCCTGCCACGCCGCGGCGATGTCGGAGGGCTTCACCCGCCGACCGGCTTCGGCCCGCAAGACGAGCGCCTGATCACAGATCTGGTTCATCAGCCGGGGAACGCCATCGGCGGCGGAGTAGACAGCGTCATCGCAGCCGGGCTCGAAACAGGTGTTCCAATCGAGGCCGGCGGCCTTCGTCTGCGTCCGCAGATAGGCGACCGTTTCCGCATGATCGAGCGGCTCGAGATAGGAGCGAAACGCGATCCGCTGGGCAAAGCTCTCCATCTTCGCCGCCCCGAGCCGCTCCTCGAGCGACGACGGTCCGGCCAGCACGATGTGCACCGCCGGCAGCGGAGTGGGCGTGTTGGCCAGCAGTCGCAGTTCGTCGACGAGCCGCAGCGGGAGCGTGTGGGCCTCGTCCACCAGGATCACGAGCCCGGAGCCGATGGCGGCAAGCTTCCGCACCAGCTCCGCCACCGCAATCCGCAACTCGGCCTCGTCGATCCCGCGGTAGGGATGTCCAAGGTCGGCGAGGATCGACTGCCACAACGCCCGCCTGGTGCAGATGCTCGCGCCGGAGAGCAGGGCCACCTTGAAATCATCCGCCACACTCTCAGCCACCTTCGCCAGCAGCAGCGACTTGCCCGTGCCGGGCGAACCGACCACCAGCGAGATTCCCTCGGCGCGGCGGATCGCGCGATCGATGCCATGCAGGGAAGCGTCTATCAGCCGGGCCGGGTGATAGAACTGCGTCCGCGGAACGGCCATGAAGGGACGGGTGGAGGGATGGCGGCGGGGTTGATGCACGGGTTTGAGTATCCAGAGGTGGCGTTCGCAACTTCCGACCCAAGTGATTTCGACCAACGGCCACGGCTTCCTGCACCATGCAATGGCCCCGTAGACTTTGCTATGTGGAGAAACAGGCCCGACCAAGACCGGTCGCGCCGGATATGACGCCCGGAGGTGATTCCGTGTTCCATGTGAAGATTTGCGGAGTGACCACCGCCGCCGATGCAGAGATGGTCGCCGCGGCGGGGGCCGATGCCATCGGCCTGAACTTCGTCGCCGGCTCGCCACGGCAGCTCCAACTCTCCCAGGCCCGCGCGGTGGCCGCCGCCGTGCCGGCCGGGGTGCTCCGGGTTGGCGTCTTCGCGGGCAGCACCGTCGCCGACATGCTCTTGATCGCCCGCGAGCTCGCGCTCGACGCCATCCAGCTTCACGGCCATCTGGCCGGCGACGAGCCGCCGATCGACCCGCCCGAACGCTGCCAGGAGCTCGCCGGCCTGCCCGTGATCAGGGCTGTGCGGCTTGCAGCCCCGCAGCCTGGCTCCGATGGCCTTGCCCCCGCCCGGGAATGGATCGCGGCGGCTGCCGCCGCGGGCATGCCCGCAGCCATGGTGATCGTCG
>JBIIFB010000205.1:0-5855 GCA_044237545.1 Pirellulales bacterium
TGCATGCCTCCACCCCCCCCTTGCATGCCGCCGCCACCACCGTGCATACCACCGCCACCACCCTGCATACCACCGCCCATGCCGCCACCACCCATGCCACCACCACCCATGCCACCACCACCCATGCCACCACCACCCATGCCACCACCACCCATGCCACCACCACCCATGCCACCACCACCCATGCCGCCACCACCGCCACCGGTCCCCTGAGCACCGCCGCCGGAGAAGTTGAACTGTGTCACCTGGCCAACGCCCGAGAAGAGCGGCGTGCTTGTGATGCGGACGTAGCGGCGGTCGGCAGAAACAACCGCCTGGGCGGACATGTTCGTGCCTTCCGGCAGCGTGGTGATGTTCGGCTGATAGCCCACGGCACCACCCCGGGAGAATGGCATGTTGGGACCGCCGCTCCCTACAGCACGCGGCGTGCCGCGGCTCTGCGAGAGCGATGCTGACGCGGCTGGATCAACCAGTCCCGCCAACTGCTGGGCGAGGATGGCCCGGCCGAGTTGCTCCTGGGCGACCACGTCCTGCGCCACCTGGGCGTCGAGCAACGGTTCCTGACGCCGGCCCTCCGGCAACTCAATGCTCACGAACGCATCGTCTGCCCGCACGGCCAACTGTCGCTTGAGCCGCTGCTCCCGATCGGTGCCGCGATTGAGGATAACCGTGGCGGTTACCGTGTCGGCAGCAACCTTGCCCCATGCCCTTCGCACCAGGATCCGGTAGGTGCCCGGAAAAGCCTCCGCGGCGACATACCGCTCACGATGCGTGGCATTCGCCGGGTCTGCGGGGGCATCCGAGTCGGCCAGCAGGGTGCCGCCCGAACTCGAACGCGGCGACGAGAGCGAACAGACGGTGCCCGGCGGCTCCTCCACGATCAGATCGATATCGGCGTCGCCGTTCCACGACAGTTCGAGTTCGATATCGCGGACAAGTGCCCGGTCGACGGCCCCGCGAAACTTGGCGGCGTCGTCCATTCGGCCCGCTTGCTCCAGTGACTCGACCGTGGTTTTGGCGAGCCTGGCCGCTCGTGTGAAAATTTCCCTCTGATCCGCGGGCCACTCATGCGCCAGCACGCCGGGGCAGGCCCAGCGGAGCGTGGCGAGGTCGTCGGAACGGGCAGCGAGCGTCATCGCCAACGCATACGCTTCCCGATTGGCGGGATCGAGGTTTGTCACCTGTTTGCAGAGCCGAATCGCCCGGGACGACGAGCCGAACCTCGCGAGATAATTGGCAATCGCGAGCAGGTCGCCGGGCGTGGACGCAAACTCGGCAGTCGAGAGCAGGGCCCGCTCCACATCCTCCCGAGGTTCGCCGGCCGCCTCCATCGCCACCGCCAGGGCCTCGTACATCCACGGTTCGGCCCGCCCGCAGGCAATGGCCGCAGATAAAAGATCAACCGCTCGGTCAAACCGCCCCTGGCGACCAAGTTCTGCGGCGGTGGCCCGCAGCCTGGCCATTCGAATCGCCATGTCGCGGGCAGCGGTGCTGGCTGCGGAATCAGCAGATGCACCGGCCGATCGCGTTGGTTCTGCAGTCAGATAGGCCGTGACGGAAGCCCGCATGTCGCTGGAGTCGGTGACGGTGGATGGCAGGCCAATATCGTCGATCGCGTCGGCATCTGCCGTAGCTTTGGCGGTAGCCGTGGGTTTGGCTGGAGTTGCAGCGGGTGAGCCCACTGCGGCACCGACGCCCGTCCGCGACTGCGGCGAGGCCGCTGGCGCTACCGCCGGCTTCGAACGCGGATTGTTCGGCAAGGTCGTCGGGTTTGGCTTCTCACGGCGGGCCACGCGGGACCGGGCATCTGAAACCTGGAACATGCCGCCGCCCATGCCACCGCCACCCATGCCGCCGCCCATGCCACCGCCCGCGTTCTGGCCGCTGTTGATGCCGCCCGCCCCACCCATGCCACCGCCGGTCTGGAACGGGTTGACGCCGCCCCCCGCGCTCAATGGGATCACGAGGTCGCCGACGGGATAGACCTTGATGATCAGGTTTTCAGCGGCCTTGTCCTTGGTCGTGATCAGCATGACCTCGTCCTTGATCAGGTAGGTGAGATCGATGTCACCCAGGATCAGACGTAGCGCCGACCGCAGCGAGATGCCGGAGACACTCTGCGTGACCAAAGTCGTGTCGAGATCGAGCCCCGCGTCTTCGAAGGCTTTTTTGTCGGCCAGGATCGGGATGTCGTACTTGTCCTTGAGCTGATTGATCACGTCGCGCAGCGGCGTCTCCTGAAACACCAGATCGTCCACCGGCTGGTCGAGGGCATCGTAGAGCTTCTTTTCGGCGCTGCCGGGGTTGGCGAGATCGACCGACTTGTACTTCTCGCGGAGCCTCGTGATCTCACGCCAGCGGTCGGCATTGGGGTAGTAGATGGGCGGTTCGTCGACAAACGGGATCGCCGCCAGATCGACCAGATGCAGGGCGTCCATGAAGTTCCGCTGCATCTCGCGACGGTACCTGACGTTTTGCGAGTCGTAGTGGAGCGTGCGGGCCACGATTGGAGCGGTGCGGGCGATTTCCCGGGCCGTCATGGGCATCGGATAATTGCCATAAATCCGGGATGCTTCCACCGCCATTTCATCGGCGACCTCACGCTCCGCGCGGATGAATTCGTCGTAGTTTCCAGCAGGATCGTTGGAGAGCTGGATAGGGTCGTCGTGCTGCTGGATGAGCGGTCGCTGGTAACGCTGCTCGATGCCCTTGGTGAGGAGTGCGTCGTAGCGGTCGACGAGTTGTTTGAACCGCTCTTCCTTCGCCCGCAATTCCCCGTCGAGTCGCTGGCGTTCCCGGCCGATGGCGGCCCTGCGTTCGGCAGCCATGTCGCACTCAATTTTCTCGCGGGAACGCACGACCGATTCGCGAATGCTCATCTCAATCTGGCGGGCAAGACGGTCTCGCATGGCAGCGTCGAGGTCGTCGGATGAGTTGACATACTGCTGCAGTTCCTTGAGGTCGGTCCGGGCCTGATCGGGATCGCTCATCATCATGTGCCTGGCATTGCGGAGCCGTACCGCCGTCTCCTGCTCGAGTTGTTGGGCACGAACCTTCCGCATCGCATTGATTTCGGCCAGTTCGTCCGGATTGGAGTCGGCTCCAGAAGGAGGCAGCATGCCCGGCGGAATGTTCTCCGCCTCTGCCTGCGGTTCGGGCAGTTGCTGGGCGACCGACTGAATCACGGCCGCTGCGGCGTTGTCAGGATCGCGGCGGAGGGATGCCTGGGCCAATCGCAGGGCCGCGTCGTGGGCACCCGCGGCCTCCGCCTGCCGCGACAGGGTGGCCAGCGTTGCGGCCTCTCCTCGGATGGCACGACGGGCAAGTTCAAGCCCTTCCCGGCCGAGGAGTGGAAGGAACGCCCCGGCTGTTTCGCGGGCGTTGCGGGCCAATTCTTCCAGGTAGGCGTGTTCATCCAATGGCTTTGCGGCTGGCACGGCGAGCGACAGTGGCTCCGAGAGCACTGCCGCGCCCGTGTCGAGCAGCATCTCGATCGACGCGGAATCGAGCATCCCTTCGACAAGCACGACCGAGTCGCGATCTCCGCGAAGCGGTGGCATACGAGCCGGCAGCATCCGGAGGCCATTCTTGGGGGCAAGAGCCGCCGCAGTGCTTGAGATCGCGACCTGTTCCGGCCATGCCGTGACCGCGACGGCGAGTTCGGCCATCTTTGCGCCGGCGTCTTTGGCGGCAATTGTCTCGTCGGGAACCAGCAGCATGCCACCCGTTGCGCTGGCCAGCGACGCCAGGCAGGGCCAGTTGACCTGCGGACCGATTCCGATGCAGGAAAAAACGATGTGCTTCGAACGAAGCGCCTCAAGAACCCGCTGGAAATCAACAGGATCGACTCCCCCGAGGCCCGGTCCATCCCCCACGTAGACAATTGAGCGACTGATGGCAGCGCCGCCGGCCGGAGCATCTCCGAAGAGTTCTATGCCGCGGTCGAGAACCTCGATCAGGTCGGTGGATCCGAGCGGCGTCCGTGCGTTGAGTCCTTCGATCGCAGTCTGCACTGCGGGGTCGCGAGCCGAAAGAAAGCCCGTGGTAAGAGGCACGCAGCCCACATCGACGGCTGCCGGAAGAAAACGATCCTCGGGCCGGGCTGCCTCCAGAATGCCCGTCAGCGATTCAGCCGCGCGTTGCCGGTAGCTGCCGATTTGGCTGGCGGATGTATCAACAAGCACAACCACGCGGGCCGGCGGAGCGACTGTCGTCGGGGGCGACCAGCGCATTCCAATGGCTGTAACCGGCACCGCGGTTTCGTCCCGTTGAAACGTTTCGACGAACGAAATGCCGACTCGAGCAGGCTGTTCCCCGGCGGGCAGCCGTTCGCCATCGGCAGCGCGGGCCGCCATAGTCATTCCCGCGGCCGAAACAGCCGCCATGCCAAGGATTGCGAGGGTCAACGGCCGCATCTGCGGCCAGGCCATGGTTCCGGCCGCGTGACGGCGGTGAAAAGATCTGGCAGCCATGGAGTCCTCCGGACGTTCGCTGTGAATTGTCATTGGGGGCGAAAGCAGGGGGCAAGGTGCCTCCCTCGCCGTGAGCATATTTGGAAGGTGTTCCGCCGCCAACGTCGTTCTGGCCGGAATTTTCCGCATTTTTTTGGGTTGGAGTGGCCAGTCGACCTCAGATACTGTTCCGGAAGACACACGGGAGACGGATCATGAGGCGGATGAGGCGGTCGTTCACTCGCGAGAACAGTCAGGGCAAGAGTCTGATAGAGCGGCCTGTAGGCGACGGTCTTTGGTCTGGAGGGGACGCGTTCCGGCCAGTGGGAGGTCGGGCCGGTGTGGTGGCATGCGTGCTCGCAGCGTCCTCTCTCGGTGCTTCATTTCTCGACTCGTCAGCAGCGGCCCAGCAGGCCGGAGCAGACGTGCGGCCTGTCGCGAACGATGGGGCGGGCCGCACCTTCACGCCCGAAGAGCGGACTAACATCGCCGTCTATGAGGCGGTCAACCGCAGCGTGGCCAACATCAACACCAAGACCACGGTTGCCAGTGGTCTTTTCCTGCTGGAAGTCCCGTCCGAGGGGGCTGGTTCGGGCATTGTTGTGGACAAGCTCGGACACGTGCTCACCAATTATCACGTGGTCGAGGGAGCGCGGGATATTCAGGTGCTGCTGTTCGATGGCTCGTCGCACACCGGAAAGCTCGTGGGGTTCGACCCGGCCACCGATGTCGCGGTACTCAAAGTGGATGCGCCCGTCGAACTGCTCGTGCCGGCCGTTTTCGGCAGTTCGAACAATCTGCATGTCGGCCAGCGGGTGTTTGCCATCGGGAACCCATTCGGACTCGAGCGAACGCTCACAACAGGCATTATTTCCAGCCTCAACCGCTCGTTGCCCGCGCGGAGCGGCCGCACAATCAAGTCGATCATCCAGACAGACGCAGCCATCAATCCGGGGAATTCGGGCGGCCCGCTCCTGGACAGTGGCAGCCGTCTGATCGGCATGAACACGGCCATTGCCAGCCGCACCGGGCAGAGTTCCGGTGTGGGGTTCGCCATTCCCGTCGGCACGCTGGCCCGGATCGTTCCGCAGCTTATTCAACGGGGAAAAGTGATTCGTCCCGACGCGGGCATTGCGCGGGTCTATCAGACCGACAAGGGCCTGCTCGTTGCTTCCCTCGCCGCCGAAGGACCTGCTGAACAGGCGGGAATGCGTGGATTCAAAGTCGTACGTGAACGGCGGCGGCAAGGGCCATTTGCGGCGGAGTTTGAGCGGGTTGATCGCTCAGGAGCGGATCTCATTGTCGCAGTGGCTGGCGAGGCTGTGCGGACTGCGGACGATTTTCTATCGGCTGTAGAGTCGCGAAATCCAGGCGATCAGGTGTTGATTGCCGTGGAGCGAGAGG
>JBIIFB010000206.1:0-5850 GCA_044237545.1 Pirellulales bacterium
ATCATCATGTCGGCGATCTCGTCGGCGATCATCACGATGTAGGGCATGGTCGTCGGAATCGCCTGTGCCTCCTCGTCGGTCTCCGGATTGAACCGTTTCAGCAGCTCCTCGCGGCCCAGCAGGTTGTATTGCGAGAGATGCCGCACGCCCACCTTCGCGAGCATGGCATACCGTTCCTCCATCTTCTCGACGGCCCAGGCGAGGATCGCCTCCGCCTTCTTCATGTCGGTCACGACCGGGTGCATGAGGTGCGGCAGCGCCTTGTAGGGCGTCAGCTCGACCATCTTCGGATCGATCATCAGCATCCGCACCTCGTCCGGCCGCCGTGTCATGAGCATCGACACGATGATGGAGTTCAGGCACACGCTCTTGCCCGTACCGGTCCGGCCAGCGATGAGCAGGTGGGGCAGGCTCGCCATGTCGAAGACCATCGGGTTGCCGGCCACGTCCTTCCCGAAATAGAGCGGGATCTTCATCGTGCGGCTCTTCGACTGCGTCTCCTCGATCACCTCGCGGAGCCGGACCATCTGACGGTCCGTGTTCGGCACCTCGATGCCCACGGAGTTCTTGCCGGGGATCGGGGCCACGATCCGCACACTCGGCACCCGCAGGGCGATGGCGAGGTCGTCGGCGAGATTGGCGATCTTCGCGAGGCGGAGGCCTGCCTCCAGCTCGATCTCATACTGCGAGATGACCGGCCCGGTCTCGATTTCGACCACGCGGACCTTGAAGCCGAAGTCGGCGAATGTCTTTTCGAGCACCCGCGCACGGTCGCGAACCTCTTGCTCCTGTTGGTCCAGTTGCAACTGCTCGGCGGGAAGGAGCAGATCGAGCGACGGCAGCTCGTAGTCGGCCGTGGGGTCGGGCGCCATCTGGATCGCCTCCGGCTTGCGGCGGCGATTGGCCAGCGACCTGATCGGCACGGCGGGCCGGGCTTCCTGCACGGCCTCCGGCTCTGCGTCGTCTTCCGACTCATCATCAGCACCGTCGTCGGCAGACGCGTCGAGCGTGTCCGAGTCCTCCTCGACGTCGTGATCGGCCATGCTCGCAGCCTTCTCGCGGCGGCGAACGCGGATGGCGGGGCCGGTCCCATCGTCGTCGTCACTCTCGTCCTCGTTCTCGTCCTCGTCGCCAGTGGCGTCGCTCATGCCGGCCGTGCGAAGCCGAAGGCCGGGAAATACATCACCGATTGGGGAAGCCTCAGCAGCCGCCTGAGCCGCGATAGACCGCGCAGCCATCCGCGTGCCAGCATGCGTCAACGCCGCCATGAAGGCCGAGGCGATGCAGCCACTCGCGTGAGTCATACCGGCTGCCGCCCGGAGCACGAGCGTATCGCAGGCGAGGAACAGCCCGACGCCCGTGATGGCGGTCAGGACGATGGCGGCGCCGGCCTTGGCAAAATAGCCCTCCGAGAAGAGCCGACCGATGGCACCAGCATGGCCGCCCGGCCCCCAGATCGGTCGAGCGATCCAATCGGGTAAAAACATTGCCAGCAGCGTGCAGGCACCGATGATGGCCACGATCCCGCCGGCTGTTCGCAACGGCAGATCGGGGAGGGCCCGGCGCCGCAGCAGCATGAGATCAGCGCCGGCGACCGCTGCGACCACGAGCCATGCTCCCAGGCCAAACCACTGGTACAGCCCAGACGCCGCAACGGCGCCAAGATAGCCGCACGCGTTTGTGGCCCGCGCATGCGGTGGAAATCCGTAGGACGCAGGCGGGTCGGCGGGGTCGAACGTCGTCAGGGACCCGACCACGAAGAGGCAGCCTGCCAGGAGCGCCAGGGCCGTCAGGTCGCGAAAGCGGTTGCGGGGAAGGATGTCTGGCTCCGCGACCGCCTCCACTGGCGACGTCGCAGGTGGAACGCCAGGCCGCGTCTCGGCGTAAAGCCTCCCACTGCCGGGCCTCCCACTGCCTAGCTTGCCATTGCCGAAATTCCCGGCGATGGGGGCGGGAGCCGCCGCATGGCGGGCCGCAATCGCGGAGGCGAGAGAACGATCGACAAAAGCCATCTGGGAGTCCTTTCCTTCCAAACGTGCGGCACCAAACCAACTCTACAGGCCGGTTCGTGGCACGGCGGCCGTCACGGTCGGCCAGACACCTCCCCTTTCTGTCGGTTGTGCCGGTGGCAACGGCTGCAGAAAGTCTGGCGGCGTCGTACAGTGCTGTGCCGCCGTCGTGCGTACCCTCGCTGCGGCGATTCCCGAACTCCGCAGAGAAGCCCCGTGATCCTGTTCAGACGCCAGCAGCACCCTCCCGTCCCGGGGGCCGGGCTGTGAACCACCTGCCGCTGAATGATCTCGGTCTGGGCGTCGCGTCGGGGCTTGCGGCCGCCTTTTTTAGCGCAGTCTCGTATCTCGTTTCACGGCACTATGGGCTAGCCCAACGGGCCCTGCGTCGGCACGGGGCGTCACTGCGGCTGCTCGCGGTGTCGCATCTTCTCATGGCGGCGGTGTGTCTCCCGGCGGCATACGCATCCTGGCCGATGGCGTCCCCAGCCTTCTCCCGCTATGCACTGCCGCTCCTGGCATCGGTCGGCTTTTATCTGCTGGGGCAGGCAGCCCTCTTCGCGGCGCTCAAACGGGCGGAGGCGTCAAGGATCGCGCCACTGTTAGGGCTGAAGATTGCAATGCTCGCGGCGATCGTGTCGCTCATCCTCGGTACAGCGCTCGACACGCAGCAGTGGCTTGCCGTCGGGCTCAGCGTGGCTGCGGCGGTCATCCTGCAGGCAGGCAGCGGGGCCGTGCCGGCGGGGGCTCTTGGCTTCGTGCTATCGAGTTGCCTCTGCTTCGCGATCTCCGACCTCTGGATCATCCGCCTGATCGACGGACTCCAGACCGGGGTCGCTCAAGCCGATGGAGCCATCGGCCGCCTGCATGCCGGCGGCCTGGCAATGACGCTGACCTACGGCCTGTGTGGGCTGCTGTTTGTCCCGTTGGTGGTCTGGCTCCGTCCGCACACCCGCGCCGACTGGACGGCTGCAGCCCGGTATGCATCGGCGTGGCTGGTATCGATGGCCGGCCTGTACTGCTGCTTCGGGCTTGTCGGCGTCGTCTTCGCCAACATTCTGCAGTCGACCCGCGGCGTGATGTCGGTCGCGCTCGGCGCGGTGCTGGCCAGCCGAGGCTGGCACGAACTGGAGCAGCGGGTTGATCGGTCCGTACTTCTGCGAAGACTGGCCGCGGCCTTTCTGATGACCGCAGCGATCGCGCTCTATGTCGTCGACCTGTGGTAGGGCTCATCGAATTATAGGATCGCGTTTATGCGTGTTGTTGGCCGTTCTGTCCTTTTGTATCACTCTTCTTGTATCAATCTTGTATCACTCTTCGTATGCCCAAACCCCCAACCTTCACACATCGGCCCGGACTGCTCGACAAACAGCGCAGTATCGCCGGCCCGGGATTCAATCGCTGGCTCGTCCCGCCGGCGGCGCTCTGCCTGCATCTGTGCATCGGCATGGCCTACGGCTTCTCGGTCTTCTGGCTGCCGCTGACGCGGGCCGTGGGAATCACGGCACCGGTCACCTGCCCGGCCGAGATGGGCTTTCTCGCACGGCTCACCAGCACGACCTGCGACTGGGACAAGCCGCTTCTCGGCTGGATCTACACACTTTTCTTCGTGTTCCTCGGATCGAGCGCCGCAGCGTTTGGGCCGTGGCTCGAGCGGGCGGGCCCGCGCAGGGCGGGCGTCGTGGCAACCGTCTGCTGGTGCGGCGGCCTGAGCATCGCGGCGGCGGGCGTGGCACTCCACCAACTGTGGATCGTCTGGCTCGGTGCCGGGGTGATCGGCGGCATCGGCCTGGGCATCGGCTACATCTCACCGGTCTCCACGCTCATCCGCTGGTTTCCTGACCGTCGAGGCCTCGCCACCGGCATGGCGATCATGGGGTTCGGCGGCGGGGCGATGATCGGCGCGCCGCTGGCCGACATCCTCATGCGGCATTTCGCCGGACCGCGGTCGGTCGGCGTCTGGGAGACGCTGCTCGCCCTGGCCGCGATCTACGCGTGCTTCATGCTGCTTGGCGCCTTCGCCTACCGGGTGCCGCCCGCGGGCTGGTCGCCCACGGCAGCCAGCACGTCACGGCAGGCTGGTGCCACGGCGCCTGTGCCTCAAGCCCATTCATTCACGGCCGCCGAGGCGATTCGGACGCGTCAGTTCTGGCTCTTGTGGCTCGTCCTCTGTCTCAATGTCTCGGCAGGAATCGGCGTGATCGGCATGGCCTCGCCGATGCTGCAGGAGATTTTTGGTGGTCGGCTTATCGGCCGCGACGTGCCCTTCGAGCGACTTGACGCGACGGATGCGGCTCGTGTCGCCGCGGTGGCCGCCGGGTTCACGGGGCTCTTGAGTCTTTTCAATATTCTCGGCCGCTTCTTCTGGTCGGCGCTCTCCGATCGCATCGGCCGCCGAACGCTGTACACGATCTTTTTCCTCGCGGGGCTCGTCCTCTACACGGCAGTTCCCGGCATTGGCCGCGCGGGGAACGTGGCGGTTTTTTGTGCCTGCTTCTGCGTCATACTCTCGATGTACGGCGGCGGTTTCGCGGCGATCCCGGCCTATCTGGCTGATGTCTTCGGCACGGGCAGCATTGGTGCTATCCACGGCCGACTGCTGACGGCCTGGAGCGTGGCGGGAATCCTCGGACCGGTGCTCGTGAACTACGTAAACCAGTGGCAACTCAGCGTCGGAGTGCCACCAGCCCGTGCCTACGACCGGACGATGTTCATGCTCGCCGGCCTGCTTGCCGCCGGGCTCCTCGCCAACCTCGCGATCCGTCCTCCGCAGGCGGCACGGAATCACACGAAGGCAGCCAGCGACATCGCCACGCGGGCGATCGACAATGCCACGACCGCCGATACTGTAACGAGTTGGCCCCTCGTGATCGCCTTCTGGCTCCTGGTTGCCGTGCCTCTCGGTTGGGGGACATGGCAGACGCTACGGCAGGCGTCGGCACTTTTCTGGTGATGGCACCGCGGGCCGACGTCGCGTGGATCGTGGGACACCACGTCGACACCACGTCGACCCCAGGCCGACCCCACGTTGACAAGGTCTGCGTAGTCGACTTCTGGTCTCGCGACTGACGCTCTGCTTTAGCTCGTGGGTTCAGATCGTTGGCTCAGATCGTGGGGGCAAGGTTTCAACGTGCCCAAGCCCAGGCATACGACTCACACGCACTCGGCGTCGGCGGCCAACAGTGCCCCGGCAGCGGCGGCGATCATCGGTCGGTGTTCGGCCTCGATCGCATCGAGCAGCGGCAGCATGGGGCCGGTCTTCGCGATGCCCGCACCGGCGACCGCCTCGTGGAGCACCCGGATCGGGCTCAGCGCATTCCGCAGGTTTTCCAGCGGCTCGAACACCATGCGAATGCGGTCGGCCGCCGTCCAATCGCCACGGCGGATCGCCGCACGCATCGCCTGCGAAAGCTTCGGCGCGACGCACCCGCAGCCGGTGGTGAACCCGCCGAGACCGAAGTCGCGGAGATGGACGACCGCCGGCTGCTCGCCGATGCCGCTGATGATCATCTTCGGATCAACGACACGGACAAGTTCGCGGAGATACGGATCGATAGCCGGGTCCATGCGGACGGTTGCATACTTGATGGTGCTGATGAGCCCATCGTTGCAGAGCGCCGCCACGTGGCCGGGGTCGATGAAGCCATCGTGCTTGATGTAGAGCAGCGCGGGGATTCCCGCGGCCTCGACGAAGTGACGCACGCCCGTGGCGACGCCGGCACTCGTCGTGATCCCCTGCTGGGGAAGCACCATCGCCGTCTGGAAGGTATGCCTCCGGAGAACTTTTGCGTGCTCGAGCATCAGACCATAGGTCGGGCCAACCGCCGGCACAACAAGCGTC
>JBIIFB010000059.1:0-18888 GCA_044237545.1 Pirellulales bacterium
AGGACATCGTCGCCCGCTACCAGAAGACGGCTCCTCAACTCGCCGCTTGGCTTGAGCAGGCGGCCCCAGAGGCGATCACCGTGCTCATGATCCCACTTGCACACCGGCGGCGACTGCGAACAACAAACGGCCTCGAGCGGCTCAACAGGGAGATCAAGCGACGCACCCGTGTCGCCACGCTCTTCCCCAACGAGGCCTCGCTCCTGCGGCTCGCCTCCGCCGTCCTGTCCGAAATCAGCGACGATTGGGAAACAGAACGAGCCTACCTGAACATGGAAGCCAGATGACCCACCTCTGAAACCCGCGATTTACAGAAGGGGTGTTGCTTTATCTCTTGCACCCAACCACGCCGTTCCCAATCCCGCCTCGGTGCCCTCTGATCCCATCCCCCAATAATGAGGTTCCATGGGCTTGGCGTGGGCTTGGCACTTTGTCCACATCGCAGGGCGATCAAAAATGCCTTGTTTCCAGTGAGGCTGCTGGGACTCGAACCCAGGACCAACGGATTAAAAGTCCAGACGAACCCGAAGAATAGGTCGCGGTCGTATCGCGGTCAATCAAAATCCTCGGGAACGTCGCGTGTCGTTCGGCGCAGAAATCAGGCGCTGAGAGGGCATTTGCTAACAGTTTTGCTAACAGTGCCAAGGACCCACTGCACTGCCGTCACGCCACCTGCCGGATGACCTCTTCTCACCGAACCTGGCACCATCCGGGACTTCCGTAAAGACTGCGCAATCGCGCCCATTTCTGGCGGCGTCACAATCCGCGAGCTAAAATTTGTCGATTCTCCCGCCGACACCTGCTCTGGACGGCGGGTGCCTGGCTGCCTTGATGGTCTTTTTGAAACGAGGAACCAATGCCCCCGCTCCTGAAATCCATCCTGTTCGGCCGTCATCGGCGGATGACGGATGGAAGCCGGAGACGCGGCCGCAGGCCGGCAGGCCGCCAAACGGGCATCGAGGGCCTCGAGTCGCGGGCCATGCTTGCGGCCGACGACATCCTCGTCGGCTTGGTGGGCAATCGGGTCATGCTCACGCTCGACTCGGCGGGCGCGGCGATCACGAACCTCGCCACCATGTACGACGCACCAGCAGCCCGGCTGACGATCACGGCCGCGACGGCAGGGTCGCTTGCCATGGCAACTCCGGTCAAAGGCATCTCCATCGATGCCGTGGCCGACACGATCACGGTGGACCTCAAAAAGATCACGAGGTTTGCAGGCCTCTCGATCGTGGGAGGCGCGAACACGGATTCGGTCAGGATCGGCCCCGGCGGTGTGAACCTCGCCGCCATCGGCCGAGGAGCGGCTGCGCAGGGCTTCTTCATTGATACCGGCGCGGGGGCGGACGACAGCGTCACCATAGCCGGTCAGATCGTGGCGAAGGGGGCGGGCGCCGTAAGCCTTGCGACGAAGGGCGAGGGCGTGGCTCGTGGGATTCTGATGGCGTCCAACGTGGTGACCGCCAGCGGTTCTCAGTTGTTCGGCGGTGGCGTGACGCTGCTCAACAGCGTGGCCCTTCGGGCCGGTGGCGACATCTCCTTCTCGTCCACGATTGACGGGTTCGGCAGGCTGGGGCTCTCCGCCGGACGGGCGATCACGATGACGGGTGACGTCGGCAGTTTGCTGCCCCTGCAGGGCATCACGTTGGCAAAAGCCAACCGCGCGTTCGTCGGCGGAGGGCTCGTGCTGGACGGATCGGGCACCGTCGCCGGCACGAGCGGTTTCGTGATTGGGGCGAACGTCCACAACGTCGTCTTCTCTCCCCTTGCCGACGCCCGCACCATCAGCGGATTCGGGGGTGCCGGCATCCGCTTCGCCGGCGGATCGACTGGATCCCGGATCAGGGGCGTGACGAGCATGGGCAATGGCGTGGGGCTGCTGGTCGGACCCGGCGGCTATCGGGACAGCGTCGTCTCCGGCAGCTCTTTCAGCGGCAACGTCGGCAATGGCGTGTCGCTCCGGAATGCGCGGGGACTCATGATCGGCGGTCGGATTGCGGGCGCCGGCAACACGATCGTCTCCAACGGCGGCTTCGGTGTCGCGGCGACGGGGCCGTGCACAGGTTCGACCGTGGTGGGGAGCGAGCTTGGCGACAACGCGCTCGGGCAGGTCGAGAACTACCTGGCGAGCAGCCTCTCGGGCAACCTGCTCATCCAAAACGGCACGGGGCTGCTGCTTCGACTGAACGACGTGGGAAGGGCCGCCTATCGAGCGCAGAAGGCACGGAGCTATTCCTTCGACGTCGGGGCCGAGGCATTCGTGGTGTCGGCCCGTTCGACCGGGTGGCTCGACACCCGCACCGCGGCACTCGACATCGATGCCTCCGTCGGATTCCTGGAGTTGTCGCCGGGGGCGATGAACCCGGCGGGGATGCAGCGGATGATGCTCGGTCAAAACCGCCTCGCCACGTCGCTGACGCCGTTGAACACGCTTGCCGGGATCGAGTTCGCGAAGAGCGTTCAGTATGTTGGCAACGACTCGTATGGGCGGCATTATCGCGCCGTCGTCGGGCTTTCTACGTTCGCGGGCATGATCCCGCTGGCCGACCTGCAGGGAGCCCCGAGCATCGGCCGCGACGGGAGTCCTGTGCCGGTGGACGTGTGGGTGAATGCCCAGGGCAACGTGAGCCGGATCGCGGGGGCGTTCGCGGGCGGCGCATTCACGATGTCGCTGCGTGGGCAGGGTGCGACAGGGTTCGTGCCGGCGATGGCCCAACCGCAGTCCGTGGGGATAACCGCGGCCAACGCACCCTCGGTTCCGGCCGCTGCGACAATCCTCGTGAGCCAGTCTCCGAGCCTGCCTGGCACGTCGGACGGCGTCAGCGGCGTGAAGGCGGGCAGTTCCACGCTCGCGATTCCCTTTGGCGGCGGCGTACAAGCGCCTGCCGATTGGTACTTCCCGACGCAGGTCGACGGCACGACCAGCGCCCAGGGGGTAATCTGGCTGCAGCATGCCTCCGGCACCACCGGTGGCTCGGTCGCCTCGCTGGCCGCCGATCTCGCCCGGCAGACCAACAGCATCGTGGTGGCGGCGTCGCTGCCGACCAGTATGAACTGGTCGCTCGCTGGCGACCCGGCCCGGCGGGCTGTGGCGTCTTTGTTCACAGGCGACCGATCCGCTCTAGCCGGCAGCGCGGCGGCCGCTGGCTATGTCGGGGAGGCCAGCGCAATCACGGGGAAGTTCGTGCTCGCCGGTCATTCCGCGGGCGGCGGCTTCGTGACAGCGGTCGCGGCCGACTACGCGGCGCAGAATCCGGCATCTGCCAACCTCCTTGGCGTAATCATGTACGACGGCGTCTCGCCCGGCGCGTTCGACGGCAGCGGCAGTTTCGCGGTGCAGGTGGCCGAACTGGATTCACATGACGTCCCTGTCTATCAGGTTGCGGCGCCCGCGCAGCTCTGGAACGCCTACGGTGCCACCACCAACGCGCTCGTGGCGACGAATCCTGGCCGGTTTCGCGGCGTGGTGAGCACCAGCGGGTATCGCCCAACCGAGAGTGTGAGCACCAGCCGATACGACGACATCGTGCCGCCAGCCGCCCGCATGCTGACCGCCGGCTGGATCAACGACCTGTATGTGGGCGCCACGCCGGATGCGCCCCAGTATGGCTTCTATGCTGCGGCGAATCAGCCGATCCTGCTGGGCCCCGCCGCGGCGATCCCGCTCCCCAGCCCGGTCGCAAACATGTGGTCGGCGGGAGAATGGAGGCTCGATGCGGAACTGGCCGCCATCGGCGCGCTGACCGGGTTCGAGCCGGGGCCCGCGGTCAGCACCGGCGTCAACGGCCTCTCTGGGGCCTCCACCCCGCCGCTCAGTAACGGCGTGACCGGTGTGAAGACCGGCAGCTCGTCGCTGGCCATCCCGTTTGGTCCCAGGGGCTTCGTGACGTCGGCGGACTGGTACTTCCCGACCCAGGCCGACGGCCAAGTCTCGGCCAACGGCCTCGTCTGGCTCCAGCGCGGCGACCTGGGCGACGCGGCGGCCTTCGCGGCGCTGGCCGCTCAAATCGCGGGGCAGACCAACAGCATCGTCGTCACTCCGGCGATCAGTTCGTTCGAGATCCCGACCCAGCCCGGGGCCTTCCTCGGCAGTGCCGGCATGCAGCAGGCGGTCGCCGACATGATGTTCGGCGATCGCGGGGCGCTCGCCATCAGCGCGAACGCCGCTGGCTATCAGGGGATGCTACCCCAGAATATCCTGCTCGCCGGAGAGCGTCTGGGCGGCGGGTTCGCCGCCGAGGTGGCAGGCCGCACCGTCGACAACGGCGCCGCCGAGAACCTTCTGGGCGTGGTGATGGTGGACGGGGTTGCCAGCCCGGACCAGTTCGCTCCATCGGTCGCCAAGCTTGAATTTGCCGGCATTCCGCTCTACCAGATCGCCTCGCCGCCGCAGGCCGCGAACAACTGGGGCCGCACCACGGAGCAGCTCGTGGCCGTGTACCCCAACCAGTTCTTCGGCGTTCAGTTTGACGACGTCACCGCTCTCGACGCCGTGGTCACGTTCGCCACCGGCTGGATCAACGACATGTACGATGGGAAGGGGCCGACGGATCCCTTCTACGGCATCTACGGTAATCCCAACGACGGCACCTACGTTGCCAACCAGCCGATCGTGATGGGCGAGACGGGGGTCACCACGCTGCCCGCGCCGCGGCCGGTGGATATCAATCAGTACGCAGGCACCTGGTACGAACAGGGCAGCATCAAGGAGCCCTCCTTGATCGGGCTGGTCAACACCGCGGCGAACTACACGCCCCAACTCGACGGCACCATCACGGTGGAGACTTACGGCACTTACGGGCAAAGCGGCCCGGCAAGGAGTACCACCGGGTCAGCGGTCCCGGTCAACGCCGCCAACACACGCCTTCACGTAGCCTTCTTGGGCGATCCCACCAGGGATGAGCCAGGCAACTATTGGATCCTGGACTATGCCCCTGACTACAGCTGGGCGATCGTCGGCGGCCCGAACGGAGCTTCGGGATCCATCCTGACCCGTCAGCACGTCATCCCTGAGGCCGAGTACAACGCGCTGGTGGCCCGGGCGTATCGGTTGGGTGTGCGGGGCACCATCACCCCGACAGCGCAGTACCCGGCCGTCCCGCCCGTGTGAACACTGCCGTGACCCGCGAAGATGCCGGTCACGGTCACGGCTTGGGCATCCGCAGAGGAAAAGTTTCCAGTGAGGCTGCTGGGACTCGAACCCAGGACCAACGGATTAAAAGTCCGATGCTCTACCGACTGAGCTACAGCCTCGGGGATAATCCTACCGAAGCCTGAATCAGGAGCAACCGGGCGCCACTTTGACCGTGATCTTGTGCGCGACGCCTTCAACGCTGAAAGCCACGCAAACCGTGACCCAAAAATGCCCGAGAGAGGACTTGAACCTCCACCCAGTTACCTGGACAAGAACCTGAATCTTGCGCGTCTGCCAATTCCGCCACTCGGGCGAGTGCTGCCGGTATGACGACAGGATATCAGATGCTACCAATCGCGGTCACCGTTTCAAGACACCCCGGCCGGCCTCGGGGACGGCTGGGTCCGGGATCCCCCGGCTTACGCCAGGGGCTTGTATGGGAGCGGTCATACAAGCCCTGAGCGTGAGCGACGGGATTCCGTGGCTTCCGATCCCCCGGCTTACGCCGGGGGCTTTTATGGGGGGAGCGGATCGCGATCCCCCGGCCGCATACAAGCCCGGAGCGTGAGCGATTGTGTCAGCGGGACGTTCGACGCAACGCCACGCGTGGCTTCCGATCCCCCGGCCGCATACAAGCCCTGAGCGTGAGCGACGGGATTCCGTGGCTTCCGATCCCCCGGCTTACGCCGGGGGCTTGTATGGGGACGGCCCGCGAGTAAACCGTCCGAAGACGGTCCATCGGCAGGCCGTATCACTCCACGGTCACGCTCTTGGCGAGATTCCTCGGCTTGTCCACGTCGCAGCCCCGCAGAACGGCGATGTGGTAGGCCAGAAGTTGCAGCGGTATCGCTGCCAGAATCGGCTGCAAAAACTCCGGCACTTGAGGGATCTCGATCACTTCGTCGGCCAACTCCCGCACCCGGTCGTCGCCCGGGCTCGAAATCGCGATCACCGGCCCCTTGCGGGCCTTGATCTCCTCCACGTTGAGGAGCACCTTGTCGTAGACGGCCCCTTGTGGAATCAGGAACACGCTCGGCGTCGACGCGTCCACCAACGCAATCGGTCCATGCTTCATCTCGGCCGCTGGATAGCCCTCCGCGTGGATGTAGGAGATCTCCTTGAGCTTGAGGGCTCCCTCCAACGCGACCGGAAAGTTGTATTGCCGGCCCAAGTAGAGAAACGTGTTGGCATCCTGATACCGCTCCGCGATCCGCCGGATGGCCTGATCTGCCCCGAGAGCCTCGGTCACAAGATCGGGCAGCCGCTCCAATGCCTCGAGGAATTCGAGCCCGCGCTCGAAGCTCATGTGCCGGAGCCGACCGAAGTAGAGTGCCAGGAGCGAGAGCACCACGCACTGGCTCGTGAAAGCCTTTGTGCTCGCCACGCCGATTTCCGGTCCTGCGTGCAGGTAGATGCCTCCATCGGCCTCGGTGGCGATCGTGCTCCCCACAACATTGCAGATGGCAAGCGTCGGATGCCCCTTCCGCTTGATCTCGCGGAGGGCGGCCAAGGTGTCGGCCGTCTCGCCTGACTGGGTGATCGCAAACAGCAGCGTGCCCTCGTCGAGCGGCGGGTTGCGATACCGCAACTCGCTGGCATACTCCACCTCCACGGGCAGCCGGGCAAACTCCTCGATCAGGTATTCACCGACGAGGGCCGCATGCCAGCTGGTGCCGCAGCCGGTGAGCACGATGCGGTTGATCCGCTGCAACTGCCGCGGCGTCAGATTCAGACCTCCGAAGACGGCAGTGGCATCGTCCCGCGAAAGCCGGCCCCGCATGGCGGCCCGAATCGTCTCGGGCTGTTCGTGGATCTCCTTGAGCATGAAATGGGCATAGCCGCCCATGCCTACGTCTTCTGCAGAAATCTCCAGCGGACGCACCGCGGGCTCGACGCGGCCTGTGTCGCGGTGGAGCACCCGCAGCGTGTCGGACGTGATCACTGCCACCTCGTGATCGGCGAGGTAGACGATCCTGTCGGCATGGCCGGCGAGCGGATTGGCATCGCTGGCGATGAAGTGCTCGCCGTCCCCAACACCCACCACCAGCGGACTGCCTAACCGGGCCGCCACCAGCAGGTCGGGCTGATCGCGGAAGAGCACGAGCAGGCCATAGGTGCCGCGGAGCTGTGCGATCGCCTCGCGAACCGCCTGCACTGCGGGCAGGTCGGCCGGCTCGTCCGTCACACGCCGACCGGCCGCACTGGCCCGCGTGAGGCAGCTGTCGATCAGATGGGCGATCACCTCGGAGTCGGTCTCCGAGCGAAACACGTAGCCCTCCGCCTCAAGTCGCGTCTTGAGGCTCCGGTAGTTTTCGATGACGCCGTTGTGCACCACAGCCACTGCGGGTGAGCCCGACGAATGCCCCCCGGTCTTCTCCCTGGCCGTGTCCGTTGCAGTCTCCGTTGCCGTCTCGCTGCCACAGACGCCCAGATGGGGATGCGCATTGCCATCCGTCGGCGGCCCGTGCGTGGCCCACCGCGTGTGGCCGATGCCGATCGAGCTGTCGGGAACACTGTGACGCAGGAGCGCCTCGAGGCGGGCGAGCCGGCCGGCCGACTTGATCACGCGAATCCCGCCGGCGTCATCGAGGACGGCCAGGCCGGCCGAGTCATAGCCGCGGTATTCAAGCCGCCGGAGCCCCTCGATGATGAGGTCCGTGGCGCGACGGAAGCCGACGTAGCCAACGATGCCGCACATGCGGGGTGTTCCTGGAATTGAAGGGGGGCAGGAGGCGGGGGCGTGCACAGGAACGGCGGCCGCCGCTGCCTCCTTCTCAAGGCTGCACGCGCCCCAATGTAGCGACGTGGCACTCCTGACGGCCACATGACTATTCTTGGTGGTATGAACACCGCTACGACCGCCGCACAGACGCCGGCCCCCCGGCAAACGCCCGCCATCATCGTCATTCCGGCACGGCTCTCCAGCACGCGGCTCCCCCGCAAAATGCTTCTGGCCGACACGGGACGGCCTCTCATCGAACACACATGGAGGGCGGCCAGGGGCTCCGTGCGGGCCGCCCACGTCGTCGTGGTCACTGACAGCGAAGAGATCGCGGCAGCCGTCCGTGCCTTCGGTGGTGAGCCGGTGATGACGTCCCCCGAGGCTCCCAGCGGCACGGCACGGATCGTCGAGGCTCTGACCCGCCTGCCGGAGGCGGCCGTGATCGTCAACGTGCAGGGGGACGAGCCTGAGCTGGCCGCAACCGCGATCGACGCGGCCATCGACCTCCTCGAGCGTTGCCCCGAGGCGGGGGTCGCCACGCTTGTCACGCCGCTCAAACGGGTCGACGACCTCCACGACCCGGCCGCCGTGAAGGCCGTGCTCACGCCATGGCGGCAGCGGCCTGAGCCGGGCGAGGCGGTCGGCCGCCCGCTTCCCGGAGCGTGGCGGGCGATCTATTTCAGCCGTGCCCCTGTGCCTGCGGCCAGAGACTGGTCGGAAACGCTGCTGGCGGCAACGCCACCGCTCTACTGGCAGCACGTCGGCCTCTATGCCTACCGTCGCAGCGTGCTGGAAGCCTGGAACTCTCTTCCCGAGTCGAGGCTCGCGGCAGTTGAAAGCCTTGAGCAACTGCGGGTGATCGAGGCCGGCATCCCGATCGTGGCGGGCGTCATTGACCACGCCGCCCGCGGCATCGATACACCAAAAGACTACGCCGCCTTCGTGGCGCGGTGTGTCACACCCCCTTCTCCGCCTTCTGCACGGGAATGATCAGCACGCTCGCGGCAGCGTTGGTGAGCACGGCCTCCGATGTGCTGCCCAGCAGCCAGCGGGTGAGCATGTCCGACGGCGTGCGTCCGATGACGATCAGGCCGAAGCCCTCCTGCTTCGCCCGGGCAAGAATCTGTTCGCCGGGATTTCCCTCGACCAGAATGGGGGGCTGTCCGCGAAAGGCCGGGGGAAGCGTCGCCTGAAACGTCGCCAGTGAGCCGCCGATCGCAGCCACTTCTCTGTCGTGTTCATGCTGCCAGGCGTTGGCAATCGCCGCGGTATCGGGATCCCGCACCGTCTTTTCCAGCCACGCGGGCAGGGGGCCAGCCAGCATCGACTCGGTGACGCCGATCACGGCCCCTGCAGAGGTCGCGGGCCAGTGCAGACTGCTCATAACGGCGGCGATGGCTCCGGCGCTTGCCGGATGATGGCAGACGAGCGTCTTGAGGCCGCCCTCGGCCGGAGGGGCCCCGCGGACCACCAGCACCGGAAGATTCGCCCCATGGACCACCGCCCGCGACACGCTGCCGAGCAAAAACTGTTCAATCGAGCCGTGGCCCCGTGCGCCCACGACGAGCATATCGGCATGCCAGCCGGCTGCTGTCTCGAGCAGGCCGACCGCGGCTGACTTCGAACTGGCGATCATCTCCGGCGGCCTGGCAAATCCGCCGGGCAACAGCGAACAGGCCTCTTCGAAAAGCGCGGCCGCGGCTCCGTCCACGATCTTGCGGGAGCGGCCAAGCAGTCGCTTTTCCAGTTCCATCGGCGAGAAGTAAACCGCCACCTCGTCACGGGCGGGATTGATCAGTCGGGCGGCCATCCGCACCGCGTCGAGCGACGACGCCGAACCATCCACGCCAATCAGAATCTTCATCGATTTCTCCTTTGTTTTACGCTCACAAGCTTACGCTGTGCACGTCAAAAAAGCGAAATCCATCCCGCAGACCGCGCTATCCGAGCCAGACCTTCGCCGATTCGCCTGGGATCTCCCGTGCCAGCCGCGGCACGGCGTAGCCAGGAAGCGACGCCCGCATCTAGTCGTGAAGGGCGTGTGCCGCCTGCTCGTCGACTTCATACGCCGCCGTGCCCTGCACGCGGTCAAGCAGGTGAAGATAGTAGGGAACAACTCCCAGATCGATGAGCCGTTCGGAAAGCTGCGTGAGCACCTGCACCGAGTCGTTCACGCCCGCCAGAAGGACCGACTGGTTGAGCAGCAGCGGCCGGGCGTCCGCCAGCCGGGTGATGGCGGCTGCCACGGTGGCGTCGAGTTCGTTCGGATGGTTGGCATGCACGACCACGACGCAGGTCAGCCTGGTCTGGGCGAGCGTCGCCGTCAATGCGTCGGTCACTCTCGACGGGAGCACGATCGGCAGTCGCGAATGGATCCGCAGCCGTCGCATGTGCGGCATCGCTTCCAGCCGTGCGACCAGCCGGGCGAGCCGGGCGTCGTCGAGCAGGAGCGGATCGCCGCCAGAGAGGATCGCCTCGTGGATCGTGGGATCGGCTGCCAGTGCTTCAAGCGCCGCCTCGAGCCCCGCCTGCGTCGCACCGCTCTCGGCGTAGGGAAACTCACGACGAAAACAGTAGCGGCAGTTGATGGCACAGGCGCCGGTCGTCAGCAGCAACGCCCGGCCGGCATACTTCTGCACAAGCCCCGGCGACGCAAGCGCCGTTTGTTCCTCGAGCGGATCGGCAGAGAAGCCGGCAACCTGTTCGCGTTCGGCCGGCCGTGGCAGCACCTGCAGTAGGAGAGGATCGAGCGGGTCACCCGGTTTCATCCGTGCGATGAAACCGCGAGGTACAAGCAGCGGAAAATCACCGGCGGCCCGGCGGGCATCTGTGGCGAGAGCGGGATCGAGCGACAGCAGTCGGCAGAGTTCTTCCGGCTCCCGCACGGCGTCGGCCAATTCCCGCTGCCAAATCCGGCCGGTCGGCTCGGGGCTTCCGGCAACTCGCCGCTCGGTCGCAGTGTCGGAGAATGGCACGGAGGGCATGGGTACGGCGGGTGGGCCGTGGTGTCGGGTTGACAGGTTGCGGGCCGGCGGCAACGCTTGACGGCCCGGCCGGATGGAAACTCCGTCCGCGGGCGACGAGCCGGACTGACCGGCCTTCGTACTACGATACGGCCCAATGGCCCCGGATGGAAACGCACAGGAGAGATTGAAGCAGTGGCAGGCTACAACACGAGCGAATTCAAGAAGGGTCTCAAGGTCCAGATCGATGGCGACCCTTACATCATGATCGAGTGTAACTTCGTGAAGCCGGGCAAGGGGCAGGCACTCTACAAGTGCAAACTGCGGAATCTGCTTCGTGGCACCGTCCTCGATCGCACCTACAAGAGTGGCGACTCACTCGATGCGGCGGACATCGCGACCATCGACGCCCAGTTTCTCTACAAACAGGCAGAGATGTTCGTCTTCATGGACAACGCCAGCTACGAACAATACGAGCTGACGAAAGACCAGGTCGATGATTCCTGGAAGTGGATCAAGGAGGGCACCGTCTGTTCGATGCTGCTCTACAACGGGAATCCGATTTCGATGGAGCCGCCCAACCACATGGTGCTGAAGGTCGAATATGCCGAGCCGGCGATGCGCGGCAACACGGCGACCAATCTCACCAAGACCGTGAAATTGGAAACGGGGGCCGACGTGATCGTGCCAGCGTTCATTGAGCAAGGCGATCTCGTGAAGATCGACACCCGCACCGCCGACTACCTCGAACGCGTCAAGGAATAAGCGGCGGGAGTTGGACGCGACAGCGTCGGGGCTGCCCATGCCCCGTCGCCGGGCGTTCGCTACGGACATCCTGTCCTTCGCTTTCTCGATGCTGACTGCGCTACGGCATCCTGCCTGCGCTTGTCAGCAACGCCGGCTCTCGGGACATGGGCAGCCCCTCACGGATGAGGCCGGCAGGATACCGGCGCGGCACCAGCAAATTGCTTTTGCCAAAAAACGACACGATGTCGTTTTGTTCGTAACGTCAGTCCCACCACCAGCGGCCGGCCGGTACGGCGAGCCTGTCGCCACGTGCCTTGGCCACCGTGCCCTGCTCGTCCATCAGCAGGTTTGGCGGATCGAGCGCGATCCGCGGCTGGAGTGAAACGCCGCCACCGATGGGCGTGAGGAGCCGGTTGCCTCGCCAGACCGCGTTGATCGCGGGCTCCACCACCAATGGCGGCTGGAAACGCTCGATCGTGCAGATCTGCTCGTCCCGTAGCGCCGAAGCGGCCCAATTGGTCCGCCCATAGGCATCGTGTTCCTGCAGATAGGCGGCCACCACCGCCAGATCGATCAGGGTGCGAAGCTGGGCGTAGACCGGATTGCGGGTGGCGATCTCGGCATACTTTCTGGTGAAGGTCTCGGTGAAGGTCTTGCTGGCCCGATCGGCCCGGTCGGCGGTCATCCGGCGTCCATCGGGTAGCACGGCCTCGTCGGCCCCCACGAGCTTGACGCCGCGGCCGACCAGTTCGATGGCGAGGTCGTCCTCGCTGACCCGAACACACTGGTAGTCGGGCATGAAATACCACCGTTGCAGGGCATTGGCCGCCACTCCACCAGCGCTGGTCAGTTCGATCCAGGTGTTCATTTTCACCGGTGGCCGTTCGAGCCCGATCCCCATGAGTTTCATCCGGTAGTCGGCCTCCACCATCACCTGGGCGAAATGGCTGGCCGGGGAGACTCCGTCAACGCGGATCTTCTGGGGGCCGAGCGACTCACGCATGCCGTTGACGATGTCGCTGGTGCTGGCCCGCGGGTTGACGCGGCCGAGCTTCCGCAGAAACGTCTGCATGGCAGCGAGGCCTTCCTGCGTCGGGTCGATCGAGCAGCCGATGCTGTGGTCGGCCGGCTGGCCAGGCGGAAATGCCCGCACCGCTGCGGCAAGATCCTCGAGCAACACCGTCGGGGTTCCCGACGCGATGCCCACGACGCGGCCGGTGGCATCTACAGCCCAAGGCTCGGCCGGACCGGCGATCACCACCTCGCCCGGGCCGGAGTTCTCGCCCGTGTCGTCGGCAGGGTAGATGAAGACATATTGAATGCGGGTCAGGCCAGCGAGTTTCTCGAGTTCGTCGGGAATGCCCCGGCCTGTTGCGGCCGCTTTGGCCACTTCCGCCTCGAGTCGCGACAGGGCCACTTTCCGCAGTGGCGACTTGCTCTGGAGATCGGCCGGTAACGCGGCAACCGCGGCCTTCAGCCGCTCGCCGGAGAGCCCCGCATGGGGTACTACCTGGGTTCGGAGCACGCCATTGGCATCGATCACGATGCCAGCGGCCGTCATACCGCCGCCCATGCCGCCGCCACCCATGCCACCGCCACCGCCACCCATACCGCCACCACCCATGCCGCCGCCACCCATGCCACCGCCGCCCTGTTGGCCACCGCCCATGCCGCCACCTTGCATTTGGGCATGCAGCGGCACGCACTGCATCGCCATCAAAACACCGGTCGCCACGGCGAACAGGCCACGGGCAGCCGGTCGGAGCAGCCGCGTGGCCCGCGGAGTGAGGGTGTGTGCGAGCCCAGGGAGGGGTCGAGCCATGAATGCACCTTGGAAACAGGTCGAGCGAATCGGGGCAGTCTCTGAGAGGTGTTTCGACCGGCGTGTGTGGATGGATTGGAGTTTTTTGAACTGCTGGGCGCGGCCCTGCCCGGCGGCCCATCTTCCCCGGCCGGAAAAGCCTACCCCACTCCCGCAGGCGAACGTCCCGGCGGCCCGCGTCGGGGCGTCTCGTCTCGTTTTTTCGTTGCCAGGGTGATCGGCGTTCGCAGGCAGTCGGGCCCGAGCAGTTCGACGATCTCCCGGTGCAGGGACTGCGTCCAGGCGACCTTGTCGCGGTCGGCCTCCATCAAAACACGGCGGCCATCGGCCAAGTCCAGCACGAGCCGCAGTGGCACTTGGCCCGGATGCCGTCGGATGACCGCTGCCAGGCGATCGAGGGTGTCAGTGCCATGCTGCGTCTCGACCACCTTCACGGTCATGCTGCGGGCCTGCTTGCCCCAGAGTTCGGCAATCGGCACCACATCGTTGACGATCAGGTTGGTCTCCTCGCTGCCTGCGCGGCGGTCGACCGACCCCGAGACCACGACCACGGCGTCGGGTTGCAAAAACTCGCCGAGCCGAGCGTAGTCTTCCGGCCAGCAGATGGTGCGGACAAGGCCGTCCATGTCTTCCAGGTCGAACATGCCGTAACGGGTGTGCGTTGATCCCGGACGGGCCTGCTTTACATTCGAAAGCTTGAGCGCGCCCACGAGGCCGCCGATGATCACGTCGCTCTTGGGCTTCGCATCGCCGAGATCACCGGTGCCGTGGGTGCAGACCGCCGACAGGACGTCCTTGTATTCAGCCAGCGGGTGGCTGTGCACGTAGTAGCCGAGCACCTCCTTCTCGGCGGATCGCATCTCGAGATCCGAGAGCGTGGGCACGTCCGGCAGGGCCGCAGGCGGCGGTGGTGCGGCTGCCTGAGGGGCGTCGTCGGCCGAGTCAAAGAGGTTTTTCTGTCCGCTCCTGCGGTCGGCCAGCCGTGAGGCACCGGCAGCCAGGGCCCGTTCGATGCCCGCCATGATCGCGCCGCGATGGCCGCCGAGCGAGTCGAGGGCGCCAGCCTTGGCGAGGCTCTCGACGGCTGTCTTATTGACCACCGACGGATCGAGTCGGCTGCAGAAGTCGTAGAGGTCGCGAAACCGGCCGTTGCGTTTGCGTTCGGCGTTGATGTTCTCCGCCGCCTGTCCGCCGCAGCCCTTGATGGCGGCCAGTCCGAACAGGATCCTGCCATCGGCCACCGTGAAGTCGCCGCCCGAAGCGTTGACGTCCGGCGGCATCACGTCGATGCCCATGCGGCGACAGTCTTCGATGTGTTCGACCAGGGCGTCCTTCTTCTTGAAGTTGCGGCCGGTGATGTCGCCCGAAAGAAGCGCCGCCATGAACTCCACGGGAAAATGCGTCTTCAGGTAGGCGGTCTGCCAGGCGAGCAGGGCGTAGGCCGTGGAGTGGCTCTTGTTGAAGCCGTAGCCGGCAAACTTCTCAATCAGCCCGAAGAGCTCTGCCGCCTCGTGCTGGGAGAGCCCCTTCGCCTTCGCGCCATCCACGAATTGTTGGCGGAAGGCGGCGATCGTCTCGAGTTTCTTCTTGCTGATGGCCTTGATGCAGGTATACGCACTGGAGAGCTCGATGCCTCCGAGCCGCTCCAGGATCCGCATCACCTGTTCCTGGTAGACCATGACGCCGTGCGTCTCCTCCAGCACGTCCTTCATGACGGGGTGGAGATACTCAGCCCGCTTTCTTCCATGTTTGACGGCGACGTAGTCGTCGACCATGCCGCCCTCCAGCGGCCCGGGGCGGTAGAGCGCGTTGACGGCGACGATGTCGAGGAAATGGTCGGGCTTCATCCGCTGCAGCAGATCGCGGATGCCGCCGCTCTCCAGCTGGAAGATGCCCTTCGTCTCGCCACGGCAGAGCGTGTCGAATGTCGGCTGGTCGTCGAGCGGAAAGGCAAGCGGATCGGGACGGGATCCCCGAGTCGCCGTGATGATGTCGAGCGTCTTCGAGACGACCGTGAGATACCGCAGGCCCAGGAAGTCCATCTTCATGAGCCCGGCCCGCTCGACGTCTCCCATGGCCCACTGCGTGATCACTTCCTCCTTGCCGGTCACCCGTTGCAGCGGCACGTATTCCACGAGCGGCCGGTCGGCGATCACGACGGCCGCGGCATGGGTGCCCACGTTGCGGGCGAGGCCCTCGATCCGCCGCGCGAGATCGACGAGTTCGCGGACATCGGCGTCGGCCTCGCAGGCGGCTGCCAGTTGGGAGCCCGGTGCCGCCGCCTCCTCGAGCGAAATGTTGAGCTGGTCGGGCACGAGGGCCACGATCTGATCCACGCGTGAAATCGGCAGGCCCAACGCGCGGCCCACGTCGCGGATCGCGGCCCGGGCTGCCAGCGTGCCGAACGTACCGATCTGGGCGACGTTGGCCTCGCCATATTTCTGCTTGACGTAGTCGATGACCTCGCTGCGACGCTCCTTGCAGAAGTCGATGTCGATATCGGGCGCTTCCCGACGGTTGGTGTCGAGAAAGCGTTCGAAGAGCAGGTCGTATTCGAGCGGACAGACGTGCGAGAGGTAGAGCGAGTAGGCCACGAGCGCCCCGACGCCCGAGCCTCTCGCTGCCGCGGGAATGTCCTGCTCGCGGGCATGGCGGACGAAGTCCCAGACGATCAGGAAGTAGCTGGCGAAGCCGAGCGTGTCGATCACGCCAAGCTCCCGGTCCAGTCGGTCCATCACCTGCGTGTGCAGCGCGGGCCCGCCACCATCCACTGGCGACTGCGACCAGCGTTTTGGCACGTTCTGATAACGATCGCGGAGGCCTTCGAGGCACAGCCGCCGCAGTTCCTCCGAGGCGGTGAGGCCACCGGGAACATCGAAGCCGGGAAAGTGTCGTTTGCCGAGGTCGAGCTCGATCGACACCGAGTCGGCGATCTGCTGACTGCGATTCGCCGCCGCCGCCACGAAGTCGCGGTCGAGATCGGTGAACGCCGCGTGCATCTCGGTCGGGCTCTTGAGATAGAACTCGCTCGAGTCCATCCGCATGCGGGAGGTGTCGCTGCGGAACCGCCCGGTATTCACGCAGAGGAGGATGTCCTGCGCCTCGGCGTCTTCGCGGTTGACGTAGTGGCAGTCGCAGGTGGCGACCGGCGGGATACCGAGCTCGTGGGAAAGCTCAAGCGCCACGTCGGTCACCTGCCTCTGCACCTCCAGGCCGTTGTCCTGGATCTCGATGAAATACCGGTCGCCGAACTTCTTCTGAAACCACCCCGCCACCTCCCGGGCCTGGGTGAGCGACTCCCGCTGTTCGCGGGAGCTACCGATCAAGGCCCGACTGAACTCGCTCGACAGGCAGCCGGAGAGGCAGATGATGCCCTCGCCGTATTGCTCGAGAAGCTCGCGATCGATCCGCGGCTTGAAATAAAAGCCCTCGAGGTAGGCCTTGGTGGCCAGTTGGAGGAGGTTGTCAAACCCCTTCCGGTCGCGGGCCAGGAGCGTGAGATGGTAGCTGGCGTCTTTCTGGCTGCCGGCGTCCTTCTGGAACCGACTGCCGGGCGCGATATAGGCCTCATAACCGATGATCGGGTTGATCTTGGCGGCCTTGGCGGCCTGATAAAATTCAAGGGCGCCATGGAGATTGCCATGGTCGGTGATCGCCAGCGAGTTCATCCCGAGTGCAACGGCCCGGTCGACGAGCCGATCGATGGGGCTGGCTCCGTCGAGCAGGCTGTAGTGGCTGTGGCAGTGGAGATGGACGAAAGACTGCGTGCTCATCCGCGTGCTCGCTCCGGGGGGTGCGGGCAGTGTACCGGATGGGCCCGACTTTTCGTCAGGATGGCTCGGCGATGTTGCGGAGCAGTTCGGCCAGCCGAGCCTGGAGTTCGAGCATTACCTGCCAGTGGGCAAAGTCGAGTTCGACGGTCTCGTTGCCGGGCCGCATGACTGCTCCCTCGGTGGCTTCCCGCAGCACGCCCTGAACGTAGTCGAGGAGTTCGGCCAGTTCGGCGGTCTGTGCGGGGCCGAGACGCTCGGGGAGCGGTGGTGGGCCACCGGGCAGCAGCGGTGAGCGGACTTCGGCGAGATCCTCGATCACGTCCGACTTGTGCGTCGCGATCCGTTCGAGCCGTTCGCGCATCTGCTTCGCCTGACCATCCTTCGCCGCGGGCAGTTTGGCCGCGATCTCGGCGATCCGGCGATCGATGTCGCTGTGCGATCCGACGAGCAGCAGCGACCGCCCCACGGAGATCATGTCACCGTCTCGGACGATCCGCATCTGGATGTCTTCGCCGTTGACCTTGGTGCCGTTGGTGCTCTCGAGGTCGGTGAGAACGATCTTGTCCTTGTCGTCCTGAAGCTTGAGGTGATAGCGGCTGATTCGCTCGTCGTTGAGCTGGATCGTATTCCCCTCCTCACGACCGATCGTCACGGGCGTGGGGATATGGTTGAAGATGCGGCCGCGGTCGGCGCCGTGCAGGACGCGGAGCGTGATGTTTGCCATGGGGGAAGGGACGTCCGTCAGTGAGCCTTTTCCAGCCGTCCCGTAAGCTTGCCACATAAACCGCGGCAAAGCACGGACGGATTTCCTTCGCCCCAACATTCCGGGGAAACGCCCGCATTTCCACCCGGGCAACGGGGGGGATTCTGACGGCCGGCCAGCCCCTTGGCGTCGAGCTTTAAAGCCTCTCGTCCTGCTATACTCGCCTCCGCGCGCCCGTAGCTCAATTGGATAGAGCATCGGTCTTCGGAACCGAGGGTTGGGAGTTCGAGCCTCTCCGGGCGTACTCGAAAAGCACTGGGAAACCAGTGCTTTTCGCATTTGAGGTGATGGACTAGTTTCGTCGCCCGACCAGGAATTCTCAAAATTTCTCAAATCCGTACCGGTATGAGGGCGGGTCGGCTCACACTCGATCCCGAGCAAGTGCCGAATCTGGCGACGCGGATTCGCGGGCAAAAGCCTCCCGCAGTTCACCGGGAAAATCAGGCTCAGTCCGCCTGGCGATCCTGCTTGGCGAGTTTCTTGGCGAACTCCCCCATCGGCGGCCGGTTTCGGGCGACCACATCCTTCCGGTAACCGTCGCTCCAATATTGCCGTCGCGAAGTGCTCAGGTGCAGAGGCCCGTGCGCCCTCCGACGTAACCGAGAGACAGAGCCGCTGGTCCCTGGAATGGCTCAGAGTTCGGTACGAGAGATCTCGCTAATCGATGTAGTTGGTCATCATCACCCCTCACCCGACATTGGTATGACTCGCCGGGGAGTGAGGGGCGTTCTGCTTCCCGCTGAACTGGCACAAATCCATTTCGCAGAACAAGCGAAACACGAAATACAGCACCAGGCGGGTGCAGCAGATCGTGGGAATGTATGCAGAGAAGGCGAGTGTAAAAGCGACCCCCCGCCTTCCGACACCACCCTCTGTGCCAATGATAGGTGAGACACCTGCCTTTCCCCTATTAGAGTAGAGGGCCAGGAGGACAGGCGATGGAGAACCAGAGGATGTTGAGTAC
>JBIIFB010000207.1:0-5793 GCA_044237545.1 Pirellulales bacterium
GGCCAGGGACAACCCTACGGTGGTGGTGGCGGCGGCGGTGGCGGTGGCTACGGCGGCCGGCGGCGGCGTTTTCGTCGAGGTAGCGGTGGCGGCGGCGGCGGCGGTCCGGTGCCTGCCGGTGCCGGAGCTGTCGACATGGAGGGGGAGGGCATGCGGCCGCCAGAACTCGAGCCGGAGGTCGCCGAAAACGGTGAGCCGATTCCGCTCGAACCGGGCAAAGGCATCCTTGAGATGCATCCCAACGGCTACGGATTTCTGCGCAGCCCCGAGACCAACTACACGCGGGAACGCACCGACCCGTTCGTACCGGCCACGATGATCGAGCGGTATCGGCTCCGCGAGGGCGTCTCGATCAAGGCGCTTGTGCAGCCTGGAAGAAGGCAGCAGGGGCCGCGGGTTCGGGAGATTCAGGAGGTCGAGGGCTTGGCGCCCGATCTCTATTCAAACGTCAAAGTATTCGACCAGCTCACGCCTATCAATCCCGAGACATGGCTCTGCCTGGAGACCGGCCAACAGCCGATATCGACCCGCGTCATGGATCTGCTCACGCCGTTGGGGAAGGGGCAGCGGGCATTGATCGTGGCTCCTCCGCGGACGGGGAAGACCGTGCTCTTACAGCAGATATCAACAGCCATCTCGACCAATCATCCCGAGCTGAATCTCGTGATGCTGCTCATCGACGAGCGGCCCGAGGAGGTCACGGACATGCGCCGGACCGTCAAGGGGGAAGTGATGGCGAGCAGTCTCGACTGCGACGTGGAAAGCCATGTGCGTCTGTCGCAACTGGTCATCGAACGCTGCAAGCGGATGGCCGAGGCGGGCAAGGACGTGTTTCTGCTGATGGACTCGATCACCCGCATGGCACGGGCCTTCAACAAGTGGGTCGGCAATACCGGTCGAACGATGTCTGGTGGCGTCGACATCAAGGCGCTCGACATCCCTAAAAAACTCTTTGCCACGGCCCGCGTGTTCGAAGAGGGGGGCTCGCTGACGATCGTAGCGACGGCCCTGATCGACACTGGCAGCCGGATGGACGAGTTGATCTTCCAGGAGTTCAAGGGCACGGGAAACATGGAGCTTGTGCTCGACCGCAAGCTCGCGGACAGGCGGGTCTGGCCCTCTATCGACATCTCGCAGTCCGGGACGAGGCGCGAAGAAAAACTGCTCGATGCCAACACACTGCACGCTGTCGGCATGCTGCGTCGGACCCTTTCCTCGATGCATCACTGTGATGCGATGGAGCAGCTCACCAAGCAGTTGGCGAAGTTCAAGAGCAATCGTGAATTCATCTCGTTGATCGCGAGTTCGCGTGCCGATGACTGACCGCCGCATCTGACCGAGCAGTGATCCGATGTGGATCAACTGCCTGGCGCCGAGGCCGAGAGTCGGCTCAGCCAATACGCGTATTGCGGATCACCACTCCGGAACGAAAATACGGCATCAGGCAACCGGGATTCTTCGGGACCGTCCGACCGTACTCGGACAACGATCGTGCCGTCGCCACGCTTTTCGATCGACATGCGATCGTCTGGGATCGGCGAGGCGGACTGGTGGGTTGGCATGACGACCAGCTTTCGGCGGGCATGGACTGGAGCGTGTTCGGCCCGGATCGACACGCCAGAAAGTATGACGTTCTGCGAGGGATGAATCCAGCCGGGGCCTCTGGAATGCAGCCCCGATCAGCCGTCTTTTTGACACCTCGTGAACGGCATCCATATACTGCGATGATGCACCGCCGCCCTTACCGGAGTCCCCTCGTATGACGCAGTATGCGTCGCTGGCCGACGATTTCTACGTCAACATGAATCTGGCCACGGAGATGGAACTCCCGGGCCAGCGGGAGACGATTCTGCACTTCTTCGAGCGAGTGCAGAAGCGGTATCCGTCGATGCGGAAGTTTTATTGCCGCGACAAGCGGGATTTCGTGCTCGAGGAAGACAAGGATCAGGGCCGGTACCGTTGGGCGGCGGTCGAAACGAAGCGGCTCTGTTCGGGGCAGGTCAATCCGCCGACGCTCGACGCCGTGCTCGACCAGCACCGCTTGGTGCTCGACCTGGCCCCGGCATTTCTCTCGATCAGTCCACTGGATTGCGAGGCGCTCGACCTGCTGTTTGGGTTTGACTTCGCCTTTCGGGGAAACCACAACGCACTCCTGGCGGAGGCGCTCGGCGTGGGGTTGGCGTTTGACCGAACCGCGGAACTGCCGGGTGGCCGGGTCATCAACTACGAGCCATCCCTGACGATTTCACTCGACGAAGACTGTCGGGTGCAGGTTCGCGTCAGCACCGAAAGCAGAACCAATGCGTTTCAGGTTCGCACCGGCGACTTTGCCGAGGAACAACTCAGTGTCTACGTGACGGCTCGGCAGTATGGCAGTCTCGAGCCAGGCTCGACGTATGTGGAGGCGATGGATCGGCTCGCCACGCTCGCCCGCGAAGTGGTGGATACGTGTGTGGTCGACCAGATTCTGCGGCCGCTCGCCCGGACGATTTCGCTCAAGTAAGAACGATCGCTCGGGCATGCGAGCCACAGCAGAAAGCCAGAACGTCAGCCCAAATCTTGAGACCCGGATCTTTACCGTTGATCCCCCGAACGGCCATTGCGCCGGGAGTCTCGCTGCCGTTCCGAGGAACCAGTCCGGGGCGGTGAGTCGCCCCGAGGCTCTCCACGGCCGCGGTCTCCGTCGCCGCCTCGGGGCGATCGGCTCCGGGCGTCGAGGTTGCCAGCGATCACGATGCCGATCGCTTCGACCCAACTCGGTACGTCAAGCACCTCGTTGAGTCCGCTCTCGATGATGCTGTCGTCATCACTCTCGGCGGGATGCCGCTCGTCTCGAACATGGCCATCCCGGCCGGCATCCTCAATGCCGAGAAACTCGAGGCCCTCGTCGTCTTCCTCGCGTCCTCCTGCCACCGGGGCGAATTCATCCCTCCGGCCGCGGTCGAATGTTGAAGCCGAAGCCGAAGTCGAGCGGCGGTCGTCCGTATCGCTCCTGCGGCTGCGTCGGCCACGCCGCTGCCCGCTGCCATCGGCCGAGCGTCGTGGGGCAACCGAACCGGCACGGCTGGAATCAGCCGGACCTGCCGTGCCGCGGCCCTCGCCCGTCCGTCCTTCTCCCCGCCTGCGTCGTCGTCGGCGGCGACCACCAGTTTCGCCCCCATCCCGATCACCATTCTTTGCGGCTTCTGCAGACTCGCCAGTGCCTGTTGGAGCGGCGTCAGCGGCCGGTCTGCTCCGCTCGCGGCGGGACGAATCCGCGGACCGGGCTGGAGGACGTGCACGGTAGCCGGCCGGCAGCGGCTCATCGTCGAGTTCCCGCTCGGCATCGGCGTTGCGCACGCCACCTGATCCAGCACCGCCTTCGGAGCGGTCAAGCGGCTGCTCGCCCCCCTCGGTGTCTGCACGCGGCCGCGGGTCGAGATCACCCTCGCGCTCGCCACGGCCTCGACGGCGGCCACCACGACGCCCCCGGCGTCGCCGACGACGGGGAGCGGCTTCCGAGTCGGTGCCGCCATCTCCGTCAGGCCCCCGAGTCTGTCCATCGACATCGCCGTCGACTGCTTCGCGGGGCTTGTCTGAAGGGCCGCCTGGCTCGCCGTCGAGCCGGTCATCGAAGCCGTCGTGATCGGCTGCTGAAGGCCAGCGATCCGCTGCTGGCTCGTCATCCAAACGGGCCGGCAGAGGGCGATCGCGGACATCATCACGGCGTCCGCCGCCACTGCGTCCCCGGCCACCGCGTCTCCCCCGGCGACGCCGTCCTCGGCCTTCGCCCTGCTCGTCATCGCTGGGAGCCCGAGGTGCCGCAGCCGAATCGGTTGGGCCACCGTCAGAGGGCAATCCAGTGTCTGAGAGGGGGCGTTCCTCAGCGAATCGGGTTCGTCCGGACGTATCTGGCCGGCCGGCCTGTGGCGTTTCTGGCCGTGGCGTTCCTTGCGTCCTCGGCGGCTCTTGTGTCCGTGGCGGCCGTGGCGGTTCGCGGCGGCGGTCGGAATCATTGTGATCCCGGTCGCGGCTCGGCTGCTGGCTCGAAGCGGCCGGCGGCCGACGGCTGCCGAAAGAAAATTCATCTTGTTCAAGGTCACTGCGACGAGCCGGGGGCTCCCCGGCATCCCGAGCGATCGGTGCGGAGGGCACCGGCGTTCGCGGCGGCTGCGATCGGTCGCTCGAGGCAGGTGTTGTCGGTTCGACGGCAGGCGACAGCCCGAGCGTGGAGGCCACGTTACCCCAGTCGGAACGGCCGGCAGTTGGGGGACGCTCCTCACGCGGTTTCTGCGGCGGACGGACCGCAGCCGGCGGCACCGAAGCCGCTGCCTGGGGAGCCGACTGAGGCGCTGGCTTGGGAACTGGCGCCGCTGCCGGTGGGGCCGCGGGTTTGGCAACTGGCTTGGCTCCGAGCGAATCGGCCAGACTCGCCCAGGGATCGGGCTTCTGGACGGGTTTCGGGGTCGGCTGCTGGTCTGGCATCTGGTCGTGGTCCGACATCATAAATTCCAAAGAAGGCGGGTCTGGTGAGTCTGGTATTGTCGGCGTGTCAAGCTGGTTTCGACTGGGGGGGATTCGTCAGACCACCCATGCTCAGAAAGCGTGGAGGCGAACCGGCCCGCCGACTCGGGCAAGATACTACAAATCCCGCCCGCGTGGCAGCCGGTGGTAGACAGGATCGCCCACCCGGGGGTCGTCAGGGCGTCGGCGTGCGGGCCAACGCACGGATCATGCTGCCGTTGTCAGCCACGTCGAAGAGAGGCCGGTAGGGGCTCGCCAGGCTCCGTCGGGCGCGTCCGGCGGGGTACCAGACCAGATTCACCGACAGGTTCCAGGCCGAGGGGGCGAAGGTCACGCTCGAGATGGGGCTCAGCTCGACCGTCTGCGACTTGTCAGGAAGCAGATAGGTGAAGTTTCCCTCCATGGCAAGCGATCGCGACATCGGGGCACGGATCGTCGAGCCCACGACACCCTGGCCGTTCCCCGAGGCACCGCCCCAGATCCGAGCCTCGTTGGCGTCGCCGAAATGGAGCCTGTAGAAGGCGGTATAGAGATCGACCGTGCTGGCCACGCCGGTCGACCGGACGGAGGGGGAGAACCCGCCGATCTGTTCCCGGGCATTGAATGCGCCCCAGAATCCGAGTTCGTGGTAGCCCCAGACATAGCTCAGCTCGCCGCGAATCTGGGCGACGTCGATGTTCTCGAAGTAGCTGTCGCCGAGATAGTCGTAAACGGCTCCACCCTGCAGTCCGCGGCCCTCGAAGGCCCGCGTGAAAAAACCGGTGGTCACAAACACCTGCTGTCGGGAGTTGCCACTGAACGAACCGGAGCCATCGCTAATTACCGGCTGTTCGAAGTTGGTCTGAACGGCTCGCGCACCGATCTGCCAGCCGAGGCCGACCGCATTCCAGAACGGCATGGCCCAGTTGATATATTCGTTCGTGCCGTAGTTGCCGAGCAGTCCGAAGTTGGACTGGTTCTGGAACGCCGTGATGCCGGCACCCGCTGTGAAGTCGCGGTACCATCTCCAGCCGTAGTAGGGCTTGCCGAACTGCCGCAGCCAGGCGCAGACCCGGCCGTCGTGCGGCCAGCACGTCATGAATCCATCCGACTCCTCGCAGGCGAACGGATCGTCGTAGAACGATTCCACATGCAGTTCGGCCGGGTATTCTCCCATCCACATCTGGCCATCGGCCGACTGCATTTCCTGGCCGTAGCCCTCGGGGGCGTATTCGCCGGAGGCGAAACCATCCGCACCATAGTCGGTCATTTCCGAAGGCATGGTGTTGATCACGATCGACGGGTCCTCGC
>JBIIFB010000004.1:0-51499 GCA_044237545.1 Pirellulales bacterium
TAAGCGACGGGATGCCGCGCCTCTTGGCTTCATACAAGCCCTGAGCGTGAGCGACGGGATGCCTTGCTTCCGATCCCCCGGCTTACGCCGGGGGCTTTTATGGGGACGTAAGCGACGGGATGCCGTGCCCGAGCCATCGACGTCTACCATGATGCTCGCCGGGCTGGCCTGCGGAGGGTGGCAGTTGTTCCGGCGAGCCCGCCTCGTGTGATCGGTTGTTGTGATCGCTTGCGGTCGCTGGATATCGCGGGAGCCGGTTTCGACCCGATCGAAAGCCGCCCCAGCCAGAACCCCGATTCATGCCCGCAAAAAAGACGGTTCGCAAGCCACAGATGGTCACGGTTTTCGCCTCCGAGCGAGTTTGCGTAAGATGGGCACATGGAAATGGCTCGAACCCAAGCCGAGGCCCGGTTCCGCGAAGCGCAGGATGCCCTGCCCCCGCACGCGCGCGTGGCCCGGGCTGCTGCCATGTTTGTCTGGGCACGAGGCGTGATCGGCAGGGAGATCCTCGCCCGCAGCGGGCCCCTGCCCGCGGAGCGGCTGAAGTGGGAGACGGCGATGCGGCTCTACGGCTCCAACGCGACCTCGCGAATGCTGATTCAGCGGATGCTCGATCATGTATCCGGCTGAGATATTCCGCGACACGCTGTCACGGCTGCTCGTCATCCTGACCAATCACAAGGTGCGGTTTCACCTCACCGGCGGTATCACGAGCGTGGCCTACGGTGAGCCGCGGATGACGCAAGACATCGACATTGTGGTGGACAATCCGGCGCTTGCCCGCACACTCGACGCATTTATGGCCGCTGCCACGCAGGCTGGCTTCATGCTCGATGCCGATGCCATCCGTCGCGCCGTCGAGGACAGGTCGATGTTTCAGCTCTTTGACCTGGCCGAAGCGCTGAAGATCGACATCTACCCCCGCGAGATGATTCCCGGCGAGTTGGACCGCTCGGCCTTGCTCGAGATCTTCGAGGGAATGCAGATCCCGGTGGTATCGAGGCCTGATGCGGCGGCGTCGAAGCTGGCATGGGCAGCGAAGGGGAGCCATAAGAGCCGTCGCGATCTTCGCCAGATCGTGCGGCACATGCCCTCCTCAGAGCGTGCCGAACTTGGCCGTCTCGCAGGGCTCCTTGGGCTCGGCAATCTGCTCGCCGAGATTCTCGCCGAAATGGATGAGATCGCCGGGTGAGCTATAGCGGCGGTTGGCCAGAATTTATCACCCGAGTGTCACCCGAGAGGGTTATGCCAGCGCAGCCCGGCAAACCGCCCAAAGTCGCGATCGTCGCTGTGCACCGTGGCAGCCTGCTCAACGGCATGAGCGGCAATCAGGGCATCGGTGGCCAGGTTGCCACCCGTGCCTGCCGACTCCATGAGCGAGAAGAAGATTCGCAGCGTATCGGTGGTGGGCGAAAGAAGACGAACGTGAGACTGGGCGAACCAAGTCTCGACAATGGCACGGGCTTCGGCGGCTGTCACTGGCCTTTCACAGATCGTGGGATGCGTGAGGAGCCGCGTAAAAGCCAACACGACCACCCACGGTATCCCGACCGGTTCGTCGCCCGACAGCGTTGACTCCCACCACTGCCTCGCCGCCACATGCCGCGGAGCCAGGGCGTCGTAGGCGAACACGAGAAGGTTTGTGTCGACAACGATCACGAGGCGTCTCGGTCCGACTCGACCTCGAGTTGGTCGTAGACTTGGTTGAGGCTCATGCCGAGCACCGCGGCTCTCATTCCGAGCCTTAATGGCTTGATGCGCACGCCGCGGCGGTGGCCTCGAACTGCCGCCAGCCCGCGTTGGAGCGTCTCCTCCAGCACGGCGCGAAACGGCCGCCCCGTTCGCGACGCCCTCGCCCGCAATTCCCTCAGTAAGGCATCATTGATGTCAACTGTTGTCCTCATCGTAGCATCATGATGCAGTGCCGTTGCACCGTCAAGGAAAGCACCGTCAAGGACTCATCTGGCTGAGCGTTGCACCAGCCCATTGCCGCACAGGCCGCGGGCGCAAGTCCCCAGCGGCCCCGAAGCAGCATTGGCCACCTGGCCAATGGTGGGGCGAGGGGGCGGGGTCTATTCTTTCACTAACGGGGGCGGATGGCGCTGTTTTCCAAAGCCGGCCGCGATGGAAACAGTCATCTATCTCCGCAAAAAGGGAGCGAGGGAAGCATGCACTCTCACGATCTCAAGCCGACGAAACGCCGGGCCTTCACGCTTGTGGAACTCCTGGTCGTCATCGCCATCATCGGCACGCTCGTCGGCCTGCTCCTGCCGGCCGTGCAGTCGGCTCGCGAATCGGCCCGGCGGATCACCTGCCAAAACAACATCAAGCAGTTGGCACTGGCGGTCCTCAATCACGAGTCGGCCAAGAAAGTCTTTCCCTACGGTCGGGGTGGTCCGATCAGTTCCAACACCTACACCCCCGGCTCCCCTGCCACCGACTCGCGTCCTGCCTATGGCGACACCGTCGATGGCGTCGCCTACCCGGGGGCGGGAGGACTCAGCACCTATGTGCCGCTCCTGCCCTATCTTGAGGAGGCGTCTACCTACGACAAGATCGGCCTCGCCCCGGTCAATCTGAACGACGGCTCCGCGACCAGCCCCTACGTCAGAAAAATCCAGCAGATCCTCTGCCCGTCGGATCCGCCCACAAATGACATCTCCGTGTACGGTCAATCGAACTATGTCTTCTCCTACGGTGACAAATGCGACGGTTTAGCGGACGACGCGACGGTCAGCCTAACGGCGGTGAACAGCAACAGCGGCAACGCCCTCAAGCCAATAGGGCAACGCGGGCTCTTCGGCCTCAACAGCGCCACGAGGATTAGCAAGATCACCGACGGCCTCTCCAGTACGATCGCCATATCGGAATGCACGCGGCCCAGCGGCACCCGCAACACGGCCACCAACGGTGCGGATTCCAACACGAATTGGAGTACCAATAACCCCGCCGGATGTAAGTCGAACTACCTGGGCGTCGGCGGCTGGAGCGGCAGCGCCGCGGGCGCGATCATTAGTCGGGATCGCTCCATGGGCAGCAAATGGGCTGCTGGCCGATTCGGGTTCACCGGCTTCAACACGATCCTGCAGCCGAACTACGGCGCGTGCAACGCCTACACGTTCACGGGCACCCAGCCACCTCGCAGCCGGCACGGCGGTGGCGTGGTGGCTGCCTTCGCCGACGGCTCGGTGACGTTCATCAGCGAGAATATCGACGCCGGCAACCCGGCAGCCTCCTGGCCCGCGAGACCGACGTCGCCCAGCCCCTACGGCGTCTGGGGGCAGCTTGGCACCATGACCGGCGGCGAGTCGGTTCGTCTGCCGTGAGCCACTCGAGGCTCGATCGTGCGGCGAAGCACCGCATGCAGCCACTGGAAAACGTCATGATCAACCATGTGCTCAAGACAGCGGCGCCTTTGCCCGGCGGCTCGGCCTTGCCGCCGGCTGTGCGAGTGCTCGTGATCCTCATTCTGGCATTCCTGACGATGGCAGGGGGCTGTTCTCGGTATCGCGAGGACGAGTGGAGCAAACAGTGGCCGCGACGGGTGCCGGCCGGTGGCATCGTCGAATTCGAAGGCAAGCCGGTCGAAGATGCCACGGTCGTGTTCGTGACCCTCAGCGCGGACGGCAAGAAGGAATATGCGGCCCTCGGCCAGACCAATGCGGCGGGAAAGTTCCGGCTCACCACCTTCCGTCCCAAAGACGGCGCGATCCCGGGAAAGCACCTTGTAGGAATCGAGAAAAATGCGGAAGTGGTCACGAAACCGGTTAAGGGCCTGAGCCCGGAAGACCAGCCAAAGGTGGTGAAAAATGTTCTGCCTGAGAAGTATCGCGTCTACAGCAAGTCAGGGCTCGAGGCGGAAGTGACGGAAAAGGGCCCCAACGAATTCGTCTTCCGACTGGACCGCTAAACGGGTTCGCAGCTCTTTTCTGCCCGAGACCGAAGAAGTTGGCCCCGTGGCCACGAGTTTTTAACTTGTGGAATCGATGTCGGGGACACGGACAAGTTAAAAACTTGCCGCCACGGGGGCAGGGGACTAGAAGGGGGACTAAAAGGGGTCGCAGCTCTTTTCCGTTCGACCCGCGGCCACCTGCCAAACACGAACGGCCGCGTAATCCTCTTTTCCCCTCACCTCGAACGAGCCTCGCATGCCTCTACGGTCTTTGATCGTCGCCGCCATCGTTGCAGCACTCCTCAGCACAGCGTCTTTCGCCGCTGAGTGGCATGTCTCGCCCCGCGGCAACGATGCCTGGCCGGGCTCGCTCCCCGAGCCAAACGCCGACCGCACCGACGGTCCGTTCGCCACGCTCGAGCGGGCCCGCGATGCGATCCGCGAACGCCGCAAGGCCGGCCTCGCGGAGCCGGTCACCGTCTTCATCCACGGTGGCCACTATTCCCTCGCGAAGACGTTCACGCTCTCCAAGGAAGACTCAGGCACGGCGGAGGCGCCGGTCGTTTGGCGGGCTTACGGCGATGAGAAACCGTTGTTGGTCGGCGGCGCCGCGATCCGTGACTGGCAGCCGGTCGCCGACGACACTCGCACCCGCGGCAGGCTCCTCAAGGCCGACCTCGCCGCACAAGGCCTCGACAAGGCACAGTTTTCGCAACTCATCTTCGCAGGCAAGCGGCAGCACCTTGCCCGCTGGCCCAACTTCGACCCTGGCAATCCCTACGGCGGCGGCTGGGCCTACGTCGATGGAAAGGTCCTGCCGATGTATCCCGACATCGAGGGGGAGAGCAAGCGGACGCTCGTGCAGAGGGCTGACGACACGCGAACGTGGTCCCGGCCGACCGACGGGGAAGTCTTCATTTTTCCGCGATACAACTGGTGGAACAACATCGTCCGCCTCGCCGGGATCGACGCGGCGTCTCGCACGCTCACGCTCACGGCCGACTGCTCCTACGCCATCCGTCCCGGCGACCGTTATTTCGTGCAGGGCATGCGGGAGGAACTCGACGCGGCCGGCGAGTGGTATCACGACCGCGAGACACACACGCTCTTCTTTCTTCCGCCGGAACCACTCGCCGACAGGCCCGTCTCCGTGCCGACGCTCGCCACGATCATGAGCCTCGGCCCCGACACGGAGCACGTGACGATCCGCGGGCTGACATTCGAATGCTGCGAGGGCACGGCCGTCACGGTCACAAACGCCCGGCACTGCCGCGTGGCCGGCTGCACCATTCGCAACGTCGGCAACTATTCCGGCAGCGGCGCGTCGGTCGATGGCGGCTCCAACAACGCCGTTGTGGGCTGCGACATCTCGGAGACCGGGTCGAACGGCATCTCGATCTCGGGGGGCGATAGAATCACGCTCACCCCGGCCCGCAACAGCGCGGAAAACAACTACATCCACCACGTCGGCGTCTTCTACAAGCAGGGGGTCGGTGTCGCGCTGAGCGGCGTCGGCAACCGCGTGGCCCACAACCTGATTCACGACGGCCCCCGCATGGGCATCATGTTCAGCGGCAACAACCTCGAGATCGAGTTCAACCACATCCGCCACGTGAACATCGAGACGGAAGACACGGGCGCCGTCTACACCGGCGGCCGCGACTGGATATCCTCGCGAGGCTCGGTGATTCGCCACAACTTCTTCCACGACATCCTCGGCTACGGTCGCGAGGGAGAGAAATGGGTGAGCCCTCACTTCGCCTGGGGCGTCTACCTCGACGACAACGCCGGCGGCGTCGACGTGATCGGCAACATCGTGGCCCGGTGCTCAAAGGCGGGCCTCCATCTGCACAACGGCCGCGACAACCGGATCGAAAACAACGTCTTCATCGACTGCGGGCCGCAGCAGATCGAATACAGCGGCTGGACCGGCGACAACAAGCATTGGACGAACCACTTTCCCACGATGGTGAAGGGCTACGAGAGCGTCGCGGGGCAGCCGGCCTGGCAGTCGATGCGGAACATGAAGACGCATCCGAAGGATGCAGTGCTGCCCGACGGCCTCGTGATGACCGGCAACGAGTTTCTGCGCAACATCGTCGACTACCGAGATCCGAAGGCGAAGCTATTCATGTTTCGCAACCTGCCCTTCGACCACTACGAGTCTGACGACAACGTCCTCTGGCACCATGGGCTGCCGCTGCTGACCGGCCTACGGAAGCCGGGACAGACCGAGGCTCTCGACGAGTGGGCGTCGTGGCAGGCGCTCGGCTTCGACGGGAAGTCGGTCGTAGCCGATCCCTTATTCGTCGGCCGCGACAATGACGACTACCGACTGCGGCCGGAGTCACCGGCCCTGAAACTCGGCTTCCAGCCGATCCCGACCGACAAGATCGGCCCCTACGCCGACGATCTGCGGGCCAGTTGGCCGATCGTCGAGGCCGAGGGGGCTAGGGAAAAGCCGCTGACTCCGCTCGGTCTTGGCATGCCGAAAGGCGTCGCCCAGCCCGCCGACGCGCCCACGCTGGTCGCGGCCGTCGAATGCCGGCCACGGGGCGGGCTGCCCAACTTCTTCGCCAAGGCGAAGGCCGGCGGCGATGTCCGCGTCGCCTATCTGGGCGGCAGCATCACCGCCGCACCAGGATGGCGGGTCGTTTCACTCGAACGGCTCCAGAGGGATTTTCCGACGGCAAAGTTCAGCGAGATCAGCGCCGCGATCGGCGGCACGGGCTCCGACCTGGGTGCCTTTCGCGTCGGCCAAGACGTGATCGCTCACAAGCCCGACCTCGTGTTCGTCGAGTTCGCCGTCAACGACGGTGGCACGCCGCCTGAGCAGATTCTGGCCACCATGGAGGGGATCGTGCGGCAGATCCAGCGAGCCGACGCCGCCACCGACATCTGCTTCGTCTACACGCTCTCCGAGCCGATGCTTCCCGATCTCGCCAAGGGCTTGTTTCCCCGCGCCGCATCAACCATGGAGGCCATAGCCGACCACTACGCGATCCCTTCGGTGCACTATGGCGTGGAAGTCAACCGCCGCATCGCCGACGGCACGCTCCTCTTCAAGGGGGAGAAGCCGGAGAAACTCGATGCCAACGCCACGCCGCTGCTGTTTTCGTCAGATGGTGTCCACCCGCACACGGAGACCGGGCACCGTCTCTACGCCGACGTGCTGGCGCGGTCACTCGCCACCATCCAGGCCGCGGCGACGACCGCCGCGGCCCATCGGCTGCCCGAGCCGCTCCGCGCCGACAACTGGGAAAATGCCAAGCTGATTCCGATCGAGCAATCGATGCTCCGCGGCGACTGGAGGCGGGTCACCCCGGCTGACGACGAGCGGGCCAAGTCTTTCGCCACGCGGATGCCAGTGCTCTGGAAGGCGGAGAAGCCCGGTGCGGAACTGGTGGTGAACTTCACTGGCACGCGGCTGGCGGTCTACGACCTCTTGGGACCGGGCGGAGGCATCGTGTCGGTCCAGGTTGATGATGCAACCGCCAAGATCGTGCCGCGGATCGACGGATACTGCACCTATTGGCGGATCGGCACGCTCAACACCGGCAGCCAGCCGGCAGACACGCACCGGGTCACGATCAGGCTCGAGGCGTCGCCCCCCGACAAGGCGAAGATTCTCTTCGAACACAATCGCCCCGACCTCGAGAAGAATCCCGCCAAGTACGCGGAGAATGCCTGGTATGCGTCGGCGATCCTGTTGCTGGGCGACCTGCTCCCCGCAGACGCGGCCCCGGCGAAGTGATCGCGCACAACGACCTTCCGCTCCGCGACTGCCCGAACCGCAGGCCTACTTCACGTCCACCTGCAGCAGATACGTGTCGAACGCCTGCCGTGCCTGCTGCTCCTGCGCCTGCCGCTGGGCGATCTCCTCTCGCAGGGTCTCCACGCGGGTTTCCTGCTGTGAGAACTTCTGCACGTAGCGGGTGTAGAGGTCGCTCGTCCGTTCCAGGCGGCCCATGTTTTCACGAATCCTGGCCTGCTCCTGCCCGATGGCGTTGATCTCCTGCTCGCGCTCCGCTTTTTCCCTCGCGATCCGCTCGATCTCCTGCTTGCGGCGAATCACCTCCGCGAGCGACTCCTTCACGGCCGGGCTCGTTCCCCGAGCCCGCGAGTAGAGCAGGATGGCGTTGTCGTCGAGGGTGGCGATGCCGTACGACTGCTCGACAGGCATCTCCTCACTGATCTCGAGCGTCGCAGGCTTGCCCGGCTCCACCGCGACGGCGAAGCGATACCGGTCACGCGCGGTCTCGTCCGCTTTCTGGGGACCGACGAGCTTCCAGCCCTGCTCGATCGGGTGTTCGATGAGCAGCTTCACCGGCTTGTCGCCCGAATTCTTTACCTCAAGCTTCCGCAACCGTGCCAGCCGGCGTGAGGCAATGAGCGTGCCCTTCACGAGCCGCACGCTGACGATCTCGTCCGGTCTGGGCTCGGTTCGCGGCACCACCTCCACGTCGAGATCGACCGCGTAGCTCAGCAAGCGTTCGCTGCCGGGGGCCATGTCCTCGATCCGCGCGTCACCGCAGTAGCCCCCCTCGTCGTAGACAGTGACCGGCCCCTGCATGAGGTTGAGTGCGGTCGTGTTCGTCAGCCGCACTCCCGACAGCGGATGCTTCGCCAGCACACGCTCGTCGTAGATCGCCACCCGTTCGGCCGCAAGGCGATCGGCCACGATCGGCAGCATCGCCGACCGCTGGCGTGCGATCGTCACGGGCGTGGCGATCTCGTAGCGGAAGAGTTCGCCGAGCGAGACCCCTGCGGCCAGACTCTGCAGGTTCGTGCTCAATCCCAGCATCTCCGCCTCTTTTGCCCGCAGGACCGCATCCCCGTCCGCCGCCCCCTGCAGTTGAGACCTTCGCCCGGGCGCTGCCCCAGCTGCTGCCCCAGCCTTCCGGCCCTGGGGCATCTGGCTCTTCGCCAGTTCGCGACCTCGCTCCGCCATGCCGTTGGCCGCAGCGAAGAACTCGGACTGCTCATCAGCCATGTTCTGGCCGTAGACCTGCGGCAGCAACGACGCATAGAGCTCCGGCCGCACCACCGGCCGCGGCAGGTAGAGCGGCCGGTAGAGGTCCATCGCGAACGAGATCGGCCTGCCGCTCACCAGCGACATCCGCACGTCCTTCCAGTCGTGGTCGGTCGTATTCTCCACGATTGCCCAGCCCTGCAGGGCCGCCTTCGCCTCCGGACCCGCCGCGCCGGCGTCAAGCATCAGCCGGTAGCTCGTCTTCCAGAGTGGCGACTCCTGCACGTAGCCCACGCGGACCTTTCGGGGCCCCTTGCCCGTGAAGGCAAGCGTCACCGACTTCTTCTCGTTGTCGTGCCCGAGCGCCAGCACCGCGAGGGCTTTTTCCAGTTCGCCCTGCAGCCGGGCATCCAGCAGCCGCAGCCGCGTGATCGAGTCGAGAGGCAGCGTCCGCAGACCATCGGCCGCGAGGATCGTGACGAACTGCCGCGAGACTGTCTTGTCGTCGCCAACCGGCACGACCCGCGCCTCCACTCCCACGATCGTGCCCGTGACCGGCGTCGCCGCATCGGCCTCGATCTTCTCGCCGCGCAGCCGGCCGAGCAGATCGCCCATCGAGGGATTGTCGGTGAGCTTCACGGCGAAGGTGTCGAGCGTCTTGGTGATCGGATCACGCGACGCGTAGCTCACCGTCGACGCCGCGCCGCCGGCATCCTCGACCACCATACTCTTGAGCAGATCATTGACTTCTTCGGCCTTGAACGTCATCTCCACCGAGGTATCGTCCGTCACCTCGCCGGCGTGCTGAAAGTACCCCACGCCCGACGTGAACAGCACGACCTTCTCGAGCGGCAGCGTCGGCTCGGCGGCCGCCACAAAAGTCTCCCCGGAGGCCACGAGCGACGCGGCCACGACGACACGGATGATGCGATGCATGGAAATGGCTCCCGGTACGGAGGGTTGCGGACTGCTGGTGGCGGATGGGCACAAGGACAACGCTCCCCGACCAACATTGTTACAGACAGGTTGGCATCGCTGCGTGCCAAACGCAAACCGCCCCTCGGAGCGGCGAATGGTCGACTGCATCACCCCGTCGCCATCTCACCCGAGCAGTGTGGTGATCCGTCGGCCCGGCGACGTCATCGCCAGCGACGCGAGCGCCGTGGCCGTCACCCATCGTCGACCAGGCGAGGCTTTCCCGCCGCGGCCCGCCGTGCACGACACCACGTCGAGCGTGATGCGGTGGTGCGTGACCGTGTGCGTGATGGTGCCGAGACGGCTAGTCTCGCTGCAGGCGAGTCCGCTCAAAATCTCCGAGTGCTCGATGCCACGCCGCGCCGCCCGGGCCGCCCCCGGCAGCCTTGGAAAATCCCAGAGCCCTTCCCACCATTCGCCCGGCCCACGACGCACAACGAGCACTCGACCAGCCCGTCGCGTGACGACCGCAGTCTCGCGAAGCTGCTTTGCCGCACGTCGCGCGGCCTTCGCGGGGATCTCGGTGACGCGGTTCGTCCGCCGGGCCTCACAGTGGGATGCCAGCGGACAGGTTCCGCAGAGGGGTCTTTCCGGCGTGCAGATCATCGCGCCCAAATCCATCAGCGCCTGGTTGAACCGGCCGGGTTGCTTCTTCGGCACGAGTCCGGCGGCGATCTCCCAGATCGATTCGTCTCCTCCGGGGCCGTCGAGCCGCGCCGCATGGCCCGCGAGCCTAGCAATCACACGTCGCGAGTTGGCCTCGACGATCGGCTCGGGCAGATCAAACGCGATCGAGGCGATCGCGCCAGCCGTGTAGCGGCCGATGCCGGGCAGGGTGCGGAGCCCTGCGGACGTCTGAGGAAATTCGCCGGCGTGTTCCGCGACGATGCTTCTGGCCGCGGCGTGCAGCTGCCGGGCGCGGCGGTAGTAACCGAGGCCCTCCCAGAGCCTGAGCACGTCGTGTTCGTCCGCCGCCGCCAATGCCGCCACCGTGGCGAAGCGGTCCAGGAAGCGGACGTAAAAATCCTTGACCCGTTCCACCTGCGTCTGCTGAAGCATGACCTCGCTGATCCAGACGCGATACGGATCCCGCGATTGCCGCCACGGCAGATCCCGCCGTGCGCGGCCATACCAGGCGAGCAGGGCCCGCGCCACCCCGGCCGGGTTTGCCACACCGACCGCCCCGGCCGCCAGCGTGCTGCGACCCCTGCCTGCTCCCTTCCCGACGTTCTTCACGCGATCCCCTTGCAAACGGGTTTTTCTTGGGTTCCAACCACAGAGTCTAGATGGCCGTGAAAAATCCGTTCCCGGCTTTGTCCCCCCTCGGTTTTGTCCCTCTTTTGTCTTGCCTCGCGACTTCGACTCCATGGCCGAAAAGCTCTCCCTCCGTCAGCATGAACCTCCGGCCGAAGCGGCTTGGGAATTCGTGCACCCGCGGTGCGCACGGAGACGCCGCGCCGACATGGAGGAGGTGGAGGCGATGGTGGAGGCGGGCGAGACGGAGATTGCACGTGACGAACTCATCTGGCTGCTCTCCGAATGCCCCGACTTTCTCGACGCCCATGTCCATCTGGGGCTGATCGCGCTCGAGGAAGGCGATCCGAAGCTGGCCCGGGGCCACTTTGGCCGGGCCTACGAACTCTGCCTCCGGGCGCTGGAAGCTGCCGGCAATCCCCAGCAACTTCCCTACGCGCTCGATGGCAACAAGCCGTTTTACGAAGCGGCGAAAGGACTCGTGCACTGCCTGCTCGACATGGGTCGCCAGAAGGTGGCACAAGATGTCTGTCGCCGGATCGCGCCACTCGATCCATCCGATCCGTTGGCCATCCAACGCCTCGCGGAGCATCGCGAATGACGCCGACACCGCGTTCCAACACGGCCCGCTTCATCGTCCTCGAGGGCATCGACGGCGCCGGCAAGTCGTCGCAGGTGGGGCCGCTCGTCGCGTGGCTGCATGACCAGGGTCACGCTGTCACGACCTGCCGCGATCCCGGTGCTACGCCGGCGGGCGACGCGATCCGCGCGATCCTGCTCGACCGCCACGACCTGGAGCTCTCGCCGACCGCGGAGATGCTTCTCTATATGGCGGCGCGTGCGCAACTCGTCACCGAGGTGATTCGGCCGGGCCTTGCCCGCGGCAACTGGGTCATCTCCGACCGCTACCTGCTCGCCAACATTGTCTATCAGGGCCATGCTGGCGGCCTCGAGCCCGACACGATCCGGCAGGTGGGCCACGTCGCCACCGGCGGGCTCGAGCCAGACCTCGTTCTGCTGCTCGACGTCGATCTCGAGACATCAGCCCGCCGGCTCGCCCGCCCGCTCGACAAGCTGGAAAACCGCGGCGACGAATATCGCGGCCGGCTGCGGGCGGGGTATCTTGCCGAGGCGGCCCGGCAGCCCGCCCGCATCGCCGTCGTCGATGCGACGGGCAATCCCGACGATGTACAGGCGAAACTGCGGGCGGCGATCCAACTCCGCTTTCCGGAACTTGCGTCGGCGTGACGGCATCGAGGAACACACACAATGGCCTGGCAGGCAACCAAGGGTCGGACTGAGATCGCCGGACAGGATGCGGTGGTCGGGCACTTCGTGCGGGCCGCGTCGCTGGGGCGGATCGCCGGGTCGTATCTCTTCATCGGCCCGCCCGGCGTGGGCAAGAGCACCGTGGCCCTCGCGATTGCGAAGTCGCTGCTCTGCGAACGCCCCCGGCCCGGCCTTGTCGCCTGCGGTGCGTGCGCGTCGTGCGTGCAGGCAGACGGAGGCAGCCATCCCGACATCGATGTCGTCGCGAAGCCGGCCGACCGTGCGACGATTCCCCTGGAGGCATTCATCGGCGACCCCGAGCATCGCATGCGCGAGGGACTCTGCTGGCGGCTGCTGCTGCGGCCGGCTCTCGGCGGCAGGAAGCTCGCGATCATCCTCGATGCCGACCATCTTTCCGACGAGGCGGCCAACTGCCTGCTCAAAACCCTGGAAGAGCCGCCGGACCGGGCCGTCATCATCCTGGTGGGCACAGCGCTCGAACGGCAACTGCCGACCATCCGCTCGCGGTGCCAGATTGTGCGGTTCCAGCCGCTCGACCAGGAGACGGTCTTTCGCGTTATCTCTTCGGAGGCCGCCGCCTCCGGAACCCCGGTCGATCCCTCCCTGCTCCGAGCCTGCGCCACGGCGGCCGGCGGCAGCCTAGCCCGCGCACGACTCTTCCTCGACCCCGAACTGACGGCGTTTCGGGGCCGACTCACGGCGGTCTTGTCGCAGCGTCCGCTCCATGGCGTGGAGCTCTCGCGGGAGACGATCGCACTGGTGGAGGCCGCTGGAAAAGAGGCGCCGCCGCGGCGAGCCAGACTCAGAATCGTGCTGGAAGCAGCGATCGATTTCTTCCGGGCGTCGCTCCGGAGGGAGGTCACGGGCGACATACCGGCCGACCCGGGCCTGGCCCAACGTGTGGAAGCCTGGCAGGCCGATCCGGAGACGGTGTTACAGCAGATTCAAAGTACGCTCGATGCACTGGATGCGATCGACCGGAATGCCAACCTCTCGATCCTCATCGACGCCTGGACCGCGGCGCTCGAACAGCCCGGCATCGCCCTCGGCACGTGATCCTCGGCCAGTGATTGGCACCTGATCCGTACGTGATCATCCCCCAACTGCCCAGTCGGCAGCCCAGTCGGCAGCCCAGCGGCAGCCCAGTCGCCCAAACCCCGCGTTTTCCCGAGTCTGCTGGGCCGACTGCGGTGGCTTTTCCTTCCGATCCTCCTGGATCGATTTTTTGGATCGTACCTGTCGATCCTCGTGGAAGGGCAGCATGGTGGCCTGCCGCACAGGATCGCGTGCAGATCGCATGCACGAGACTCGCGTCGGTGGCGGGCATGAGTGCCGGCTGGCTTCTGTCGAAGGCTTAGGGGGCGTTCGGGCATGTCGGAAAAAAGGGCGGGCGGAATCTTTGCGTCGTCGTTTGTCGCCGGGCTGCTACTGGCGGCAGCGATATTTGCCCCACGGGCCTGGGAGCCGGTGCCGGGGCCATATTTCGGGCTCGAGGAACAGGCTTCGTCGACCCCGACAGAAGCCGAAACCGACGGCATGGAGGCGGCACATGCCGGACTCTCCGCCCGAGCCCAGACTCAGATGGCGGCCATCACGATCCCGCAGCCCGTCGAACCGTTCCCGACGGTCATTCAATCTCCCATGCCGCAGGCCCTCCCGCCCGAACGGGTCGCCGTGTCCACCGCGGAGGGCCGGGCAGCCATGTCGGCGATCGCCGACACGCTCAGGCCGCAGTCCCCGCCAGCCGCTACGACGCCAGCTGCGATTCCAGCTGCGTCGGCAGTCACGACGACGCCAACCGCTACGTCGCCAGCCGCTACGTCGGCGGCGGAGGCCAGTCAGCCCGCGCCGGCTCGTCCGCAGGCCAGCACACAGCCGGAGCCACCCGCGTCGCTCAAGGGGATGATGAACCGCATGCAGGCCGCTCAGCCACCGATCCCGCCAACGGTCAGCCAGCCGGTGATGCAGCCGCAGCCCGTCATGCAGCCGGTCGCGATCCCCGCGCCGATGCAGCCATCGCCTCCCGCCCCACCGCAGTCCTGGTCGCAGTCACTCGCCCAGACACCAGCCCAGACACCAGCCCAGACCCCAGCCCCAACACCCGCCGCGCAGCCGGTCGACCCACAGTCGCTGGCCGGCGACCGTCTGCAGCCTGCGGCCCACATGCCGCGGTCGTTGCACCAATCCACAGCGGCGGGCGGCCTCGGCGCAGCACCGCTCCCGGGCGAGCCCTGGACCGATCCCGACGGCGTCAACTGGTCAGACGTCATCGCCTCGCCGTCCCTGCCGGACACAGACCGCCGACGCACCTGGCTGGGCGATTGGAAACAGGATTCCCGCACAGAACCGTTGCGGACGTCCGAGCCAAAGCACCCGGCAAACACTGCGGGGGGGCGGCTCTTCGAGCGGCTGCGGGGAGTCGATCGCCGGACCGCCAGAGTGCCCGATCATGAGACGGTCAAGAGCCCACCGGCCGAACCGGCATCGCCCGATATCGGCCAGTGGCCGCAGCCTGTCAAACTCGAGCAACAACTCGATCACCTCGCCACGCTCGCCGGCGGCGACACGCGGGGAGAGCCGGTCGGCCTCTGGAGCAGCCAGGCCCGCGGGGCGTTGCGGGGGGTTCAGGAGACGAGGGGGCCGCGGGACGCTGCCGCCGACTCAAGCCTCATCGCGCTGGGCGAGATGGTGATTGCCGGCATGACGTTGGCCGACACGACGATCGACGCCGGACTTGCGACACACACCCGCCGCACCGCCCTGGCCGTCGCCCGCCGCGTGGCCGTCTGGCGGTCCGCCGCCGCCTTCTTCACGATGTTTGACCGCAACCCCGCCGAACGCAGCGCAAACGATGCGGCGGCCGCGATGACACGACAGGCTGCCGGCCGGACCGTCATCGAAATCGCCCGGCTGCTCGACGGGATCGAGCGATTCGAGGCCGGCACAGCCGCCAGCGATGCGATGGCCGTAAAGACCTCGCTCAACTCGATCTGTGGGTTCTACCCGATCGCAGCACAGTCCCTGGAGCGGGCGGTCAACGACCATTACACCGCCCCCAACGTGCGGATTGCCGTCCACCAGCAGTTTCTGGAAACGCTCTTGCCCGGAGCGACCGTCGATACATCGCCGTTTCAAGACACGGTGATGGGCCGTGACGTCCGCGGCACCCGCACCGTGCAACGCACCACCATGCTCAGGCTGGTGCCCGACGAAGACGAGATCTGCCTCAACTTGGAGGTGCACGGCGACATCGCCTCCCGGGCGATCACCGAATCCGGCCCGGTCTCCGTCACGGCCCGCAGCGCCTCGGCATTCACCGTCCGCAAGCCGATCACGATCTCGACCCAGGGAATGCTGTTCGGCAACGCCTCCGGCGCCGCCTCGAACCGCTCGCACGTCGACAACATCCAGACCAGCTTCGACGCCGTGCCGGTGATGGGCTCGCTCGTCCGCACGATGGCGCGGAACCAGCAGGCCGAGGCGATGCCCGAGGCCAATCGCGAGGTGATTGACAAGATCATCACCCGCGCCTGCCGCGAAGTCGACTCCCAGGCGGAGCCGCAGTTCGCCGCGATGGCCGATGGCATCCGCAATCGGGTCTGGCTGCCGCTGGTGAAGCTCGGCCTCGATCCCAAGGCGGTCGCGATGCAGACGACCTCGTCGGTGGCGACGATGCGGCTGCGGCTGGCGGCCGCAACGCAACTGGCGGCCCACACGCCGCGACCGCGGGCTCCCTCCGATGCGATGCTGAGTCTGCAGGTGCACGAATCGTCGGCGAACAACGCGTTCGATCGTCTTGGCATCGCAGGCCGACGGCTGACGCTTGAGGAGCTGATCGATCACATCTGCAGTCTGCTCGGCGTCGAACCGCGGATTCCGGACGACCTGCCGGAGGGCGTCTCGGTGGCCTTCGCGAAGACCCATCCGATCCGCGTGGAATGCCGTGACGGCCTCGTGCACGTGTATGTCGCGCTCGACTCGATCGAGAGTGGCCGCCGCGATTGGTATGACATGGTCGTGCACGTCGCCTACAAGCCGGTCTGCGTGGGGCAGCAGGTCTTCCTCGAACGAGAGGGCCCGGTCCAGTTGGGTGGCCCCGGACAACAGGGGCGAATGGAACTCGCGTTGCGGACGATCTTCGGCAAGATTTTTCCGAAGGAGCGGAAGATCGCGGTGCTTCCCGACCAGATCGCCAAGAATCCGCGACTCTCCGAGGTGCAGGCGGTGCAGGCGGTGAGCAGCGATGGCTGGCTCGCGCTCACGCTCGAGCAGCGGAAGGGTCCACCGCCGGGAACAGTGGCCCCGGCTCAACCGGCACACCCCCGGCCCCAGGAAGCCCGCCGCAAGATCATCTTCCGGTAAAACGCCGCCACAACGCCGGCAATTCGGGGCTGCCCACGCCCTGAGAGCCGGCGTTGCTGACAAGCGGAGGCAGGATGCCGAAGCGTAGTCAGCATCGAGCGAGCGCAGGGCAGGATGCCCGAAGTGAGCGTCCGGCTCTCAGGGCGTGGGCAGCCCCGAACCGATGCCACTACCATTGAATTCCTGCGTTCTTGGCCGGACAATCCGGGCTTTCCCACGCTCGTTTTTCCACTCTCCTCACCACACAGGCCGTTATGCACGCCGACCCACAGTCATTCCGCATCGAATCCGACAGCATGGGCGAGGTGAAGGTTCCATCCGACCGCTACTGGGGCGCCCAGACCGAACGTTCCCGCGACAACTTCCGGATCGGCACGGAACGCTTTCAGTGGGGCCGGGCGCTGAAAAAGTCTTTGGGCATCCTCAAGAAGTGCGCGGCCATTGCCAACGGTGAACTCGGCCAGTTGCCCGACGCCACGGTGAAACTGATCGCGCAGGCGGCCGACGAGGTGATCGCCGGCAGGCTCGACGACCATTTCCCACTCGTCGTCTTCCAGACGGGCAGCGGCACCCAGTCAAACATGAATGCCAATGAAGTGATCTCGAACCGGGCGATCGAGATTGCAGGGGGCGTGATGGGTTCGAAGAAGCCGGTGCATCCCAACGACGACGTCAACCGGGGACAGTCGTCCAACGATACGTTCCCCACGGCCATGCACATCGCGGCGGTGGAGGTGATCCACGACCGGCTCCTGCCTGCCGTGCGGCACCTTCGCGACGTGTTCCTGGCCCTCGAGAAGCAGCATGCGGATCTCGTCAAGATTGGCCGCACGCATCTGCAGGATGCCACGCCGATTACGCTCGGTCAGGAGATCTCGAGCTGGCGGGCGCAGCTCGACGACCGGATCAAAGGGATCGAGCGGGCCATGCCCGGGCTCTATGAATTGGCGATCGGCGGCACGGCGGTGGGCACCGGGCTCAACGCCCATGCCCGGTTCGGCGACGTGGCGGCACGAGTGATCGCGAAGGAAACCGGGCATCCCTTCGTGTCGGCCCCCAACAAGTTCGCCGCGCTCTCGGCCCACGACGCCATGGTCGAGGTGAGCGCGGCGGAGCGTGGTCTTGCGATCTCGCTGTTCAAGATCGCCAATGACATCCGCCTGCTGGCCTCCGGGCCGCGTTGCGGGATCGGCGAGATCTCGATCCCGGAGAACGAGCCGGGGAGTTCGATCATGCCGGGGAAGGTGAATCCCACGCAGTGCGAGGCGATGACGATGGTCTGCGCGCAGGTCTTCGGCAACGACGCCGCGGTGGCCTTCGCCGGCTCGCAGGGGCACTTCCAGCTCAATGTCTTCAAGCCGGTGATGGTGCACAACGTGCTTGAATCGGCCGATCTGATCGCCGACGCCTGCGACTCGATGCGGATCCACTGTGCCTCCGGCATCGAACCGAACCTGCCGCGGATCAGGCAGCACCTCGACGAATCGCTGATGCTGGTGACGGCGCTCAACACCCACATCGGGTACGAAAAGTCTGCGAAGATCGCGAAGACGGCCCACACCGAGGGGACGAGTCTCAAGGAAGCCGCCGTGAAGCTCGGCTACGTGACGCCCGAGCAGTATGATCAGTGGGTCGTGCCGGTCGAGATGACCCGACCGCTCGCTGCCACCTGACAAGGAGTTCGCCATGCCCCACGACCACATCTCTGCCCGCATCTCGCGTCGCACCTTCGCCGGCATGACAGCCCTCGTCGCCGCGACCGCCGCGACGCCGGCCGTGGCGAAGGTTCGCCGTGTCGGCGGCGAGACGATTCTCGGTGAGGGGGCACACACGTTCCGCGTGCGTCACAACTTTCCGCAGCTTCCCGACAGGTTCACCTGGCAGACCACCCACAACGTCGCCGTCGACGCCGCGGGCAACCTCTATGTGATCCACGAGGGCCGCAAAGACCAAAAGGACCACCCGTCGATCTTTGTCTTCGACCCGGAGGGGAAATTCGTCCGGGCCTTCGGCAGCGAGTTTCAGGGGGGTGGCCACGGCATCGAGGTTCGCAAGGAGGGGAACGAGGAGTTCCTCTATGTCTGCGGGTACCAGCAGGTGAAGAGCTTTGCGAAGATGACGCCTGCCGGCGAGATCGTCTGGTATCGCAAGGCGCCGATGGAGTCGGGCGCCTACGCCGTTGGTGAAGACATCTCCACCGCACCGAGTTGGAATCGACAGGGCTTCCTGCCGACGAACTTCGCGTTCCTGGATGATGGCGGTTTCCTGTTGGCCGACGGCTATGGCTCCTTCAAGATCCACCGCTACGACAAGGACGCGAAGTGGCTGAGCTGTTTCGGCGGCGCCGGCGATGGCAAAGGCACGTTCAACACGCCCCACGGCATCTGGATCGACCGCCGTCCGACCGCCGATGGCGCGGCCCGCGAGCCCACGATCGTCGTCTGCGACCGGGCCCACAACACGCTGCAAATCCTCGGCATGGACGGCACGTACAAGGAAACGGTCGCAGGCTTCGGCCTGCCGGCTAACCTCGACACCTGGAAGCAGCTGATGGTTGTGCCGGAACTGAAGGCCTGCGTGACGCTACTCGACGAGAAAAACACCGTGGTCGCGCGGCTCGGCCGGGCGGTCGAGCGGCTCGACGAGATCAAGAACCTCCGCGGCCAGCCCGACCAGTGGCGGGACGGTGAGTTCGTGCACCCGCACGATGCCTGCTTCACGCCGACAGGTGACATCTTCGTGGCGGAGTGGGTGGCGACGGGCCGAGTCACGAAACTCGAGCGGGTCGGCTGACAGCCTGTGGACATCCCATCGCTTACGCTCCCCATAAAAGCCCTCGGCGTAAGCCGGGGGATCGGATGCCACACATGGCGTTACGTCACACGTCGTGCCGATCCCATCGCTCACGCTCCCCATAAAAGCCCTCGGCGTAAGCCGGGGGATCGGATGCCACGAATGGCGTCACGTCACACGTCGTGCCGATCCCATCGCTCACGCTCCCCATAAAAGCCCTCGGCGTAAGCCGGGGGATCGGATGCCACGCATGGCGTCATGTCACACGTCGTGCCGATCCCATCGCTCACGCTCCGGGCTTCTATGCCGGCAGCGATGACCGGCTCGAACGTCACGGCGATGCGAACCGGAACAGGTGCCGCTCGCCGCGGACGACGAGCGAATCGCCCACCGGGGCCGGTGTGGCGTCCACTCCCTCGCCCACGTCGTTCTCGGCCACCACCGTCAGGCTGGGGCCGTCTTTGATCACGGTGATCCGACCACCGCGATCGGTAAGATACACGTGGCCACGGGCCGCCACCGGCGAGGCGTAGGTGCGGCCCACGCCGGGAATCCGCATGGTCTCGTAATGCGGCGATCCCGTGGCTGCGTCGACGCAGGTCAAGAGGCCGGTTTTCTCCTTGAAGTAGAAGAGCCGTCCATCGGAGAGCAGCGGGGATGCGACGTCGGGCGTGCCGGCATGCTTCGTCCACAAGACGTGTGAGCCTCCGGTGAGATTGCCCCGCCCGCCAAGATCAAAGGCCCCGAAGAACGAGCCGCGAAACCCGCTGCCGATGAACGCCTTCCCATCGGCCGCGACCGCGGACGCACACGGCCGCTGTGTCTGGCCACCGCACTGCCAGAGTTCCTTGCCCGTCGCCAGGTCGTAGCCGCGGGCGGCGGTTTCTCCGTTCATCACCACCTGCGTCGTGCCGCCGGCATCGGTCGCGACGAGCGGCGTGGCCCAGCAGGTGGGCTCGTCGCGGGGCGTTTCCCAGACGGTCTTGCCCGTCCGCCTGTCGAGGGCGAAGAGCCTCGACGGCCCCTCGTGGTCCCAGGGCACGATGATCATCTCGCCGGCGAGCGTGGGCGACGAGCCCTCGCCGAATCCGTTACGGATGGTCATGTCACCAAAGTCGCGGCTCCAGAGGTGATCGCCGGTTACCGTGTAGGCATGCAGACCGCGGGAACCGAAGTGGGCGTAGACCTGCTTCCCGTCGGTGCAGGGCGAGGCCGAGGCAAAGCCATTGGTCTCGTGGGTGCCTTCGTGCGGCACGGCCTTCACGCACGACTGCGACCAGATCTCGCGACCGGTTCCGAGGTCGAGGCAGAAGAGCCGAAAGTCGAACAGGCCTGCCTCGCCCTTGACGGGCACCGCCGACGTCACGAACACACGGTCGCCCACGATCACCGGCGACGAGGAGCCGCGGCCGGGGATCTCGGACTTCCAGCGGAGGTTGCGGTCAGGGCCGAACTCGACCGGCGGCGCGGCCGTGAGCGACACGCCATTGCCGCCGTCGCCCCGCCAGTGCGGCCAGTCGGCCCGGGCCGTCGCCACCGCGGCTCCGGCAAGGAACATGCCTGCGGCAAGACACACGCCTGACGACCATCGACTCCGAGACTCGCTCATATGCGGTTCCTGCATTCAGATGGCGGACCGAATCCCGCCGGACTCCGGGCTGCTGATCGTTCAGGACGGTCGGGCAGTGCCGTAACGATCGGCCAGGAAGGTGACGATCGCCCCTGGTCCCGAAACGAACGCCCGTCCCATGGCCACGGGGGCACCGGCGGGACGATCCCCTTCGGGCAGGACGAGCACGGGGCAGGACTGGTTTTCCTCGCCGACGAGAGCCACCACAGCCGGACGCGGCCTCGGAGCATCGACCTGGCGGATGTCGAGTTGTGCCGCGACATCGGGGTAGTAATAGAGGATTCCCGCCACCGTCGCGCACTCAGGGCAAAACGCCCCCTCGGGGCCGTGCTTGGCGTCTGGGAATCCAGCGCGGAGCAGGAACAGGATCGGTTTTTCGTTTGGCATCGGGAGGCTCCGGGGGCTCGAGAGGCACGCTGGTCAACGACAGCGATTCAACGTGGGGCAGGAGACCTACCCGGCGGGATCATACCCCAGCGCCCAAGCTTCCATAAAACCCCCGCCGGAACCCCAGCACTCACGCTCCCATAAAAGCCCCCACCGGAATCCCAGCGCCCACGCTTCCATAAAAGCCCCAGGCGTAAGCCGGGGGATCGGAAGTACGGAATCCCGTCCCTTACCGCTCAGGGCTTGTATGTACTCGCCTCTGCGTGCCAACCTCACACATAATCCCCCAAGGGATCACTCCGTAGCATTCCTGTCTTTCCACGCTCGACCAGACCATTTCGGGGTGACTTTCAAATGCGTTCGTGCCAACGTTCCCACTCGCCTCGTTGCGGCACCATCGTGACGCTGTTCATGCTGGTCATGGTGACCGCGATGACTTCGGTTATGCCCGACTCCCGTGCTGCTGAGCCCAACTACGACGAAGCCGCCGTCAGGCAGTACACGCTGCCCGACGTGTTGGCCGGGCCGGACGGTGTGCCGGTCACCTCGGCCGAAGCCTGGCAGAACTCTGCACGGCCGCACCAGCTTGAGCTGCTGGAAAAGTCTGTCTACGGCAGGCGGCTGCCGGCGGTGCCGGTGACGGTGGTGGGGGACGTGAAACGGGCCCCCTGCATGCTTCCCGGCGAGGTCGCGGCGGTGCGGCTGCAGGCCACGCTGAAGCTGGGCGACGCGGCCGACGCACCGACCACCGAGGTCTTGCTGTATCTGCCCAAGACCGATCTGCCCAAGACCGCGTCAGCCAACACGCCCCGTCGCGTTCCGGTCTTCCTCACGCTCAACTTCCGCGGGAACCATGCCGAGCATGCCGATCCTGCCATCCGGCTCTCGACCGCCTGGATGCCGGACGACAAGGCCGCCGCGATTGTCGACCACCGCGCGACCGAAGCATCGCGGGGCACGAGCGGCCAGCGCTGGCCCGTCGAGGCTCTTGTTGCCCGCGGCTATGGCATGGCCACCGCCTACTGCGGCGACGTCTTTCCAGACCGGCCCGACGGCCGGCCGCTAAGCTCGCTTCAATCACTCGGCCGCCCCGTCGAGGGAGGCCTGCCGCCGGATGAACCCGGCGCCATCGCAACGTGGGCCTGGCAGCTCTCCCGAATTCTCGACTGGCTCGTCACGCTGCCGGAGGTCGATCCCGGCCAGGTGATCGTGGTCGGCCACTCGCGGCTGGGAAAGACGGCCCTCTGGGCAGGTGCCTGCGACGAACGGTTCGCCATGGTCGTCTCCAACGAATCGGGCTGCGGGGGCGCCGCCCTGTCGCGACGGAACTTCGGCGAGACGGTAGGCGTGATCACGTCGCGGTTTCCGCACTGGTTCTGCCCCACCTTCGCGACCTATGCCGACCGGGAAGCAGACCTTCCCTGCGATCAGCATGCATTGCTGGCCATGGTCGCACCCCGGCCGCTCGTCGTGGCAAGCGCCGTCGAGGATCGCTGGGCCGACCCACGGGGCGAATTTCTCTCATGCGTTGCGGCCGAACCGGTCTGGAAGCTCTTCGGCCTCGTTGGTCTGGGCACGATGGAATATCCCCCGGTCGACAAGCCCGTCGGCGACTCGATCACCTACTCGGTGCGATCCGGTCGGCACGAACTGCTCGCCTACGACTGGCATCGGTTCGCCGACGTCGCCGATCGCACCCTCCGCAAGGCTACGCCGCCGAAGCCCGACGGCTATCCCGCCTTTCACCCGGTCCAGTCACCGCTGCCGGTGAAGCCACCGGCCGGTGCCGTCGTGCTGGTGCCCGAACGCGTGGACGCGGCCAGCGATCTGTCGACGTTTGTCGGCATGGCGGGCGGACCGATCGACTGGAAGGCCGACGACGGAAGTCTCCTGGTGAATACAACCTCCGGACATGCCAACCACATCGTCTCCGCGACGCTGTTCCGCGATGCCGACATTCATGCTGAGTTCATGACATCGCCCGAGGCGAAGGGCAACAGCGGACTGTATCTGCACGGACAGTATGAGATGCAGATCTACGACTCGTTCGGCGTGCAGCCCCCGACCGATCAAGACGAAGGGAGCCTCTATCGCTTCGGCAGGCCGATCGTCAACGCCAGCCGGCCCACGGGCCAGTGGCAGGTCTATGACATCCGGTTCATCGCCCCCAGACGCGATGCCTCCGGCACGATCGTGAAGCCGGGCAGCGTCACAGCCTGGCTCAATGGCCAACTCGTGCAGAACGAATTACGGTTCACCGAACCGCGGTCACCCTACACACCCTACAAGCACGGCGTGACGGACCACCTCAAGGCCGTTGAAAAACACCTGCTCGCAACCAGCGAGGGCCCGCTCTTCCTGCAGGACCATGGCAGCCCCACCCGGTATCGCAACGTCTGGATCAGACGACTCGACGCACCTTAAAACCGTGACCTGGCTTGACCTGGCTTGACCTGGCTTGACATGGCCTGACCTGAACTGACCTGGCATGGCGGCGTCCCCCCCACACCAACCGCCCGTGCGGGGGCCATGCATGGCCCCGCACGGGCAATCTCAGACGAGATCGCGCTCAGACTAGATCGCGGCCGCAGCGGTCTCGCCGGTGCGAATCCGCACCACCTCGGCAAGGTCCGTCACGAAGATCTTGCCGTCGCCCACCTGGCCGGTCCGCGCCGTCGTCATGATCTTGCTGATCACGGCCGGGGCCTCGTCGTTGCTCACCACAACCTCGATCTTCACCTTCGGCAGGAAGTCGACCGAATACTCGGCACCGCGGTAGGTCTCGGTGTGGCCCTTCTGCCGACCGAAGCCGCGAACCTCTGTCACTGTCATGCCCTTCACGCCCTGGGCGTTCAGCGCGTCCTTGACTTCCTCGAGCTTGAAATGGCGGATGATGGCTTCAATCTTTTTCATGACTCGTCTCCTAAGAATCAGCGGGCGTTGGGGCCCGCGGATGGTTTTTTTGTTTGTCGGTCTATCTTTCGTTCTGCCGGTGCCGATCACGAGATCGGCTCCTGATGAGAATACGAAAGCACATCCTGTGCCAATCAGAGAATTGCTTTTTGAGGCCTTTTTTCTGGGTCGGGCGCCGGCGGACCGTTATGCCATCTGTCACGCCGGCGAGGCGCGAGAAGTGGGCAAATGAGGCCGCAGAACCGTCGGCCCCCCGGTTTCAGGCGGCTGATCGGCGAAATCTCATCCGTCACATGCCGGAGGCGCGTGTCACAGGCGGGCAGATGCCCGGGAGCGGCCGGGGTTTGTTGCCGCGTGCGGCTGTCATTACACTTTTCAGACGAGGTCTTTTTTTCAGACGAGGTCTTTGAGGCCGGGATTGAAGACGAACGGCATCGCATGGCGATGCTCGCCTTGAGTTTAAGTCTGCGTTCCTTCCACCGCTTTGGAGGATTGATCCCATGGTGCATGAGACACCCGCCCTGTCTGCCCCATCAGCCGTGTCTGCCCCCTCCGCGTCACGGCCGCCCAAGGCGACGCGTCGTGGATTTCTCACCACCACCGGCACCGCGGCCGGCGTCGCATTCGCAGCCCCCTACGTCATCACCTCCAAGGCCCTCGGCGACGCCGTCACTCCGCCGGCCAGCGATCGGATCGTGATGGGGGGCATCGGCATCGGCAACATGGGGTCCGGCGACCAAAACGCCTTTCTCGGCCGGCCCGACGTGCAGTATGTCGCCGTCTGCGATGTGCGAAAAAAGTGGCGGGACGATGGCAAGGGCCGTGTCGACGGCAAGTATGGCAACAGCGACTGCGCGGCGCACGTTGACTTTCGCGAACTCCTGTCCCGCGACGACATCGATGCGGTGCATATCGCCACGCCCGACCACTGGCACGCCATCATGACGATCGCGGCCTGTCGCTCGGGAAAGGATGTCTATCTCCAGAAGCCCGAGACGCTCACGCTCCGTGAAGGTCCGCTGATGATCGCCGCGGCCCGCCGCTATGGCCGCGTCGTCTCCGGTGGAAGCCAGCGGGTTCTCGAGGATTACAAGGACATCGTCCAACCCTGCTGGGCCGGCGAGATTGGTGCCATTAAGTCAGTTGACATCAGTGTGGGCGGCCCATCACAGCCCTGCTACCTCCCTGCCCAGGAAGTGCCCCCCGACAGCATCGACTGGGATCTCTGGCTCGGCCCAGCCCCGTGGGAGCCCTACAACTCCGGTCGTTGCGACGGCAACTACGGCACGGGCGGCAACAGCTGGCGGTCATACATCGACTATTCCGGAGGCAGCCTCACCGACTGGGGCGCACATCACTTCGGTGGCACGATCTTCGCGACCGACCTCCGTGAAGTGCAGCCGTCGAAGGTGACCTACCACCCAGCCTCCTCCGACGGGAAGGAACCGGCCTATGTCACCGTGACCTATCCCAATGGCGTCGAACTGCACCACAACAGGCCACAGCAACTCAAGCCGAAAGACATGCTCATCGGCGGCCGAGGAGCGATCCAGATCGTGGGCGACGGCCAGCGGCGCCCCGCGAAGCCGGTGCCTGCGTACAAGGGCACGGGGGGCATCTACGGCGACTTCATCGAATGCGTGAAGACCCGCGAGCGGCCCTTCCGCGACATTGAACTGGCCGTCAACACGATGACGTCGCCGCACATGATCGGCATCGCCTACCGGCTGCAGCGGTCGTTGACTTGGAAGAATGCGGCCCAGCAGTTCGCCGACGATGAAGAGGCCAATCGGCTCTGCGATCGCGCCCGCCGCGAGCCGTGGATCCTCTGAATGAACGCCTCGCAACAACACTCGCGTCGCAGCCGTGCGTAGGCTGCCAAGTTCTGTACCCCTCACGACCTCCCGCTCTCCCTTTCTGAAGCGAGCCCGAACATGGCATACGACCCCGCCAGCCTCGACAAGCCGTTTGAATTTTTGAAGGCTTTTGATTGGGGCGGCGACAGCTCTGCCTTTCAACCGATCGACGCCGCCGTCGTGGCCGCCCACGCCGACCCTACCGCCCGGGCCGACCTGGAAAAACGACTCGCCGCCCTGCTCGATGCGGGCACGTCCCGTGCTGCGAAGGAATATGTCTGCCGAAAGCTGTCGCTGATCGGCACCGCCATGTCGGTGCCGAAACTCGCGGCGCTCCTGCCGGAGAAGGAGCATTCGCACATGGCCCGGTTCGCCCTCGAGCGGATCAATGCAGCCGAGGCGGCCGAGGCGTTGCGGAAGGCGCTCGGAACCGTGCAGGGTGATCTCAGGATTGGCATGATCTCGTCTCTGGCAGGCCGCGGTGATGCCGCGTCCGTGCCCCTGCTGGCGGCTCTGCTCCCGGGTGAATCGAAAACAGCCGTCGCGGCGGCCGACGCACTCGGCAGGATTCATTCACCTGAGGCGATACAGGCCCTGGCTGCTGCCAGCGGCGTCAGCGATAAGGCAGCCGCCGCCGCCATCAGCAATGCCCGGATGGCCTGTGCCGAGTCGCTGCTGAAGCAGGGCAAGCGGGCCGAGGCCAAGGCCATTTACACGTCACTCTCCGAAGCAGCGGCTGCCGGCACCACGCCGACAGCGAAGGCCACGCGGCTGGCCGCGGCCCGGGGCATCCTGGCCTGCCTCGATACGACCACGACGTTCTGATCGCCCACTCAGCTTCTCCCGCGCAGTGTTCCTTCTCAAGCGCAGTCTTCCTTCTCAAGCGCATTCGACTTCCGCCATTTTGTGTCAAGCAGAAAGACGGCTTCTGGCCGCAGCCTTTTCCTACACGCCTTCTGGAGCTTTGATCATGCCTCTCTCTGCCCGACGCTTTCGTGGTGCCATCGCCCTGACGTTGACGGCCCTCGCCTGCCTCTCCGGCGGCCTCCGGCTGGCGGCGGCGCAGGGTGTCGCGATGCCGCAGGATGCCGTGCAGATGACCATCGATTTTCTCATGCGGGATGATGCCGACTTTCGCGCCATCGGCCTTGATCGCGTTCGCTACGGCTTGAAGGGCGAGGCCGCCACGATGCAGTTTGCCGGACTGCTCTCCAAGGTGGCTCCCGCCCGCCAACCGGAACTCGCCGCGGCGCTGGCCGATCGCGGTGATCGCGCCGCACTTCCAGCGGTGCTGGCCCTGCTCCTGGCAGCCAAGGAGCCGGCCACACGGGCGGCGGCGATCAACGCATTGGGCTCGTTGGGCGGCGGCTCGGAGGTTGCGGTCCTGAAAACATCGCTCGCCGCCGCCGACCCCGAAAAGACGGCCGCGCGGCGGGCGCTGACGATGCTTCGGGGCAACGACGTGACGACCCAGATTACGGAAGCGGCTAAGTTCGGCGAACCGAGCCTGCGGCCGACGTTCATCGACATTCTCACCGACCGACGGGCCGTGACCGCCCTGCCCGATCTTCTTGCGGCAGCGATCGACGACGATCCGGCAACCCGAGCGGCGGCGATGCGAGCACTCGCCCGCTTCGGCGGTCCAGAACAGGTCGCAGGCATGGTGCAGGGCGTGCTCAAGGCAAGCCCCGGCGGCGAGCGAGACGAGGCAACGCGTGCGCTCGTGACCGTCTGCACGCAGAGCCCCGGCAACGACCGGTCTGCCGCCGTCTTTCTGGAGCAGTTCAAGGCTGCCGACGATGCCGCCCGTGAAACACTTCTGCCTGCGCTTGGCCGCATGGGTGGTGCCGGTGCCATCGCCATCGTCGACGGTCTGGTCGCCGATGCCGATGCCGGCAAGCGAAAGCTCGGCCTGGCCGCACTGACCAAATGGCCCGATGCAACCGTCTCCGATCGGTTGCTTGCCCTGCTTGGTAAGGCCGAGGATCCGGCCGAACGAGAACTCCTGCTTGGATCGCTGATCCGGATTGCCCCGCTCCCTGACAACAAACTCAACGACAAACAGCGACTGGAACTACTCCAAAAGACCATGACGCTCTGCCAGCAGGATCCTGACCGCCGCCGGGTCCTGGAGCGTGCCAACGCAATTCGCACGATCGAGGCGCTGCGGTTCGTCGCTCCCTACCTCGACGATCCCAACCTGTCTGAGCCCGCCTGCCTGAGCGTGGTGGAACTGGCCCACCATCGCACCCTTCGCGATGCCAACAAGGATGAGTTCATGACGGTGCTTGACAAGGTGATCGGCACGACAAAAAACGAGGAACTCATCGATCGTGCCCAGCGGTACAAACAGGGGCAGACCTGGGAGCGAAAGAAGCCGGCGAAGAGCTAAGGTCGAAAGCTCCTCATCCAAGCCCTGAGCGTAAGCGACGGGATGCCTTACTTCCGATCCCCCGGCTTACGCCGGGGGCTTTTATGGGGGAAGTAAGCGACGGGATTCCCCGCTGCCGGGCTTCATAAAAGCCCTGAGCGTGAGCGACGGGATTCCTTACTTCCTCACTGCCGATCCCCCGGCTTACGCCGGGGGCTTTTATGGGGGAAGTAAGCGACGGGATGCCTCGCTGCCGGGCTTCATAAAAGCCCTGAGCGTAAGCGACGGGATTCCTTACTTCCGATCCCCCGGCTTACGCCGGGGGCTTTTATGGGGGAAGTAAGCGACGGGATTCCCCGCTGCCGGGCTTCATAAAAGCCCTGAGCGTAAGCGACGGGATTCCCCACTTCCTCACTTCCGATCCCCCGGCTTACGCCGGGGGCTTTTATGGGGGAAGTAAGCGACGGGATGCCCCGCTGCCGGGCTTCATACAAGCCCTGCAGAGGGCCTGCTCTCGTGGCAGAGGGGCCGTGCGTGGTCGTTTTGTTTTCGTAGGCCTCGAGCTCACTTCCGGAAGGCTGAGCCGTCGAGCGCATGTGTTTTCATGAGACGGTAGAGCGTTCCCCGGGGGAGCAAGGCCTCGCGGGCGGCCGCCGACACGTCACCCACATGCCGCGAGAGCAGGTCGGTCAGATACTGCTTTTCAAACCTCGCGACATGTTCAGCACGCTGCGCAAAATAGCCCGCGGCACTGCTGATGGTCCGGCCAGCCGCCGCCACGAGGTCGTCCGGGAGATCCTCGACGCCCGCCACGGTGGACTGTGTCATGGCGATCGCCCGGCGGACGACGTTCTGCAGTTCGCGGACATTGCCCGGCCAGTGGTAACTCTTCAGCACCTGATAGACGTCGGTCGACAGTCCATTGACCCGCCGACCCATTTCCTGCGCTGAGCGGTTGGCAAAAAACTCGGCGAGCAGGCCGATGTCGTCGCCCCGGTCCCGCAGCGGTGGCAACTCGATCCGCACGACGTTGATCCGGTAAAGAAGGTCACGCCGAAAATCGCCCCGCTCCAGCATCTGGTCCATGTTTCTCGACGTGGCTGCCACCACCCGCACGTCGACCGCATTCTCGAGTCTGGCCCCCACCCGCCGCACGCGCCGCTCCTGCAGCACACGAAGCAGTTTCGCTTGCAAAGGTAGCGGCAGTTCGCCGATCTCATCCAGAAACAGGGTGCCGCCGTCCGCGAATTCAACCAGTCCCATCCGCCTGGCGTCAGCGCCCGTGAAGGCGCCCCGCTCATGGCCGAAAAGTTCGCTCTCCATCAGGGCATCGGGAATCGCGCCGCAGTCCACTGGCACAAAGGGGCCGGCATGGCGACGGCTCCGGGCATGGATGGCACGGGCGACGAGTTCCTTGCCTGTGCCGGTCTCGCCCGTCACCAGCACGTCCACATTACTGACAGCGACCCGGTCGATAATCGAATAGACCTGCCGCATCGCCGGGCTTGCGCCGAGGAAATCATCGGCTGCATAGGAGCGTTCGACCGCCCGCCGGAGCACCGTCTCGCCCGCTTTTCGCCGCGACTCTGCCAGCAGCCGCACGAGGGCGTCCTCGAGATCGGCCTCCGCGCGGCCGCTGTCGAGATAGTCCCCCGCACCTGCCTGGAGGCAGGCCCGCGCCGTCTCGACATTCGGCCGCGGATCGATCACGACCATCGGCAGCTGGGGGTCAGCCTTCTTGAGCGCCGCATGGAGCACGTCGGCCGCCGGGCCCGAACGGGCGGTGACGACCCCCAGATCCCAGGCGTCTTGCGCGAGTGTGGCGATCGCCGCGTCGAGCGACGTTTCCACCCGCACCTCAAACGGCTGCAGGCGGGCGGTAAGCCGGGCGTAGGGGAGGCCGGTGCGGCCGGCGGAATCGAGGATGAGAATGCGGGGCTGCTGCACGGGATGGCTCAGGCGGTCGTGGCTGGCAACGAAAGAGGCTGACAACGCGAGAAGCTGGCAACGGTCGTTCCGCCGCGCTTCTGGCCGCCTGCCCGAGCGCTACGGGAACGAGGCAAGTATGCAGGGTCGTTGGACGGGCGGCAACTCGCCCCCGGGGAGTGCTGGTGGTACATTGCCGCTGGCAATCCTCCCCCTCGTGCACCGGAGACTATGACAGCATGCCCCTCGACCCCTATTCGCCCTGTCCGGGTGGCACCGGCAAGAAGATCAAATTCTGCTGCTCCGAACTGATGGGCGATCTGGAGCAACTCGACCGCCTCACCGAGGGGCAGCAATATGCCGCAGCGCTGGCCGAGGTCGACCGGCTGACGCAGAGATACCCGGGGCGGGCCTGCCTGATGACCCACCGCACCCGGCTCCAACTGGCCACCAAAAAGTTTGCCGAGGCCGCAGCGGGCAGCCGGGAATTTCTCGAAGCCTGCCCCGAGAATCCCGTGGCCCTGAGCCAGGCGGCAGTGACCGAAGCCCTGGTGGGCCGGGTGCAGGAGGCGATGTCACTCTTCGACAAGGCTCGTGAGGTCGTCCACGGGACGGCCGGCGGTGAGATTCATCCCGATCTGATCCGAACGGGCCAGACGCTCGTGCAGGCAGCCTCCCAGACCGCACATCCGGGCTGTGCCCAAGGCATCGTGGAATGGCTGATCGACAAGTCACTGGGCACCGAGGAAGAGCGGCAGGTGCTGGCATCGATCGTCGGCCAGGCAGGCGTGCCACCGGCGCTCCGCACCAAAATGTCCTTCGATCCGCCGCCGGCTGATGCACCATACCGGCTCGAGTTCGAGGCGGCATTGAAGGCCGCGGCCGACTGGCAACTTTCCAAGGCGCTTGGAATATTCCGCAGCCTGAAGGGGACCGCCGCGGAAAACCCGGCAGTCTTCGCCAACATGGCGATCCTCTGTGAGATGCTGGCCAGACCCTACGAGGCATCCGAGGCGTGGCTGGCTGTCGCGAGGCTCCGCGCAGCCTCGCCTGATGACGCCGTCGAGGCAACGGGCCGGGCAATCGCCCTGGAGACTGAAGCCGATCCGGACCGCTCGCCGGTCATCACGATTACGAGCATCATCGCGCCGCTCCCGACCGCCATCGGCGATGCCGGCGGCGCAGGACTCGAACTTCTCGAAGAGACGCTCCGCCACGACGGACGCTTCGACGTCTCGACATTCGACCGCTCGGCCTGGGTGTCGCGGGGAGCAGCTCCGCCCCGCTCAGTCTGGCGGGTACACACGCCGCCACAGCCCTCGACCGACCAGCCTGACCGGCTGCTGGCATCGCTGATGATCTTCGGCCGACAGACCGACCGAGAGCCCGAGGCTGTGCTGCAGGGCTTCGAGCCCGATGTCGCCGAGGCCAAGCCGATGGTGGAGCAGTTGCTCGGCTGCACCTTCGCACCGCCGCCAGATACCGTCCGGGGTCGATTGCCAACCTCATCGCCAACCGCCTGGCTCCAGAATACGCAGTTTCGCGTCAAGCCCGCGGAACTGCCGAAAGAGCCCACCACCGCTGACGGTCCTTCGCCGATCGACAGGCTCATCGCCAGGCAGAGCCGTGCGGTCTGGGACCGTTTTCTGGCGGTCTGGCCCGACACGCCGCTGCCCGAACTGTTGGGCCAGACCCCGCGTCAGGCGGCAGCCGCGCCCGGGACAGAATCGGCCCGGCGGCTCGAGGCGTTGGTCGGTGAAGGCGAGGCAGCTTCCCGACAGCCTGAGGCATCGGCCGCATGGGCGCAAGTCCGCGTGACGTTGGGCCTGCCGGCCACGGCGCCGATCCACTCGGCCCAGCCGCTGGACGACGTGCCGCCCCTGCGCTGGCATCGCGTGGCCCTCGACGGGCTCGCCATGGACCAGTTACGGATGCTCTTCCTCACCTCGCTCGACGCGGGCTTCGATCTGGCGGCAGCGAGGGCTGCCGAGGCGATCGTATCGCGGCCCGATGCCGAACCGGCCGATCGCTGGGAGGCGTATGGACTGCTTGAGGAACGGGCGGCGACGAGCCTCGAAAAGCTGGCGATCATCGAGAAGCTTCGGGAACTCGCCAAGACGCTGGGGGCCAACGATGGCATGCTCGACGTCGCTGAGTTGCGGGTGCGTTTGTCGCGGGCCGACGAGGCCGGCATCATGCGACTGCTCAATCACCTGCAGCGAGAGCACGCCCGCGACCAGAAGGTGCTCACCGCGCTCGCCGACGTGCTCGGCGAGGCGGGCATCGACCTGTCGGCATTGGCCGCCCAGTCGGCAGCGCAGTTGCCTGGTGCCGGGGCGGGGATTCCGCTCGGGGGCGGCCCGTCGGCAGCCGACTCAGGTCGGATCTGGACGCCGGGCGGCGAACAGGCCGGGCCCGCCGGTGGGAAGAAATCGCTCTGGACGCCGGGCTGAGGTTACGCCGCCGATGCATGCAGGCAGTTTGGATGATGCGTTCGACATGCAGGCCATGCGGCGGGCCCTTGAACTGGCCCGCCGAGGCGAAGGGCATGTCGAACCCAATCCCATGGTTGGGGCGGTCATCATGTCGCCAGCTGCGGCCGCAACTGGCAGCAGGACGAGCGGCCAGATCATCGCGGAGGGGTGGCACGCAGCCTATGGTGGCCCGCATGCGGAGGTGGCCGCACTGGCTGCCGCGGGCGAGGCGGCACGCGGCGGCACGCTTGCCGTCACCCTGGAGCCCTGCTGTCATCACGGCAAGACTCCCCCCTGCACGGCCGCGATCATCGCGGCCGGCATCACGCGGGTGATTGTGGCCACCCGGGATCCATTTCCCGCCGTCAACGGCGGCGGCATCGACGCACTACGTCGTGCCGGCATCGCCGTCGAGACAGGCATTTGCGGACCAGAGGCCCGTCGGCTGATCGCTCCCTTTCTCATGCTCGTCGAGCATCAACGACCATGGCTGATCGCGAAGTGGGCCATGAGTCTCGATGGCCGGGTGGCGACGGCCGGCCGCGAGAGCCGCTGGATATCTTCGGAAGAGTCGCGGGCGATCGTGCACCAGCTTCGCGGCCGCGTGGATGGGATTCTCTGCGGCATCGGCACGGCGGTCGCGGACGATCCGCTGCTCACCGCCCGGCCGGCCGGGCAGCGGCAGGCGGTGCGGATCGTGCTCGACAGTTCGGCCCGGCTGCCGCTGGAGAGCCGGCTTGTCCGCACGGCCCGCGAGGTGCCGCTCCTCGTGGCCACCGGCCCATCCGCTCCGGTCGATCGGCTGCGGGCGCTTGAAGCCGCCGGGTGCGAGGTCTGGCAGGCAACGGCTCCACTGCCTCACGAGCAACTGCGGCAACTGCTCGCCGAACTCGGCTCGCGGCGGCTCACGAACGTGCTCGTCGAAGGTGGGCCGACGGTGCTCGGAAGCCTGGCCGACGCCCGGACCATTGACGAGGTCTGGGCTTTCATCGCCCCGATGATCATCGGCGGAACAGCAGCGCCCTCGCCGGTCGCCGGCACGGGGTTCGGGCCGCTCGCATCAGCCGCCATGCTCGACATCGAACAGACCAGCCACCCCGGCGGTGATCTCTTCGTGCGAGGCATCGTGCGACGCGCATAAATCCTGCTCTTCAGGCCCCAAACATCCCTCCCTCGTATCCCTCCCCCACCCCAAACGCTGGAGGGCGGGGTGTGCATGCCCCGAGAGCCGGCGTTGCTGCCAAGCGCAGCCAGGATGGCGGAGCGCAGGCAGCATCGAGAGAGCGAAGGGCAGGATGCCCGTAGCGAACGGCCGGCCTTCGGGGCATGCACACCCCGCCCGGCCTCGGTGTGCACACCCCGCCCTGCCATTCGGGGCACGGACCCCCCGGCACTGTCTTTGGGGCACGGACCCCCCGGCCCTGCCCTCGGGGCACGGCCCCCCCGGCCCAAGGCGCACCACTATTTGGCCGGCATGTCGCGAATCACGTTCCGCCAGTGCGTGACCATGGCGTCAGACTGCATCGATGTCTCGGCGACCGCGGCCCGCAGCGATTTGACCGCTTCAAACACGACCTTCGCCTGAGCCAAGGCATCCTTGGCCTGCTCGTTCTCATCGTCCGGCCCGAGCTCCGCATCGGCATCCACACTACCGTCCCGCTGCTGAACGCAGCCATACCGGGTGAGGTAGACAACCCACGGCTGGATTGCGTCGACCAGACCGGCGAAGTCGAGCGCGGCGGCGGCCACCAGCGGTTCGTCGAACTTCGAGAGCTGGGAGCCTGTCTCGAGACGCGTTTCCTGGAGCAGTCGGCTGGCCTGCTTGGGTATGAGCGACAGGACGGCAGCGTCGTCTCCAAGGCCGATCGACGGCTGTACCTTCTCGTCGAGGCCGCTGTTGGTGAGGGGAAACGACCAGAGGGAGCCTCCCTCCACCTTGGTCTTCACCGGCTCGGGCACCATGTACTCCGCCGGAAAGGCATCGGGATTCATTTCGCGGACCGCATCGACTGTCTCGTCGGCGAGTTCGAACAGGTCGTTGATGCCGTCCTTGAACAATTTCGGATCATCAAGCCCGAGCACGATGGCGGGCTCCAGCAGCGGCAGGCTGTCCACCGCGGCAGGCAGCGAGACATGGGGCCGCTTGGTGGTGCTCTTGCCGTCGATCACAAACGCGATCTGGCCGTCGGCCAAGGCCGGCAGAATCTTGGTCCGCAGGATCCCGACCAGTTTGACGCCGAGCGGGGCGAGATGCTCGTCGACCTCGCCGATCTTTTCGCGATCCTCCTGATCGGCCTTCGGCACGAGGTATTTCAGAAAGAACGACCAGCCCATGTCGGCCCACGAGGCAAAGTCCTCGAACTGCCCGGGATCGTTCTTCACCCGGAAGGCGGCGGCCGCCAACGGGGCGCCGCCGGTGTGTTCGAGCAGTTCCAGTCGCTTCGAGCCGTCGAACGGCAGGTTCTTCGACCAATCCCAGACATAGCCCTCGTAGCCCTGTTGGGCCAGAAACGAGAACGCCAACCACGGACCGGGCTCGGGCAGCCGTCGCTTGTAGCCCTCGGCAACCTTGCCCAGGCTGCGACGGGCCTCGTCGGCGGCCCCGTCGGGCAGGTCGGCCAGATCGGCGATCGTGTCGCTGAGATCGGCGATCTGCTCGATGTCACTGGCCGACGCCGCCAGAGCCCGCTGCATCGCTTCGCTCAAATAAGAGACGGCGGTGAGCGGCTTGTCCCGCTGGGCGAGCAGCGGCTCGAACGGCCTGGTGGCCAGGAGCGACTTGCGGCCACTCCCCGCGACGGCAAGCTTTTCAAGATGGTCGATCGAGTCGCCCAGCGTGAAGATGACGCGGTCTCCGATCACACCTAGGCCGATCACCAGTTGCAGCGACTCGAGCCGTTCGTAGACCTTGTCCAATTCCGCCTCGTAATCCTCGAGCCCGGGGATGGCCTCGCGAATCAGATTGGCATCCGGCTTGAGCGTGAAGGTGATCACCTCGCCGCCGGCCACCTTGCGGCGTTCGAGCGACTCGGCAAGGTCGGGATTGGTCTGCGTAATGAGTTTGGTGAGCACCTCGATTCGCTTCAGTTGCGACGTCGCGGCATCGAGCTTGGTGGTCTTAAAACCCCAGACCAGATCGGGCACGACGATCAGCTTGATGTTTTCAGAGAGTGTTTTGACCACGAGTCGGGTGGCAATCTCATCGGCCGACATCCGCTCGGCTGCCTCGGCGGCCTGAAACCGTACCGGCACGACTGGGGCCCTGGCTGGATCCTTGGCTGGAACCCTGTTCCGCCTATCGGCCGCGCCTTTGTCGTCATCATCATCGTCGTCATCCTCCACATTGATGCCCTCGAGCACATCGACCTCGAAGCCGCCGACGGAGGTGTCGCCACTGGCCAGCCGCAGTATTCCAGCCGCATTCTGTGCCTGCTGAATCTTCTTCATGAGTTCCACGAAGGTCACACACGATGGCTCGCCGTAGAGAAAGGTGTCTGTCGACACCATGTCTTTGAGCACGTCCAGCGCCTGTTCGTTTTCGGGCAGCTCCATGAATGTCGCCATGATTGAAAGCGGGCTGCCGGGCTGCAGCTTTTGCTCTTCAACCGAATCGGTGGCGCGGGCGATGAAGGGTAATTTCCTGAGCGCAGCAAAGGCGTTGCTCTTCTCGAGCCGGTCGTATTGCTCCCGGGCACGGAGAGTCGCCGACACAAACGCCGCGTCTTCCGGAATCATCGCCAGGCCTGCCGTCGCGAGGGCGTCGGCAGCCTGAAGACCGGAGGAGGCCACGGCAAAGGCGGCGGCAGAAAACACCGATATGACGATCACGCGGATCGGGAATAGCATCGTCGGCATCCTTTGGCTGGAGCGTGCGGTTTGCAGGCAGGCTGTGAACAAGGTCATGGCGTCGCACAGGGCGGCTTGGAGAGCCCACGGCGGCCCTTGATAGGATATGCGAAACCCGATCGCCGGGAGAACCCAGAATCCTCCGCCCCGAAAGATCTTCGGCCCCGAAAGATATTGGGCCCCGAAAGATATTGGGCCCCGGAAGATATTGGGCCCCGGAAGCAAGAGACATGCCCGGGAAATGACCGATTCGTCAGCCCGCCCCGATTCGTCAGCCAGCCCAGAGCAAAAGACGCTGCCATGCTCATCGCTTCGACACAGATTATCGACACCTTCGCCGAAGCCTTCCGCCTCCGGCATGCGCGACTCATCGTCACGGCGGCCGATGCACACTGGCTCGACGCCGCGGTCCGGGCGGCCTGTGGCTACGGCACAAGCGTGATTGGCTGCGATGCGGAGGTTGGCGTTGAGCGGTGGCTCGCACCGGAGGAAACACCCGACGGCCGCCCCGGCGCGGCCGTCCTCGCCTGTGGCTTTTCCGTCGATGGGGTCGGCAAAGCAATCGCCAACCGCACCGCGCAGTGCCTGCTGACCTGCCCCACGGCGAGTGTTTTCGATGGTCTGCCGACCGCCGAGGAACGGCGACCGCTCGGTGCCCACATCCGTTTTTTCGGCGACGGATTCGAAAAGACCAAGGTGGTGGACGGTCGCCGTTATTGGCGGGTGCCCGTGATGGACGGGGAGTTTCTCGTCGAGGAATCGGTGGGGATCGACAAGGGCGTCGGTGGCGGAAACTTCATCCTTCAGGGCCGATCGCTGGCGGCCACGCTCGACGCGGCGAGACTGGCTGTGGCAGCCATTGCGGCCATGCCGGGCACGATCACGCCCTTTCCCGGAGGCGTCGTGCGGTCGGGCAGCAAAGTCGGCTCCCGGTATGAGGCTCTCCGTGCCTCGACCAACGAGGCATTTTGTCCGTCGCTCGTGGGACGAGTTGCCACGAGTCTTGTGGACGGGGCGACGTGCGCCCTGGAAATTGTCATCGACGGCATCGATGAGCCCTCGGTGGCGGCAGCCATGGCGGCGGGCATCCGGGCGGCAATCGGGCCCCAGATCGTCGCCGTCTCGGCTGGCAACTATGGCGGGAAGCTGGGCAAGTTTCACTTCCATCTTCGCCAGCTTCTCACGTCTGCCTGAACTACGACGCTCCTGCAAATGGGCTTTCTTGCATCCGGCACGGTGTGGTAATTCCCCGGGGACCACACCCCGGGAACCATGCGATGCACGAACACATACCCGATCACACACCCGGGCAAACGCCAACGCCAGAACCTGCGGCCCAACCCAAAACGCTGCCCGAGCCGGAGCGGACGACGCGACAGAATCTTGTCGTGCCTCAAAGGCATTCGAGCCTACCGCTGGCGCTGGGGGCCATCGTCTGCGCCGGCACCGGCTTTGGCCTCGTCTGGGCGATCGGCCTGGGACGTTCCGCCGGAATCACCGAACCGTCCGTTGTGTCGCAGGCGGCCTCGGTCCCCGTGGGCGACGGAGAGCGTCTGCGTGAGCCAGGGCCCTTTCCCCAGCCAGGCACCGAAGCAAACCCACCGCGGGCCATCAGCGACAGAGATCGGGGCCTGAGTGATCGGGGCCTGAGTGATCGGGGCTTTGGTGACCAAGGCTTCAGTGACCGGGGCTTCAACCCACCCGAGTCACCAGTCGCCACGCCACCGGCGACGATCGATCGATATCCAACTCGGTCAGCGACCCTGCAGACCCCCGAGCAGTTGCCCGAATCCTCCCTGCCGATAAGCCCAGCCCAGGACGGAAGAACATCGCGATTCACACCACCCGGTCGCTTCCCGGGCACTGGCAATGAGTCGGTGCGACTGGCTTCAGCGGAGTCGGCCGCCGCTGCGGACCAGCTCTCACCAGAACCGGACGCTTCCGATAAGACACCTCTGGCTTCCGATCGGATAACCGAGGCGTTGCCGTCGACCGACGCTCGCATCGCGAGTGAAGATACAGCCTTCGATTCCTCACCGACCGGTGTCTCCGACCCGTCGGCCGATCCGACGACGCCCCTGGCTGCCCCCGCCGCAGATGACCTTCTGGCCCCAGCCAACCCTGCCCCAGCCGCGACCGATGCGGGCGAGTCGGCAGTTGCTCCGTCGCCTCCTGCGCCTGCTCCGTCACCAGCACCCGCCCCGGCACCTTTTCCGCCGTCCGCGGCCGATCCTGCGGCCTTCGGTGGCTCGGTCGAGCCGCCCGCCCCACCGCGGCGATTCACGTCCACCGACATCGCCCCGCCCACGAGTTTCAGGCCTGCCATCGCGGCACCGTCAACGCCGCCATCCCCGGCGCAGGTGATCGGCGCAGCTGCCACCAACCCATTCGCCAGCGCACCCCCGATGGGCCCCACCGGATCGCCGCGGGGCGAGCCGCCGACTGGCGCCGGCAACAGACCGTTTCAATCCGCTCCCAACCCGCTGGGATCTGGGCTGGGATCTGGGCTGGGATCAGCGCCGGGATTTGAGACGGCCGGACAGGGCCGGCCAGGCCCCATGCAACTGGAAGGACTTCAGACGCCCCAGATGGCGGTTGAAAAGCGTGGCCCTCGCGAAATCCAAGTCGGCAAAGCTGCCCGGTACGAAATCCTCGTCCGCAACGTCGGCAGTGCGACCGCCCAGGACGTCACGCTTCGCGATGCCGTGCCCTACGGCACGACGCTCATCACGACGACGCCGCCGGCCAGCCCCGCCGGTGGCCCGAGCAACGGCCCTGGTGCCCCCGTCGGCGGCCCGCCGGTCGAACTTCTCTGGCCGCTCGGCACCCTTGTCCCCGGCGGGGAGGCCCGCGTGTCGATGGAGGTGATGCCGCAGATCGAAGGAGAGATCGGCAGCGTGGCCAGTGTCAGCTTCCGCACGGAAGCGTCGGCACGATCGCGGGCCACCAAGCCGGCCCTGAGTCTCGAGGCCTCCGAGGCCAAGGCCGTGCGGATCGGAGGCGAAGTCAGACTCTCGCTCAAGGTCAGTAACCCGGGCACGGGTGTCGCCACCGGCGTGGTGTTGGAGGGAGTGCTGCCCGAGGGGGTCTCACACAGTGCCGGCCGCGAACTGGAGTTCGATGTTGGCCAACTGCGACCCGGCGACTCAAAAACGATCGACCTCGTGATGGGCTCCCGTGGGCCGGGCATCCACATGGCCCACTTCGTCGCGCGGGCCGATGGCCGGCTCGAGGTCGAACAGCCAGTCCGCATCGAGGTCACGGCGCCAACGCTCGAACTCTCGACAGAGATGCCGGCGCGGCGGTTTCTGCAGCGACCGGCCACCTGCGTGCTGTCGATGGTCAACGCGGGCACGGCCACAGCGCGGTCGGTGGAACTGGCCGCCCAGCTGCCGCCCGGAATGAAATTCGTGAGAGCCAACCATGCCGGCTGGTACGAGGAGCGATCGCACCGCGTGCTCTGGAATCTGGAGGAACTACCGCCGGGCGAGGTTGGCACCGTTGAAATGGTGTTGATGCCGGTCGATCTTGGACCGCAGAAGATCGTCGCGGCCGCACGGAGCAGCGACGGTCCATCCGACCAGAAGATACACACCGTCGAAGTCGAGGGGCTGGCCGCACTCTTCTTCGAGGTCACCGACAGTGAAGACCCAATCGAGGTCGGCGGCATGACGGAATACATCGTCCGCATCGGCAATCAGGGCACGAAGGCCGCCAGCGGAGTGCGGCTCACGGCAACGCTGCTGGGTGATCTCGAGCCGGTCGATGCCAAGGGGCCAGCGGCCCACCGCATCGACAACCTTTCCGTCGTGTTCGAACCGCTTGCGAAGCTCGCGCCGTCTGAGGAGGCGGTGTTTCGCGTCCGTGTCCGCGGCCGCCGCGAGGGCGATCAACGGATGCAGGTGCAGTTGATGAGCGACGACCATCCCTCGCCGATCACAAAAGAAGAGACTACGCGGGTCTACGCCGACCGGTAACGATCGGCCGGCTCAGGGAGAATGGCTGGCCTGCCACGTCATGCCCGAAGCACGTCATGCCCGAAGCACGTCATGCCCGAAGCACGTCATGCCCGAAGCACGTCATGCCCGAAGCACGTCATGCCCGAAGCACGGCGCCGCACTGGCGGCCGCATGCCGCCACCACCGCCTCGACCGTGCGGTGAGCCTCCTCGCCCGCGAGAGTGCCGGTGTTGCTCCGCAGCCGTAGCGACACGACAAAACTCTTCTTTCCCGGCCCGAGCCTCTCGGCATCCGTCCAGACCTGCACAAGACGGCACTCCTCGAGAAGTCCGGCAGCCGCGCCGCGGATCGCGGTCGCGATGTCGCCCCACGGCACCGCCTGATCGACGATCAGGTTTACATCCCGGTCGATGGCCGGAAAATCACTGGGACGGGATCGGGGCCGCTCCATGTCGATGGCGAATTCCAGGCGGTCCAGTCGCAACTCGGCCGCAACCACCGTTGCCCGGGCACCGCCACCGGGCCCACTGGCCAGCCCCATTCCAGCGACCGCCCTGGCTGCCACTTCTCCGACGACGCCGACCCGTTCACTGGGGAGCCCGGGCCGCTCGAGCACGATCTCCGCAGCCATGCCGCGGACAAACAGATCGAGGTTCACAGGACGGAATGCCACGGCGATCCCCTCCGCGCCGCCGGCCGTGAGCCCGAGGCGATCGAGCACCGCCTCGGCCAATCCTTTGGCAGCGGCGAATCGGCCCTCCATTACAAACGCCAGCAGGAACGGTTCTTCAACCGCCGACACGACCGCCTGATTCGCCGCCGCGGCCGGCCAGGCAAGGTAGCCGCGGGCCGTCTCGAAGAGTTCCGGCTGCTGGGCTCCGACGGCGATATTCGCCGCCCGGGCCTCCAGCAGGCTCGGCAGGAGCGTGCGTCGCAGGCGGTCGGCGCCGCGAACGAGTGGCGGAGCACAGACAAGCGGCGGCGCGTCGCCCCACGGACTGGCCAATGACTCGAGCGGCTCACCGACCACGCTCCGCGTCATCGCCTCACAGAAGCCCGCCGCGACGAGCACTCCAGCCGCCCTTCTGAGCGTCCGCTCGCGGGCCGACTCGACCACCGGCCGCGCGGCGATTGGCTCGTTTTCGGGCACCTTGTCATAGCCCTCGATCCGTGCGATCTCCTCGACGAGGTCGATTTCCCTCCAGCAGTCCCGCCGCCAGGAGGGCGGCCGCCAGAAGGAATGATCTGCTTCGACCACGTCGGCTCCGAATCCCAGGCCGAGCAGGATGGCCCGTTGCCGCTCGAATGGGATGTCGATCCCCAGCACCTCGGTGACGCGGCCATGCCGGAGCTGAATGGTCGCTCTGTTCGACGCGAGACGGCCCGCCTCAACGGTGCCTCGCATCACCTCTCCACCGGCGATCTCCACGATCATTGCTGCCGCACGGCGGCTGGCCCAGTCGACGGCTGCGGGATCTGGCCCGCGCTCGAAGCGATAGGACGACCCGCTGCTCAGCACCAGCCCCCGCGCAGCGGCACGCACGGCCAGCGGTGCAAACTGGGCCGACTCGAGCAGGATGTCGGTCGTCGTGGAGGCGATTTCGGTGCCGGCGCCCCCCATCACGCCCGCCAACGCCACCGGCCCCTCGGCATCGGCGATCACGCCCATGCCATCGGTGAGGATGTAGGTCTTGTGATTGATGGCCGCAAAAGATTCGCCGGTGGCGGCCCGTCGCACGCTGATCCGGCCGCCCCGGATTCTGGCGAGATCGAAGGCATGGAGCGGTTGTCCGCATTCGAGCATGACGTAGTTGGTGACGTCGACGACATTGTTGACGCTTACAACGCCCACAGTGGCCAGTCGCTCGACAAGCCAGGATGGGCTCGGCCCAACCCGCACGCCCTTGATCACACGGGCCGTGTAGAAGGGGCAGATTTCGGGGGAGAGAATCTGCACCGCAATGTCAGCGGTGGCGTCGGATGCAGCCTCCCGCGGGCGGGGATCTGGAATGTGGAGCGGCCGGGCGAAGAGCAGGGCAGCCTCGCGGGCCACGCCGATATGGCCAAGACAGTCGGGCCGGTTGCTTGTCACCTCGATTTCGATCGCCGTATCAGCCCCGACCGTTCGTGTTGACTCGTGATTGAGACCGGAGAGCAGGAGCTTTTCCACGAGGTCATCGACCGACGAGGGCAGGCTCACATACTCGGCCAGCCAGTTCGTGGAGATGATCATGGGCTCGCTCTTTCTCAGTGGGCTCAGTGGGCTCAGTGGGCTCGGTCAGTGCAAAGAGCCGGTGGGGGAAACAGTCGCGTGGGCGGATCAGAATTGCCGCAGAAACCGCACGTCGTTGCGATAGAAATCCCGAATGTCTGCCACGCCGTAACGCCGGGCCGCGATCCGCTCGACGCCCAGTCCGAACGCGAAGCCAGACACCTCATCGGGGTCGTAGCCGACGGCCGCAAGCACGGCGGGGTCGACCATGCCAGCGCCGCCCATTTCGATCCAGCGGCCCCCCCACTCCATGTCAAACTCGACGCTCGGCTCGGTGAACGGAAAGAACGACGGCCGAAAACGCACGTGCACATCGCCGCCGAGAAAGCTCGAAGCCAGTTGCCGCAGCACGCTCTTCAGGTGGGCCATGGTCGTGCCGCGCTCGATCAGCAAACCCTCGACCTGATGAAACATCGGGTAGTGGGTGGCATCGGCCGTATCGGGGCGGTAGACGCGTCCCAACGAGACAATCCGCAACGGCGGCCGGCGGTTTTCCATGACCCGGATCTGCACGGTGCTCGTCTGCGACCGCAGCAGGAGCGGCTCGGCGTTGCGGGCCACCGCGAGATAGAAGTTATCGAGCGGGTCGCGGGCCGGATGCTCGGCCGGAATGGCGAGCGCCTCGAAATTATGCCACTGGTCCTCGACCTCGGGGCCATCGACACTCTCGAAACCGAGGCGGGCCATGATCTCCTGCACGCGACGAATCGTCTGCGTGATCGGATGGACATGCCCGAGTCGCACCGGATCGCCGGGCAGGGTCACGTCGATCGCATCAGCCGGAGCAGCCGTCGCACCGGCACCGCCGGCCAGCCGCTCCTGCACGGCGGCGAAGATCGCCGTCACAGCCGCCTTGGCCTCGTTGAAATGCCGACCACCCGCAGGACGATCGGCAGAATCGAGCCCTGAGAGCAGCTTCTGGATCGCCTTCAACCGACCACTGCGGGCACCGAGAAAATCGACCCGCACCTGCTCAAGTCGGGCATCGTCGGCGACGCCATCCAGGGCCTTCGAAGCCTCCTCGCGAAAGATCGTGAGTTCGGCCAGAAAAGAGTCGACAGTCACGGCACTACGCGACCGCAGCCGGCTCCGGCAACCCAAGAGCCTTTCTGGCAGCCTCGACGACGGCATCGAAGCCGGTCGGATCGAGCACGGCCATCTCAGACAGCGTGCGACGGTCGAGTTCCGAGCCCATCTTATCAAGGCCTGCGATGAACTGGCTGTAGCGAAGACCGCGCTCACGGCAAGCGGCATTGATCCGCACGATCCACAGACGACGGAAGTCACGCTTCTTGCGGCGACGATCCCGCCGGGCGTAGACGCCGGCGCGGATGAGCGATTCCTTGGCTGTGCGGAGCAGGCGACGACGACCGCCGACAAAGCCCTTCACCCGCTTGAAGAGACGCTTCTTGGCCCGCAGACGGGGAACTACATTTTTTGTGCGCATTGTGTCTGAATTACCTTCCGAATCGATCCCTGCGAAAGAATCCCTGCAAAATAATCACTGCGAAATGACCGCTCTGGGAACGATCACTGTCTTTGTTTTCAATCGATTTTCAAGGCCCTGCATTCCTGAGCCGAACATTCCCGAGCCCTGCATTCCCGAGCTAGTAGCTGTACCGCCCGAGCATCTCGACGATCTTCGAGGTTTCGGGGACGGCGAGCACGCCGGTGCCACGGAGCTTCCGCTTCCGCTTGCTGCTGAGCCGAACCTGCAAGTGGCTCGTGCCGGCACGGCGGTGTTTCACCTTGCCCCGGGCGGTGATCCGAAAACGCTTCTTGACGCCTTTGTGTGTCTTCTGCTTTGGCATGGCTGTGTCTTTCTTGAGTGCTTGCTGGGATGCTTGCTGGGAGTTTGGGGGCTGCTCTGGCGGCTGGAGAGTCGGGACGTTGGCAAACGTGCGGCCGTGTATCGTGATTGTATGGCGTGGTCGTGTGTTGTAGTTCTATCGGGAAATCGCGGCGGCTTCCTGATTGGCTGATTGGCTGATTGGCTGATTACTTCGGCGAGAGCGTGCAGACCAGCCGGCGGCCCATCTGCTGGGGAGGCGCGTCGACTTTTCCGACGGGATCAAGTTGGTCGAGAATTGTTCGCATCACCCGCTGTCCCTCATCAATATGAGCTAGTTCGCGGCCGCGGAACACCACCGAGACGATCACCTTGTCTTTGTGCTGCAGAAATCCCTTCGCCTGGTTCACCTTGAAATCGATGTCGTGTTCGCCTGTCTTGGGCCGCAGGCGAATTTCCTTGATCTTGGTCTGATGCACGTGCGTGCGGTGGAGCTTCTTTTTCTGTTGGTATTTGAACTTGCCGAAGTCCATGATTCGGCAGACGGGCGGCTTCTCGTTCGGTGCCACCTCGACCAGATCGAGGCCGGCCTCGCGGGCGCGAGACAGTGCCTCTTCGGTCGGGATGATCCCGAGTTGTTCGCCGTCGCCGGCGATCACCCGGATCGGGGTGATCCGGATCTGCTCGTTGATACGATGCTGCTTCTCGATGGCTTACTTCTCCCGGACTCGGATGCGGCATCTCTCCGCTGGCCGGGAAGAAAGCGAACACCCGCACCACGCATGGCACGGGATGTGTCAGCAACACTCCTCCTCGGCTCTTCCCACGGAAACAAGCGGTGAGCGGATGGCTCGCCAGGCTTTTCCCAGGGGAAACCCAATACTATCCCAAGGACCGGGGGGTAGCGTCAACAGGCCTTCGGAAATCTGGGGAAACGGGCTTTATCGGGCCGGCTGTCGCCCCCCGTCCGGCACAGCGGCTGTAGAACCGGGCTGGCCATCGACCGCCGGCAGCCGTAGCCCCTCGACCAGTAGCCTGTCGGCGTCTGCAAACCGCTGCTGCATCGACTTCTCGAACATAAATGTCACGCTGGCCCGGCTGCCGTCGCGGGCCGCTAGCACGTAATGAATCCACTGGAAGGGAAGCCGGCCGGCTGTTCCCGAAGAGGCGACCCGCACAACCCGCAGGCCGTCGCCCCGGTCGGTTTCCTCGGCCGCATCGGTTCGGTCAACCTGCCCCGCCAGGGAACGCTCGATATCCCGCTGCAGTTCTTCCCGGGTCGGAAGCGATGCGGCGGGGGCCCGCGGCAGGCTTGTGATCGAGCATTGGCCGACCAGTGCCCCCCGATCGAGCAGCCGCATGACCAGCCCATTCTCCCCATCCTCCACCCGCCGCCATCGCGTGTCGTGAACAAGATCAAAACGGCTGAGTGCGTCTCGATACCAGCCCCGTCCGGGCCCGCCAGCCCCACGCCTTCTCAGCGACCTCCCCCGGCCAGCGGCTGAATCAGACGCTGAATCAGACTGTTCGCTGTCGGGAACGACGCCGCTGTCCTCGGAGGCGACCTGATCAATGGCCACCCGGGTGACCAACAGCCTCGCCTCGATCTCGAAGCCGGGCGCGACGTGACTCGCCTGCCGCCGTTCCCTGATCACGACCGCAACCTGGTCGACCCTGCCGTGCAGTTCATAGCGTGCCGGCACGACATCGGTCGGTGTGTCAGCCGCTCCGTCAGCCGGGGCAACTTCCAGCCCAGCCGCTGCAAAACTCCCCTCGGTGGTCACGTGGGTTGGCACACCGTCCACGGCCCCGTCGAGAATCCCGGAGAAGACGATCTTGGCCTGCCCGTCAGCCACATCCTCCAGACGGGCCTGGATCGCCCCGGATTCCACTGTGTCGATCGCCAGCAGACCGGCGGTCACGTCGGCGGGAATCTCCCATGTCTGGCCGATAGAGACCGGCTCCTTGGGGAGGAGGTCGTCGACAAGCAGAGAATCGAATGGGGTTTCGAGGAGATCGGATTCCTCGCCCGACAAAAACCCGTCGGCCAGATACGGCACAGGCGTGGTGCCGACCCGAGCCATCAACAGACGGCGGGCATCGGGCATGAGTGTCGCACTCGTCGTGGCTCCGCCAACCTGCATCGATGCCGTGGCGTCGCGATAGGAGCGCCGGGCGGCGGCCGTCTCGTCGAAAGCCTCATCGAAATCAAACCTCGCCGTCATCGCGACCGGCTCGCGAATCGTCGCACCATCTTGCTGCCGAGTTTGCTCGCCGTTTTGGCCAGCGGATGCGAAAAGCTCCCCGGTGACATCGAGCCTGACACACACCCGCTGCGGCCCCGGCATCTCGCCCCGTGCCGCCGCCATCACAAGCATGACTGCGATCCAGCCAGAGCAGACCGCCCTCAGCCGACCGTGCTGGTTCGTCAGGCCTTTCATGGCATTCATTCCGTGCGTGCCAGGCATACCTGGCATACCAGGCATGACATTGGGGCGATTCCGGCGCATCGTTTCTCCGTCGTTGGTAGTCATGCCCCGATCCGTCTCCAAAGCGTCAGACGCTGGAAGACGCCGAGGCCGGTGGCATCTCGTGATCTTCTCCCCTGCAGTCTCCCTGGAGTCTTCGACGGACCGACCGTTCGCCCCCTCGTTACCAGGTGTCCCAACGGATTAAACAGCCTGTTTTCCAGATTCGGCTCAAGTGTCTTTGCCAAAAAAAGAGAATTTTCTCGGCCCTCCCTCCAGCCCTCTTCGATCGCAAGCCTTTGGCAGGCAACGGGTTGTGGCAAGCACGCACAGCACCCGCCGCGGGCCGGCCACGCCCGGCGGTCAAAAAAGCCTCAAGAAATCCGGCCGGCCGTGAACCTTCTGCGGTCGTCGGCCGTATAACTCTCGCGTCCCTGAGCGATAAGGAGCGTGGTGGGCAGCGGGTTATGGATGACCCCTTCGCACCGCAACCGCCGCACCCAAAAGCGGCACACAAGAGTCGAGCCCGCCTTTCAATCTCCGGCACGGACTGCCGGCCCTGGAGGTGTTTTATGCGATCCAATTTTGATGCTTCGCTTCCCGCACAGTTGTTTGCTGGCGATCGTTTTGCCCCAGCCTCGGACTTGAAGTCTGTCTCGAGCTATGGTGCCGCAATCGACGCCGGCCCCGCAGACCAGCCGGAGGAGTGCAGATTCGCCGATGCCGCCGATGCCGCATCTGCCGGCTGCGATGCAGTGTTGTCGATCGAGGACCTGGCCAGCCGTTTCAACGTTTCGACCAAGACCATCTCGCGGTGGCGGGAACACGGTCTGGTCGCTGAGCGGCACAGCGTGGGCGGACGGAGGCGGGTTGGCTTTCTGGCCAGCGCCGTCGACCGCTTCATCAATTCCAACCCGCTGCGGATCGTGCGTGGCAGCCGGTTCAGCCAACTGTCACCGGATGAACACGATCGGATCATTGGGTGGGCTCGTCGCCTGGCCCTGGCGGGGGCCTGCCCGGCCGACGTCCATCGTCAGATCGCCAGCCGGCTCAACCGTAGCGTCGAGACGATCCGCTACACGATCAAACGGCACGACCAGGAGCATCCGTCCGAGGCGGTGTTCCCGATTGCCGACGGCCGCCTCCGTCCAGAGAGCTGCGAGCGGATCTATCAGCACTACGACGGTGGCGAAACGGTGGAATCGATCGCCAAGCGCTACCATCGCTCCAAGGCGAGCATCTACCGGGTGATCCTGTCGCAGCGTGCCGAGCACATCATGCAGCTGCCGCTCGACTGCATCCCCAACGCCCTTTTTTCTCGCAGGAGCGCCGAGCGGGTGGTCAACCAGCCGTTTCCGGGGCTCGACGAGCCCGCAAAACGGGTGCGACGGCCGACCGGTCTGCCCGCCTACCTGGCGAGCCTCTACGAAGTGCCGCTGCTGACGCGGGAGCAGGAGGTGTGGCTCTTCAGAAAGTTCAACTTCCTGAAGCACAAGGCCACGACGTTGCGTGCCCAGCTCGACGTGGATCATCCGAATGCCCGCCTCATGGACCAAATCGACAGGCTCTATGGGGAGATTGTCGAGATCAAGAACCGGATCGTGCGATCCAATCTCCGGCTCGTTGTGTCGATCGCCAAGCGGCGGGTGTCGCCCGGCGACAGCTTCTTCGACCTGGTCAGCGACGGCAACATGTCGCTGATCCGGGCGGTTGAGAAGTTCGACTATGCCCGCGGCAATAAGTTCAGCACCTATGGCTCGTGGGCGATCATGAAGAACTACGCCCGCACGATCCCCGACGAGCACAAGCGTCGCGACCGTTTTCGGGCGGCCGACATGGAACTCCTGCAGACAGCGACTGATCGCCGGCCCGATGAATATCAAAAGCGGCTCGCCGAGAATGACCGGCTGCAGCAGGTGGGCCAGTTCCTCGATCGGCTCGATTCGCGTGAGCAGACGATCATCATCCGTCGCTATGGTCTCGACCATGAGCACGAGCCGCAGACCCTGAAGGAGGTCGGCTCGGCCCTGGGTGTGACGAAGGAGCGGGTCAGGCAGATCGAGGCCAAGGCGATGGAGAAGCTCCGTGAAGCGGCCGCCGAGAACGCGGTGCTCCCGGAACTGGAGTGATACGGCGTACGCTGGTGGCCTGTATACAAGCCCGGAGCGTCAGCGATGGGATCGGCGTAACGATCGACGCGACGCCATGTGTGGCTTCCGATCCCCCGGCTTACGCCGGGGGCTTGTATGGGGAGAGCGTAAGCGATGGGATTCCCCGTGCTTCCGATCCCCCGGCTTTTCGGCATACAAGCCCGGAGCGTAAGCGATGGGATCGGCGTAACGATCGACGCGACGCCATGTGTGGCATCCGATCCCCCGGCTTACGCCGGGGGCTTGTATGGGGAGCGTAAGCGATGGGATTCCCCGTGCTTCCGATCCCCCGGCTTTTCGGCATACAAGCCCTGAGCGTCAGCGACGGGATCAGCACAATGATCGACGCGACGCCGTGTGTGGCTTCCGATCCCCCGGCTTACGCCGGGGGCTTGTATGGGGATGCGTGAGCGATGGGGTTGCCCTCACCTAGCGGATTGGGGCGTCGAGGGATGCGGGCCTGACACCCGATGGCTGAGCCTGGCCTGGCCCCGCCCGGCTGGGCACGGTCTGGCGGCTTCCGGCACGGGGCAGGCCAGCATCGGCTTCGAGGCTCCGCGGCAGCTGGGTGCTCGTCGAAAGTTCGCCGCTGGTCGGCATGGCGGGCGGCATCGCTGCCCGCCCAGCAGACGTCGGCCCACCCGGTTGACCGGCGGGCCCGCCGGCGGACGGCCGCGACGGCGACTGGCTCGTACCGGCCAGAAAGTTGTCGATCGTGGCGGCCTCGCGGAGGTGTGAGAAATACCGCGACATCTCGATCCGCTGCTTCTTTTCGTGGAGGTCGTCGTAGAGTTCGCTGCGGACCTCGGCAAACTTCACCTGGGACGCTTCGGTGTATCCCTCGCACAGAATGACCATGAAGCGATCGGCGATCTGAACGATTCCCGACAACTCGCCAGCCTTCAGTGAAAACGCCTGCCTCTCCAGGGCGGGCTGGCCACCATACCGCTGAATCGGCGGCACTTCGCCTCGCAGCGTGCGGCTCGTGGGATCGACCGAATACTGTTCGGCAAGATCACCGATCCGCTCGGGCGTCGGATTCTGTCGGGCCAGCTGCCAGACCTCCTGCGCCCGCCGCTGGCTGTCCATGACGATGATGCGGCACTTCGCGCGGGGGCCGAAGGTCGCCTCGAAGGCCTTGTCGAGATCCTCCTGCGTCACAGGCACCTTGCCGACGAGCTGCTTGAGCGACACCGTCGGCTGGACGATGTCTTCGATGTAGTGCCGCATCGGGATTTTTTCGGCGCGGGTCACTCGCTCGAACCAGGCGGCGACGTCGGGCGATCCGTCCGGCTTGCGAAAGCCCATCGTCTCCGCGGCCCGGGCGATCTCCGCATCGATGTCGGCCTGGGTCACGGTCCGCTGATCGCGGGCCAACGCCTGTCCGAGCAGCCGCCGGGTGATGAGGATCTCGAGCACGTCATGTCCATGACGCTCGATGCAAGTAGCCTGGACGGCGGAAATGCCGATCGGCTGGCCGTTGACGCGTGCAGCCACACCGGGGTTTGCGGCTGACAGGGCCGCGTCGTTCATCACGTTTTCCACGGTCGACGCATCCTGCAGGCCGCGAAACACCTCGCTCGACGCCGAACGGCTCTTGCGTTCGCGGAGATCCTCCACGAGCCGGGGCCGCGCGTCATCCAGTTTCACGTCGGCTGGTGGCAGTCGGTCTTCGCACTTGACGACGATGAACTGGTCGGCGACCTGCACCACCGGCGAAATGTCGTCTGGGCGCAGGGCAAACACCACCCGCTCAAAACCCGCATCGCCAGAGTATCGCCGAATCGGCTGGACCCAGCCGTTGGCGCTGGCGCTGCCCACGTCGACCGAATGCTGCCGGGCCAGCCCGCCGAAGTCATCGGGGGCCGTCAGTGCCCGCACCCGCAACTGCTCGGCCTCTTTGAGAGAACGGGCCACAAT
>JBIIFB010000208.1:0-5711 GCA_044237545.1 Pirellulales bacterium
CGCCACCGCATTGGAACAGTGCTTTGAAGACGGCATCCCCATGGCTCACGACCGCCGCCAGCGCATGCGGACTTTGTGTCAGCCAGGTCAGCCTGCGCTTTCTGCCGGCTTTGTCCCCCGATGAGCCTGCCTCCGAGAGTTGGCTGGCGAAGCTGCTCTGGGCTCTGACGGCGGTTGCCGCGGCCCATCTGGTCAATCGGGTGATCGGGCTCCTGTTCTGGGACAGACTCGTGGCCAAGGCGTTGGGTGGCACCGTGCCCGCGATCCTGAAGTCTATGGTCAGCGTGGTGGTCTACCTGATCGCCATGTCGCTGGTCGTGGGCGGGGTCTATGGATACGACGTGGCCGCATTTCTGACCGCCCTTGGTGCTGGTGGCGTAGTGCTTGGCCTGGCGGTGCGGGGGATTTTCTCCGACCTCTTCACCGGACTGGCGGTGAATCTCGATGGAAACGTCGCGATCGGCGACTGGGTCCAACTGATGCCCCGGGGATCGCAGGCCCGTGTGCTGCTGGGCCAGGTCCGTGAGATCGGTTGGCGATCGACGCAGTTGGAGACGGAGGAGGGCAATTTGCTGATCATTCCCAACACGCTGTTGGCCGAGGATCTGGTCACCAACTTTTCCCGACCCTCGGGAGCGGCCCGCTGTGAGTGCCGGATCGATCTCGATGCTTCTGTGCCATGCGAACGCGTCAAACGCATTCTGCTGGGCGCAGCGCGGTCGCTGGCGGGAACGCCTGGCTTCGTCACCGATCGGGAACCGGCAGTTCTGACCAACAGCACCTCGGAGCGGGGCATTGAATACCTCATCCGCTTTTGGATCCAGCCATGGAGCCCGCTCTCCCCCACGTCGGCCCGGGATGCGGTGTTGTCCCGGGCGCTCCACCATCTCGCCATAGCCGGATTGGCCCCTGCGATTGCAAAGACGGAAATCTTCTACGACCGAATTCCCGAACATCGCGGCTCCGACGCCACGCTTGAAAACCGTGAAGCACTGTTGGAGAGCATCGAGCTTTTTGCCGGGCTTGAGGCAGAGGATCGTCGGCCATTGGCTGCCGCACTGAGGCGGAAGCTGCTGTCTCCACAGGAAAGCGTGGTCGAGCAGGGCGACACGGGAGACTCGCTCTATATTCTCGCCGAGGGGGCCCTCGATGTGCTGGTGACGGCAGGTCAACCGCCGGCCGCCGTGCGGGTGGCAACGCTGGGAGCCGGTGATTTCTTTGGTGAGATGTCCCTGCTCACCGGCGAGCCCCGCCGGGCGACGGTGCGGTCAGCTACGGCCGCAGTGATCTTTGAGCTTTCCCGCGACACCGTGGCCCGGCTCATCGAGTATCGGCCCGACATCGGCGAGACGCTCTCTCGGGCGGTCGCTGAGCGGACCATCGGTCTGGACGACGCCCATCGTGTTTCTGGGGCGGCCGCCAAGGAGGCTGCTGTCGAAACGCTCAGCGCCCAGGTGAGCCGTCTGATGAGCGACCTGTTCCAGCCACGGAAGCAGCCCGTAGTATCGAGGATCGCTTCCTGATCGGTCAGCCTCAAGAGCATCCTCCCGAGGGAGAAGATGAGAAGATGAGACGATGTCGAGAATGTGCACCGATGCCGAGTCGCCCGGTCTGACCCACATCATCCTCTGCGCCGTCGGCAGTTCGGGAGACGTGCATCCATTCGTCGGCCTCGGGCGGGCGTTGCGGCAGCGTGGCTACCGGGTGACCCTCATCACCGCCGGCTACTTTCGCAATCTCGTCGAACAGGCGGGGCTGGAGTTCGTCGATCCGCTCCCGCAGGTGGACTTCCGGGAATTGATCCGTAACCCGCTGATCTGGCATCCACTGCAAGGCCCCAGAACGATCATCGACCTCGCAGTGCGGCCGCTGCTCGAACCGATCTACCGCAGCATCCTCGACCACCAGACGCCCGGGCAGACACTCGTCTGCGGATCGAGCCTCGCCCTCGGGGCCCGTGTTGTCCAGGAAACGACCGATATTCCGCTGGTCAGCGTGCACCTCGCACCGGCGCTCTTCCGCAGCGATTTCGAGGGGCCGCGGGTGCCGGGCCTCAGCGTGCACCGGGGGCCTGCCTGGCTTCGCCGGCTCCAGTGGTGGCTCGTCGACACGCTCGCCGCCGACCGCATGATCTGCCCCTGGCTGAATGCATTCCGGGCGGGCTTCGGCCTGCCGCCGGCGAGCCGGGTGACCCGCGGCTGGATGCATTCGCCCCTGCGCCTGGTGGCGATGTTTCCGGAGTGGTTCGCGCCGCTTCAGCCCGACTGGCCTCCGCAGACACGGCTCACCGGGTTTCCGCTCTACAGCGAGGAGGGCGTGATCGAGCCCACGCCGGCCGTGATCCGATTCATCGAGGAGGGGTCGCCGCCGCTGGTGTTCACGCCCGGCTCGGCCAACGTGTTTGGCCGCGACTTCTTCGCGGCTGCGGTCGACGCCTGCAGCCGGCTCGGCAAACGCGGTCTCTTGCTGACGCGGTTTCCCGATCAGGTGCCGGAGTCGTTGCCTGCCGGTGTGAGGCATGTCGACTTCGTGCCGTTCCGCTGGCTGCTGCAGCGATCAGCGCTGCTCGTGCATCACGGCGGCATCGGGTCGATGTCGCAGGCGCTCGCGGCGGGCGTGCCACAGGTGATCATGCCGATGGGATTCGATCAGTTCGACAACGCGGCCCGTGTCGAACGGCTTGGTGTGGGGAAAAGCCTGCTCCCGAAACGCTTTCGCGGGGCGGCGTTGGCGACGTTGATCGGGGGGCTGCTCGACGACGCGGCTGTGGCCAGCCGCTGTCGCGACGTGGCCGCGAGGCTGGCTGAGAACGACGGGCTCGCGCGTGCCTGCGACGAGGTCGAAGCGGCGTGGCATGAGCATGCCAGCAGTGCCAGCGGAGCGTAGTCCAGAGCATGGGTTTGATCGCGGCCACCCCTACGGCACCGCTCCCACCCGGGCTCAAAAAGACGCGAAACAAAAACTCGCCTTCACTGGGCGACCGGCTAAAATGCAGGTGAGTTCTCCGGCGACGGCTGGGGAGAAAATGTCCCGGCGGCGACCTCGCAGTGGTCGTGACGGCTGGGGTTCCTTCAGCGAAAGGAGGTGGTTTAGTGACGCAAACTGACTGTACAGGGGGGCTGCGCCGATAATGGCCAGTCGACGGGCTCGCCGTTGATGCAGCCCACCAAAGTTCCCTACGGCTGCCGCTCCCCTCGGGGGGCGGCAGCTTTTTTTGTTGCGCAGGCCGTCTCAGGAACCGGTCGTTCGGCCCGGCCCGGCCCGGTCGGCCCGCCTTGCCCGCCTGTCAGGTTTTCGTGACCGCTTCAAGCGCCTTGCGAACATGGGGCTCCGCGGCCAGCGTCGCGTTGTAGACAAGTCGCACAACGCCCGTCCTGTCGATCACGTAGGTGACTCGACCGGGGAAGATTCCCAATGCCCTCGGAACGCCGAACAGCTTTCGCAGGGAACTGTCTGAATCGCTGATGATCGGGAAGGGGAGGCGGTGTTTCTCTGCGAACCGCCGATGGCTCTCCGGCGAATCGCTGCTGACGCCGATCACCTCGACGTCGGCCTTCACGAACTGCTCGTAGGCGTCGCGAAACGCGCAGGCCTGTTGCGTGCAGACCGGGGTATTGTCCTTCGGATAGAAGAAGAGAACGAGCGACTTTCGGCCGATCAGCGAGCCCGAGTCGAACGTCTCGCCATCCTGAAGGGTGGCCGTGAAGGGGGGGGCTGTGTCGCCGACTGCGAGGGCTGGCACGGGAAATACTCCGCAGAAGAGGCCGACAACGGCGAACGCTGCTTCAGACAGCGCCGTTTCTGGCGGCAGGAACGGTTCCACAACCAGCCAGTGGGCAGGAATGCCCTCGGGAAGTGAAGCCGCCAGGCACCAAAAAAGAGCGGGCGAAGGGACTCGAACCCTCGACATCCAGCTTGGGAAGCTAGCACTCTACCAACTGAGTTACGCCCGCACGTGGACCAATGCCATCCAGAAACACATTCAGAACGCACTTGCCATTGAGGATACGCACTGCCGGGCGGCTTTCGCAAGCAGCCCGGCGTAAGCCGGGGGATCGGAAGCACGGAATCCCGTTCCCATGCAAGCCCCCGGCATGAGCCGGGGGATCGGAAGCGACAGATGGCGTGACCTCAAATGTGGTGCCGACACAATCGCTCACGCTCCGGGCTTGTATGAACCTTCCCATGCAAACCCTCGACGGAATCTCTCTGGTTCCCCAATGCTGCCGCCAGATGCCCCGCAACCTGGCAATGGATACAATCGGCGGTGCCCGTTTCTGACGGTGCCCTGTTCTGATCAGAGGAGATTCACGCCATGACCGCCCCGGACGCCAAGCACCCAACCGCGGAGGCCACGCCGCCGGTAGCCCCTGCAGCCCATGCAGCACGCCGCGGGTTTTTGTCATCGCAGGTGCGGGCGACGCTGGCGACCGGAGCGGCCGTCGCCCTCCTGGGTCTGGCCAGCGTGCCGTGGCTGCTCGCCAGCCCCTCGCGGATTTCCGGGCTCGTTGCGAGGGCGATGCCCCAACTCAAGGCCGATGTCCGGTTTGGCAGCGTGAAGCTCGGCTGGCTGGGACCGCTCGTCCTCGAAGACATCCACGTCGTGCCGCGCGATGGCGGCCGTGAGGCGATCTCGATCAGGCGGGTGGAAATCAGCCATGGCCTGGCCGGTATCCTCCTGTCACTCGGCGATCTCGGGCGGCTGCAGGTCGAGGGGCTCGAGGCCGATGTGGTCTTCGACGCCGACCGCAACTCGAATCTCAAAAAACTGTTCCAGGCCACGCCGGCCGCCATCGCCTCCGATGCCCCGGCGGCCGACAGGCCCCAGCCCGCCAGACACAGTCCGGTGCGGCTGCAGTTGGACGTTGTGAACGCGATCGTACGAATCGCCGGCCCGTGGTCGGCAGAACAGTGGGTGAGCGACCCGATCAATGTGCGGGCCAGGTTGGCCCCGTCCGCAAACGGCCCGTGGAGTGAGTGGAATGTCGAGCCGGTGCAACTCTTGGCCGACGCCCGCCTGGAACCGGCCGTGGCACAGGGGGTGCTCGCTTACATCGCGCCGGTGATGGCTGATGCCACGCGGACCGGCGGCCGTTTTTCACTTCGGCTGGAGGGGGCCACGCTGCCGGTCGGCGCGCCGGAAGGTGGACGGCTTTCTGGCGTGCTCTCCATGCATGCCGTCGATCTCGGACCAGGGCCGCTGGTGATGAACATCATCCGCTCCCTTCCCTTCGCTCTGCCTGCTCCGCCAGCGATCCGCATCGCCGACCAATCCCATGTGGAATTCCATTTGGCCGACCGACGGGTCTGGCACAAGGGACTCGAGTTTGGAGTGCCGCTCTCAAAGCCCGGCCAGCGGCTGGAACTGCAGTCGAGCGGCTCCGTCGGGCTCGACGACAAAGCACTCGACCTCAAGCTGGACCTGCCGATCCCGGCTGACTTGCCGCAGGACAGGCCGCTGTTGGCGTCGCTTGCGGGCCGCACGTTCTCAGTGCGGATCGGCGGCGTCCTCGGCGAACCGCGGGTCAATTTCGACGGCTCGCTTCGGGCCACGGCGGGCGATGTGGTTGCGGAATTGGTGGGCAGGCTGAGGGGCACAGGCCGGCCGCCGGTGGCCCGTCCACCGCAGACCGCGCAGCCAGCGGCCATGCCGCAGCCGCCGGCCCCGGCGTGGCGGCCGAATGCGGAGGCAGCCGCCGCTCCCGATGCGG
>JBIIFB010000209.1:0-5684 GCA_044237545.1 Pirellulales bacterium
TGGAGCTGCCCGCCGACATGCCGATCGAGGTCGACCACTGTGGTACCTGCACGGCCTGTCTCGATGCCTGTCCAACCGGTGCCATCGTCGAACCTCGCGTGCTCGATGCCAACCGCTGCATCAGTGCGCTCACGATCGAAGACCACGGGCCGATCGCCACCGATCTCCGGCCTGGCATGCAGGACTGGATCTTTGGCTGCGACATCTGCCAGGAGGTCTGTCCTTGGAACCGCCACGCGCCGGGATCGACTGAGCCGACGTTGCAACCACGCGCTGGCCTGGCGGCACCGTCGCTCGCCGAGTTGCTGCAACTGGACGACGCGGCGTTTCGGCGGCAATTCAAGGGCTCACCGCTCTGGCGGGCCAAGCGCCGTGGCCTGCTGCGGTCGGCGGCAATCGCTCTGGGCAACCGGCCGCATGCCGCGTCGTTCGACGCGCTGGCGGCAGGGCTTGTCGACGGGGAACCGGTGGTGCGTGGAGCGGCAGCCTGGGCGCTGGGGAGATGGCGTCGCATGGATGTTCTGGCCGAGCGGGCCAACGCCGCGCTCGTGGCGCGGCGAGCGATCGAGGAGGACGCCGAGGTGAGGGCGGAGATCGAACGGGCGCTGGCGTAGGCCGGCCGTGACGGGGCGAAATTCAAGCGCTCTTTCGAGTTGCCGCTGATCCCGGCTCCGCCCTGTCCTGTCCTGTCCTGTCCCGCCGGGCCGGCAGAAGTCTCCTTCGCGGGGACTTTCGCCGTGGGGCGTGGTGGCGGTGCAGACCCTGTCAGGGCGAAATTCCAACGCTCGTCGAGCTTCAGCCGATCCCGGCTCCGCCCCGTCCCTCTTCGTGGCGGCAAGTTTTCAACTTGTCCGTGCCGACCAACGCTGATTCCGCAAGTTGAAAACTCGCGGCCACGTAGGACCAACGCTGATTCCGCAAGTTGAAAACTCGCGGCCACGTAGGACCAACGCTGATTCCGCAAGTTAAAAACTCGCGGCCACGTCGGACCAACGCTGATTCCGCACGTTAAAAACTCGCGGCCACGCAGGTGGATGCCACCTGTCGTCGTGATGCCTGCCGCTAGCACTCAGTCGTTTCGTCGATGTCTGCGGCCGAGTCGCGGCCGGGGCCGTCGTCGGCATAGAACCGGGCGAGCACCTCCGGCCAGTTGGCATTCACCTTCACGCCAACGAAGGCGTCGCGGACCGGCAGATACTCCGGGTGCAGCCGCGCATACTTGATCGCGAACTTTCGCATCAGCCGGCCGGCCAGCTCGGCACCGTGCAGTTCCTCGGCCAGTTCGAAGTGTTCGCGGAGCACGGCGGCCTGCTCGTGGATCGTGGGCGGGGGAGGTGGGGATTCGCCGGCCAGAAGCGCGAGCGTCTGCCGAAAGATCCAGGGGTTGCCGATCGCGCCCCGCGCGATGCTCACGCCGTCGACGCCGGTCTGCCGCAGCATGGCGACGCAGGCCTCGGCGGAGAAGAGGTCGCCCGAGCCGATCACGGTGCGGCTGCCCGCGTGTTGCTTCACTGTGGCCAGGAACTTCCAGTTACTCGGGCCCACGTATTTCTGCTGCACCGATCGGCCGTGGACGGTGATCGCGGCGACGCCCCGCTCAAACGCCCCGTCGAAGATCGTCCAGAACTTGTCGGCGCTCGCTGCCGAGTCGTCGATACCGCGACGCATCTTCAGCGTGACGGGCACCTGCGGCGGCACGGCGTCGCGCACCCGCGACACGATTTCAAGCGCCGTCTCCGGCACGCTCAGCAGATAGCCGCCGCGACAGCGGCCGAGCACTTTCTTGACCGGGCAGCCGAAGTTGATGTCGATGACGTCATAGCCTTCCGCGACGAGCCGGCGGGCGGCGGGGGGGAAGTCATCGGGGTTCGAGCCCATCAGCTGACCGCCGACGGGATGCTCCTCGGGCGACACGGCGATCCGGGCGAGGTTGCGCTTGTTCGTGCCCACTTCGGTGACAAACCGGTCGAGCAGCACCTCACCGAGCGAGTAGGCCGCACCGTGCCGCCGCGCGAGTACCCGCATTGCTCGGTCGCTGTAGCCCGAGAGCGCAGCCTGCACCACCGGGGAGGCGAGGGTGATGTCGCCTATCGAGAGCGTGGGGGCTTGGAATGGAGCCAGCATGACGATCCTCATCGTACCATCGTCACGTGAGGCGGTCGTCAGGTCAGGACAGGGCAGGCGTCGAACCAGGTGCGGCCCTGGGCCGCCATCCAGTCGACGCTTGCCATCGGGCCCCATTCGCCGGCGTTGTAAGGATCGATCGGCGGCATATCGACCGAACTCCAGGCCCTCACGAAGGGGTCGATGATTTCCCACGACTTCTCGACCTCGTCGGCGCGGGCAAAGAGGCTCGCGTCTCCGGTCATGACGTCAAGCAGCAGCGGCTCGTAGGCCTCAGGCAGACGGCCCTGAAACTGACGGGAGTAGCTGAATTCGAGGTCGGTGAGCCGCAGCTTCATGCCATCGCCCGGCACCTTGGTGTGGAAGTGGAGCTGGATGCCTTCGGCCGGCTGGATCTGGATCACGAGCCGGTTTGCTTCACGGGAATGCTTGTGCTTGCCGTCGGCAAAGAGCTCCAGCGGCGGCTGCCTGAAGGCGATCACGATCTGCGTGGTGCGGCAGCTCATCACCTTGCCGCTCCGCAGGTAGAAGGGCACGCCCTGCCAACGCCAGTTGTCGACCTCCAGGCGGACCGCACCGAACGTGGCGGTCTGGCTGTGCGGGGCCACGCCGGGCTCTTCGAGATAGCCGCGGTACTGTCCGCGAATGCCGGCGGCCGCCACTTCGCCGAGGTCGAGGGGGCGGATCGCCTCGAGCACCTTCACCTTCTCGTTGCGGACAGCGCTGGCATTGAACCGCACAGGCGCCTCCATGGCCGTCACCATGAGCAGTTGCAGCAGGTGGTTTTGGAACATGTCACGGAGCACGCCCGCGGTGTCGTAGTAATTCCCACGGCGGCCCACCACCACCTCTTCGGCCACCGTGATCTGCACGTGGTCGATGTAGCGACGGTTCCAGACCGGCTCGAAGATCGTGTTGGCAAACCGCAGCGCCAGGATGTTCTGCACCGACTCCTTGCCGAGGTAGTGATCAATTCGAAATACCTGACTCTCGTGGAAAACCCCGTGCAGGTTTTCATTGAGGGTCTTCGCCGTCACAAGATCGGTGCCGAACGGTTTTTCGACGACGATCCGGCGGGGGCCGTGTGTTTCGGCCGCCATGCCATGGCTGCCGAGTGCCGCGACGACCGGCTCGTAGAATTGTGGAGCGGTGGCGAGATAGTAGACGCGGGTCGTTTCCGCCCCGTGTTCGACCGCATGCAGCCGATCGGAGAGGCCTTGGAAGTCTTCCGCCTGGCTGATGTCGCCCGGCTGGTAGTGGATCGTTTCGGCGAACTCCCGCCAGGAGGCGTCGTCGAGCGGATCGCCCTCCGCATGCTTGGCGGTGGACTCGCGGAGCGTCGTCCGCCATGCGTCGTCGCTCATAGGCGTCCGCGAGAAGCCGACGATCCGCGTTTCGGGCGGCAGCAGGCCGTTCCGCTTCAAATTGTAGAGCGCGGGCACGAGTTTCCGGCTGGTGAGGTCGCCGGACGCACCGAAGATCACGATCGTGTGGGCCATGGCTAGAGCCTCATGCCGGTGAAGCCGCCATCGACGTAGAGATCGGTACCGGTGATGAAGCTGCCTGCCACGGGGGCGCAGAGCAGGATCGCGGCGCCGACGAGTTCCTCCGGATTGCCGAAGCGGTTCATCGGCGTCTGGCTCATGATCGTGGCGGTTCGCTCGGGCGAGAGAATCTTGCGGTTTTGCTCGGCGGGGAAGAAGCCGGGGCAGAGCACGTTGACGCGGACGCCCTTGGGAGCGAGTTCGCGGGCCACGTTCTGCGTGTAATTGATGACCGCGGCCTTCGAGGCGGAGTAGGCGAAGACCTTCGAGAGCGGCTTGTCGGCGGAGACGCTGCCGATATTCAGGATCGCTCCGCCACCGAGCCCCGCCATGTGGCCCCCGAAGATCTGGCAGCCGAGGTGGGTGCTTTTCAAATTGGTGTCGAGCACCTTGGCGAAGTCGTCGTCGCTGATGTCGAAATAAGGCACCGACGAATTCACGCCGGCGCAGTTGATGAGGATGTCGGCCCGGCCGCGGGCATGGACGACCGCCTCCAGGAGTGCCATCACGCTTCCCCGGTCGACGGCATCGACCGAGACGAACATGCCGTCGCCTCCTGCGGCCTTGATCGCATCGACGCGGGCCTCGCCTCGGTCGGCACCCCGACCGGCCACGACGACAAACGCCCCCGCCCGCGCCAGGCCCTCGGCCAGCGCCCCGCCCAGCACGCCCGTGCCGCCGACGACGACGGCCGTGCGGCCGGAGAGCCCGAACAGGTTTTCGAGAAACGAGTCAGCCATGCGGAGGGTTTCCGTGGGGAGGAGGTGGTCAGCTCACCGGCCGGCGGAGGTCAAGCCATTCGGTGTGGAAAGTGCCGGGCTTGTCGGTGCGTTCGTAGGTGTGGGCGCCGAAGTAATCCCGCTGCGCCTGCAGGAGGTTCGCCGGCAGCCGCTCATGCCGGTAGCCGTCGTAGTAGGCAAGCGCCGCCATGAACCCGGGCACGGGCACCCCGATCGTCGCGGCCGTGGCGATCACATGCCGCCACGCAGTCTGAGACTTCGCGAGCGCTTCCGTGAAGTAGGGAGCGAGCATCAGGTTTTCGAGCGTCGGATCGGCGTCGTAGGCTTCGGCGATCCGATCCAGGAATTGCGCGCGGATGATGCAGCCGCCCCGCCACATCATGGCGATCGAACGGTAGTCGAGCTGCCAATCCTGCTCCTTCGCGGCGGCCGCCAACTGCACGAAGCCCTGTGCGTAGCTGGCGATCTTCGAGGCGTAGAGGGCCTGGCGAACCTGGTCGATGAATTCCTGCGTGGCGTCGTGGCTGCGCAGGTCGGGCCCTGCGAGCACCTTGCTGGCACGGATCCGCTGCTCCTTCATGGCGGAGAGGCAACGGGCGTAGACCGCCTCGGTGACGAGCGTGCTGGGCACGCCCATGTCGAGGGCCAGCTGGCTCATCCACTTGCCGGTTCCCTTCGCGCCGGCCTTATCGAGGATCCGATCGACGACGAAGTCGTTGGTCTCGGGATCGCGGGCGGTGAAGATGTCGCGGGTGATCTCGATCAGGTAGCTGTCGAGTTCGCCGCGGTTCCAGGTGTCGAACACCTTGGCCAGTTGCTCGTTGGAGAGACCAGCCGCCTGCTTCAGGAGCCAGTAGGCCTCGCAGATCAGCTGCATGTCGCCGTATTCGATGCCGTTGTGAACCATCTTGACGTAGTTGCCGGCGCCGCGCGGGCCCACCCAGTCGCAGCAGGGGATGTCGCCCTTGGGGCCGACCTTGGCGGCGATCGCCTGGAAGATCGGCTGGACGAGCGGCCAGGCGGCCTTGGAACCGCCGGGCATCAGGCTCGGTCCCTTGAGCGCCCCCTCCTCGCCGCCGGAGACGCCGGTGCCGATGTAGAGCAGGCCCGAGGCCTCGACCTCCCGAGTGCGGCGGTCGGTGTCGGATGGCAGCGTGTTGCCACCGTCGATGATGACATCGCCCTTGGAGAGCAGGGGGGTGAGCGTTTTGATGAGTTCATCGACCGCCGGGCCGGCCTTGACCATCATCATCACCTTCCGCGGCGACTTGAGCGA
>JBIIFB010000060.1:0-18156 GCA_044237545.1 Pirellulales bacterium
CGTGCGTTGCGTGAGCGGGAGGAGTCGAGATTCATCGGCCTGCCTCTGCCACGGGTTTTGGGCCGACTGCCCTACGACGGTTGGCTCGGCCGGCCGGACGGCATCGCGGCCGAGGAGCGTTCGTGGGCCCGCCGGGGTTTTCGCTACCGGGAGGAGGCGGACCGGGCCGACGGCTCCGGCAGGCTCTGGTGCGGCGGCGTCTGGCCGCTGGCGGGCGTCATCATTCGGGAGTTTGGACGATCAGGCTGGTTTGCCGATATCCGGGGAGGCTCACGGGGCCAGGAGGGGGGCGGAGTCGTGGAGGGTCTGCCCATCGACGCCTTTACGGGGCTCGACCGCGATGTCGTAACGCGGGGGCCTGTTGAGGTATTCGTCACTGAGCCCGTGCAGATAGATCTCGACCAGGCCGGACTGATCCCCCTTTGCGCCTCCGGGCCCGACGGCCGCGCCGTGTTCCATACCAATGCCTCGCTGCATGCTTCGCCGCGGTACGATTCGGCCATCGCCACCGCGAATGCGCGGATTTCGTCGATGCTGCAGTATGTGCTCTGCGTGTCCCGATTCGCCCACTACGTGAAGGTTTTAGCCCGCGACAAAGTGGGTGCGTTCACCGATAGCCCGCACTTCGAGCGATTTCTCTCGGAGTGGGTGAACCAATACGTCACTCCCGACGACCAGGCGTCGGCCGAGACACGCGCTCGAATGCCGCTCCGGGCAGCCCACGTCGAGGTCCGCGAGGAACCTGGCACCGCCGGGGCCTACCGAGTCGTCATGCGACTCCAGCCCCACTTCCAACTCGACCGGCTCGATGCGACACTCAGGCTCGTCACGTCGGTGCGACGTGTCGACAAACGGTAACGATCAAACCCGCTATTGAATACAACAGAGAACGAGGCAGCACGATGGCAACGGCTGGTGAACTCCTGTCGACCGGCAACCTGGACGAGGCGATCCAGGCTTCAACCGCTCACGTCAAGGCGAAGCCGAAGGATCTCGAGGCACGCTGGCTCCTCGCCGAACTCCTGATTCTCGCGGGCCAGCACGACCGCGCCGACACGCAATTCGACGCCATCATCGCGGTCGAGCCCCGCGCGGCGTTGTCGGCGATCCCGATCCGGCATCTCCTCCGCGCCGAGGCGGCGCGGAGGCAGTTCTACGACGAGGGTCGGGTGCCCGAACTGCTCGACGGCGCCGACCAGCAGGTCCGCGATCGCCTCGAGGCCTTCGTGCTGCTTCGCGCGGGCAAGTCGGCCGAGGCGGGCCGGTTGGTCGAGCGGGCCGAAAAGGCCCGGCCGGCGCTCGCCGGCAAACTCACGCTGTCTCAGGAGAGCGAGCGAGTCTTCACTGACTTCCGCGACCTCGACGACATCACAGCGGAGGTCTTCGAGGTGCTCACGCAGACCGGAAAGTATTACTGGATCGAGATGCGTCGGGTGGAGCTGATCGAATTCACGCCGCCGGAGCGGCCGCTTGACCTCATCTGGCGGCCCGCACGGATGGTGGTGAAGGACGCGTTCGATGCCCAGGTGCACCTGCCCGCGGTCTACGGCACGCTCACAAACGCAGACGTCGCCTCTCGCCTGGGCCGGCGGACCGACTGGCTCGGGAACGAGGGGGATGCGATCGTGGGCGTGGGACGTCGGTCGTTCGTCGTCGACGGCGAGGATGAGATCGACATGATGGCTCTTGGATCGATCACTTTCGATATCTGATCGCTTGGCTTCAAAGTCGTAGCTGGCGAGACAAACAATCCTGCCGTATCACGTAGCCAGCAGGTTCCTCGACGTCGGTCCGTTCGGGTTCCTTCTCGGAGGATCCGTAGGGCTCATGGCTCCTTCACCCTGAAGATCAACCCCACCGGACACGCGTCCGTTCGCGAACGGCTTGCAGTCCATCGGATACCATTCGAAGTACTCGCAGAGGGTCATTGCTATGGCTGTCGCAACGCTCTTTTTTTGTGGTACCGCTTCATCTCGCGAGCAGGCAGAGAGTGGCGTCGATGGATATGACAATGGTGAGCTGATAAGCCGCCTCGGACTTCGCTGCATAGGGGAAGAGGGGGTTACGAAATTCACAATCGACGGTCCGGGCAGTGGAAATAAACAAGAGGCTCAAAAAATACGAGGGCAAGTCGACTACTACGGCCTCTCTGGCACTATTTCAGGTAAAGGGTGGGACGAAAATGTCATGTTGGCGATCGACACGTTGCTCGGCCGTGTCGTCTTGGACAATGGAACATGGCGGCCCCGCGACACAATCTCGCCGAACGACGTGGTTGGAAAATCAGGGAAACCCAGGTGGGTTGATGATGCTTTGTCCAATACTTGCTTCAAGTGCAAGACGAAGCTGAGCGGATTCTTTAGCAGTGGCAAGCACCATTGCCGCCTCTGCGGTCAGATTTTTTGCGACAACTGTTCGCAACACAGAATTTCGGTCAAAAACCCGCTTACAAGCACCGTCCAGATCAGGGGCGTACACAAAGAACAGCGCGTGTGCGACATGTGTTACCCCGACAAGTTTCGGGCATTCCATCATTTACAAGCCATGACCAGGGCGAGTGAAATCTCGCAAATCAACTGCATAGGGTGGAGTCGGGGCGGCGTCACCACCCACATGTTCGCGAACGCGTGCGCTGAAGAACCGCTGTTGAGCGGCAAGGAAATCCGTCTCATCGCTGTTGACCCAGTTCCCGGAGGCTCGGAAATGGCCTCGCATCGTGTTTCGATCACTAACGAGAATATCAAGGAATATGTCGCGTTCTACGCCCGCGACGAGCGATCTCGCTGCTTTTCTCCGACGCTACCGCATATCAAAGCAGGAGCATGTCCCGCAAAGATCTACTTCTTTCCCGGCAATCACAGTTCGCTGGTGGGATGCTCGGGCGGTGACAACATCCTCTACAATTCGTCCGTGCTCGTAAGGCACATCGCGGAGAGCCACCTCCAAGACTGGGGCACGCGGTTTGCGAAGACGATGCAACTGTCGGACCATGAAGTGCTGCGATATTACGATCATTTGGTAAAGCACCGCAGGCACTTTGAAAAGCTTCAGAAGAAAAGTATTCTTGGAGTGAACTTGGGTCCGGTAGGATTCAACGTGTTGCAGGGCGGAGGACGCAGCATGATGGTTCCGGCCGACCCAATGGCTGCGAATGGACCGAACGCGGCGTGGATGACGCTTCAAGATTTTGACTTGGACGCGAAAAACGAGTGCTTTGTGAATTGGCACCATGTTGAAATGGTAACAAAGCATTTTCCGGCATGTATGTCATTCTTGAAGGGAGAGCGGGTGAGCCTGAAATCACTCCAGCTGGAACTGAAAAGGATGAAGGAGCATGTACACTGCCATAATCTGGCCGCACAGATGCAGCGGAGATTGCCCCCAGTGTGATCCCGGAGGGACGATCGTTCGTGACATGCCAGGAATGCTGCCGCGTTGAGGCTCGCCGGCTGCATCGGCGATCAGGTGGATGCGTGGTTCCCCACGGAGCCCCGGAGTGACCGGCGGCTTCGGATTAGGAGGAGACAGACGCTGCGCCGAGCGTCACGATCCCCTGCCGCACGAGTTCCGGCAGCACAGTCGTAAAGAAGCCGCTACAGATGGAGTCGACGGCCTTCGTCCGTTCAGCAGGATCGGTGATCGGCCGCCCGGTAGTGTGCTCCCGCAGATGCTTTTCCGCGAGGGCGAGCCGGTTGGCGATCCGCTCCTCGAGGCCCTCGCGACCGCCCGTCATCAGCTCATCGAGGATGACGGCATGCAGATCGCCGATCTCATGCCCCGCGCCGGTTCGCAGGCTCGCGAGGCCGACCTGCTCGTTGGCGAGGTCCTCCCGCTTGAGCGCCCGGCGGTTGAACGCCAGCGGCACGTCAAGCGGGGCGGTCGCGATTGTTGCGGCCGACGGAACCGGATCGATCGCCGGGCCGCCGTCGACCCGAAAAAGCCCCATCGCCACGCCCGCGTCTACCGCCTCGACGAGCGCCTCAGGGGTGAATGCCGCCAACTGCGGCTCGTCGAGGAGCATCGGCAGCGACCAACTGGATTGCCCCATGACCTCAAGCATTCTGTCATGGGGCGGGCCCGCGATTCCGGCCGTCACGCCACCGTAGGTGACAGTATGCGGAAGCGACGCCTGTGGCGACGCGATTCGGAAGAAAAGATCCCCTGCCGCCTCCGCGCGTTGCCGTGGCGTCCACGCCTCCCGCTGACGTCGTGAAAACAGGTCCCAGCGGAACATCACGTTGGCGTGGTGGTCCTTGAGCGTCTCGACCGTGACGAGATCGGCGTCCTGGAACTGTCCGCCGAACTGCGGCTGCGAGCAGAGCGCCCAGTGGTTGTGGTGAAAGGGGAGTCGGCCCGCGTGCCCGAGGCCGATCCCGTCGAACATCGCGAGCACCTCGGCCACGTCGAACACCGTCCAGTGTTCGTTGAGGTATTCATGGGCCACGTAGTGCGGGTCGGCCTGCACGAGCCGGTCGACGAGTTGGGCCGCCAGCGGCTGGTCGTGAAAGATGGGGATGTCGGCCTTGCGCATCTCGGCGACGATCGACAGCGCCTGGCGGACGCGGGCGATGCTGTCGCCCTGAGCCTGCCCGGCAAAGTGGCGCAGCAGTGTGCGGACGGGGAGCAGGCTCGACCAGCCGGGCATGCAGTTGTAGGTCACCTCAACGATGCCGTCGGGCTTCAGGTGCCGACGGATGATCTCGAGCACGCACTGACGCAGTTCCGGGCTCACCCAGCTGAACACGCCGTGGAGCGCGATGAAGTCGAACTGGGGCAGGTCGGCCGGCATCTTCGCGAAGTCGGCGCAGAGCACCCGCACGTTGCGCAGGTTCGTGGCGGCGACCTCCCGCTCGATCTGCTCGGTGTGCACCGGCATGAAGTCAACGCCAGCGAAGCGGCCCTGCGGATTCGCCGCCGCGAGCGTCAGGAGTGTGCTGCCGAATCCACAGCCAAGTTCCAGGAAATCGAAACCCTCCCGGACCGCGGGCGGCCGGATGCCCTGCAGCGACGCGACATAGCGCATCCGGGCGGGGGCCATGAAGGGATAGTAGCCGGGGAGGTAGGCGACATCGGTGACGTAGCCTGCGGAGGGAAATAAAGGTGAGGTCACGGTCGCGGTTCCTCGGAAATCTGACGGGCGAGGCGGTGTTGTAGCACGGCGCACGTCAGGCGGGCTGCGGCCGGCGTGGCGGAAACGATGTCCGCGAGGGTAGTATTTATGCCATGTCGAAGTCGATTCCCAACGAGATTCCACTCCTCCCCAGCCTGCTCGACCGGTTGCTCGACGACCAACCAGAGGAGAGCCGGGAACCGGCGTGGCGGGAGGTGCAGGTGGTCCGCGTGCTCAAGACGAGCCTCTGCCGCGATCTGCAAAACCTGCTCAACGCCCACCGACTGCTGACGACGATTCCCGAGGTGTACTCCGAACTAAGGACATCGCTGCTGAACTACGGCTTGCCTGATCTGCAGAGCATGGAGGTTCGCGAAGACCATGATCTGGGCCTGTTGTGCCGATTGATCGAGGAGGCCGTTCAGGCCTTCGAGCCTCGTCTCCAGGGGGTGCGTGTGCGGCCCGTCATCGACGCGGAGGGTAAGAAGCCGATCGACCGCCGCGTGCGGTTTGAGATCGAGGCCGTGCTCGTCGTGGAGCCGCTCCGGGAGCCGGTGCTGTTTTCCTCGTCACTCGACGTGTCCAGCGGGGAGTTCGCTGTGGAGGGTGCGAAATGAGTGATGAACTGCTTCCCTATTACGACCGCGAGTTGGCGATCCTGCGGTCGCTGGCGGGGGAGTTTGCCGAGCGGCATCCCAAGATCGCAGGCCGTCTGAGCCTCGGGCGGGATGAGTCGCAGGATCCCCACGTGGAGCGGATGCTGCAGGGTGTCGCGTTCCTGGCTGCCCGCGTGCAGAAACGGCTCGACGACGACTACCCCGAACTCACCGACGGCCTGCTCGATCTTCTCTACCCCCACTACCTGCGGCCCGTGCCGTCGCTTGCCATCGCGGAGTTCCCCATCGATCAGAAGCACGCGCAGCTGACATCGGGCTACGTCGTGCCACGCCGCACGCCGGTCGAGACCGAGGAGGTCGAGGGGGAGCGGTGTCGCTACCGCACCTGCTTCGACCAACGGCTTTGGCCGCTGAGGGTCTCCGCGGCAGGCCTCGCGGGGCCGCCGTTCCAGCTGCCCATCGTGCCTCCGGCTGGCACCGTAGCCGTCCTCTCGCTGGTGATCGAGACGCTTTCCGGCGACGTCCGCGTGGGCCAGATGCCGCTGGAGTCGTTACGGCTGCACCTCCATGCCGAGGCGGGGCAGTCGATGCAAGAACTCTATGAACTACTGCTCACGAGATGCCTCGGCGTGGTGATCGCCGACGGCCCCACCGATGCCCAGGCGGTGGTGCTGCCGCGGGACCGGTTGGTCGCAGCCGGGTTCGACCCGGCCGATGCTGCGATTCCCGACGATCCTCGGAGCTTTTCGGGCTACCGGCTCCTGTCGGAATTTTTCGCGCTCCCGCAGAAATTCCTGTTTGTCGATCTCAAGGGGCTCACGCCGCAGGTAATCGGCCGGATCGGCAGAAGCATGCACGTGTCGATTCTGCTCTCGGGCACCAGCCGCGAGCTGGAGCGGATCTTGTCGCCCCGCGCGATCCGTCTGGGCTGCACGCCAATCGTCAACCTCTTTACCCAGCAACTCGATCCCATGCGGATCGACGGGGCGCGGAGCGAATACTGCATCACGCCCGATGCACGTCGCCCCCGGGCGGTCGAGGTCTATTCCCTGGAGTCCGTGCAGGCCGGGCCGGCAGGTGACGAGCCCGTCGACGTAATGCCGTTTTATGCCGTGGCGACTGCCGCCGAAACACCGTCGGCTCCGGCGATCGGGCCGCGACGGCGGCTGCGGTGGCTGGCATCTCGGCGGACGCATCGCGAGCCACGGCCGGACGGCGTGACCGATGCGGCCACCGACACCTGGCTTTCGCTCGTGGACGAAGCGGGGGGCCCGACCGCCGTGGCCGACCTCATCGTCCACACGAGGGCCGTGTGCACCAACCGCAATCTGCCCGCACGATTGCCCTTCGCCGTAGGGCGGCCCCGGCTCACGCTGCCGGAGGGCCAGGGGCCTGTGGGCACCGTCACGTGCCTGACGCGGCCCACGCGGCCGCTGCGAACGCTGCCCGGCCGCGGCGCAGCATGGCGGATCATCTCCCACCTTTCGCTCAACCACCTCTCGCTCGCCGACTCAGGCGACGGCCGCGCCCCGCAGGCCCTGCGTGAGATGCTCCGCCTCTACCTCCTCGACGACCTCGACGACTACGACCAGAAGCAGCGGTGGATCCAGGGGATTGTCGGCATGTCGAGCCGGCGTGTGGCAGCCCGCGTCGGGGAGCGCGGCGGCGTTTGCCAAGGGGTGGAGATCCGCCTCGAACTCGATGAAGACCGCTTCTCTGACAGGGCGGCCTACCTCTTCTCGAGCGTGCTCGACCAGTTCCTCGGCGCGTGGGTAAACATCAATGCGTTCACGAGACTGGTTTCCACCTCACGGGAGCGGGAAAGCCGGCGGGAGCAGTGGACATGGCCGCCGCGGGCTGGGAGCAGGGTGCTTGCATGAGTGACCCCGCCGCGATCGGCCCACTCGCGGTCGAGAACCCCGTGACCTCCGAAGGCCGGTCGTTGGCCGGCCACGTTCCCATGCAGCCGGTGTTGGAGCGGCTCTACGCCGAACCGCAGCGTTTTGAACTCTTTCAGGCGGTGCGGCTCCTGTTTGCGGAAGCGATCGAGGAATCGGCGGCGGTCAACGGGTCGGCACCGCCGATCATCGGCAGCCGGGAGATCGACGGCGTGTCACGGACGTCGGTGCGGTTTCATTCGTCGCCGACGCTCGGCTTTCCACAGGGAGCGATCACCGCCATCCGTCGGGAATCGCCATCCGAGGCGGCGGACCGTGGGGCGGTCGCTTCCGCACATCTTGATATTGCCTGCTTCGGGCTGGTTGGTCCATCCGGCACACTGCCACGTCACTACACAAGCCTTGTCGTGGAGCGGTTTCGTCGCTTTCGTGATACGGCCTTGCGCGAGTTTCTCGATATCTTCGTCCAGCGGATGACGGCGCTCCTCTGCCGCGCGTGGTCAAAGTATCGTCCCGCGGTGCAGCACGAGTTAACGGCTCTTACCGGCCGGGGTGCAGCGTGGGACGAGGCAGCCGAGACGCCTCGCGATCCGGTGACCGCGGCGGTGGCGTCGCTCGTCGGCCTCGGCAGCAGGGGGCTTTCCAATCGGCTCGTCGCCAGTGACGACATTGTGCTGCGGCATGCCGCCCACTTCTCCCGACAGCCGCGGTCGGCCGAGTCGCTCGAGCGACTGCTCCGTGATGTCTACCGCGTGCCGGTGCGGGTAGAACAGTTCGTGGGGCGTTGGCTGGAATTAGAGCAGCCCGATCAGACGGCGCTGGCGAGCCGCGACCGGCCCGAGGGGCTCAACGCCCGTCTGGGTATCGATGCGATCGCGGGGCGTCGGGTCTGGGATGTGGAGTCGACATTTGAAGTGGCCGTGGGGCCGCTCACGGCGGCCGACTTCCGGTCGAGGCTGCCCGGCAGTGAGCGGCTCGCGGCGCTCGGCGATCTGCTGCGGCTCTATGCCGGCCCGCAGTTCGAGATTCGTGTGCGGCTGGTGCTCGCGGCCGACGCGGTGCCGCGGTGCCAACTCGGCGGCGATGAACAAGCAGCTGCCCTGTCGGGATCGCGGCTCGGCTGGACGACCTGGCTCAGCGGCGGCCCGCCGCGCGATCGCGGCGATGCGATGTTTGCCGTGGCGTAGGCTGCCCTCGACGAAGTTTGAACACGCATGACGAGCAAGTGGACGGAAGCGTTCGCAAGGGTTCCTTAACGCATGATATTGGAACAAGACAAACAATGGCGAGGGGCATCTGATGACGCGTAAATTAATCGACTACAGGGTTGTGGGTCCGCGTCAATACACACTGGCCGACTTTGAACAATATGTTCCCACAATCGAACGATCGGTGTTTCTTAACGACCCGTCATTAACGCAGTTCCTTGTGATCAACGACTATCGACTCAACGCTGAGAGACGATCGCGCGAAGGCAGAATGCGGCTCACCAACGTTCTTCTTGACGGAATCAACAGAAACGATCCTTACAGGCATCGTGATACTTTTCATCAAGGCGCCCTTCCGCCATACCGCGCGGTTCGCCGCGACAGCCAATTCGTCCAGAAGATATTTTTGGCGTTTTTAAACTGGCTCAGCCGGTCTGGCTATAGATACGTCCAGGAGACAATTACCTCGTGGGACTTGACGGGAGACAACCAGGTTAATGTTTCACTCCTTGGAGACTCCCATGCCAACGTTCTTTATAACCCGATGGAGCCCGTCGGAAATTGCGAGAACGTCGCGCGCGGATTCGCGATGACACTCGTGTGCGTGGGAGTGCCGAAATCCGCGGTGGAACTGGCCTACGTGCAAGCTACCGGCAGCGAGCACATGTTCGCCTATAACGGTGCGGTTGCCGCGAAGTCTTCCCGCAAAGGCGCCATCTTTTTTCAGACGACAGTGCCCAATCAATACGAGTATCGGTCGAGAATTATGATCGCCGATGGCGATGGCTTTGTGGCTGGGCCGCCGAGTGAAATAGACAGTCTGTTTGATAATCATTGGGTGGTCAAGGCGGCAGGCTCGCTGTGGGACGGCAACTATGCCTGTCGTTATGACGAACCGTCGCAGGTGTGTGAGGTATATTCCTACATAAAGTTGCGAGGTCAATTTATTGATGACAACGAAGGCAACGTTTTAAAGCCGGAGGGCGATTCCGTTGGGCACTTTGTTGAAGTGAGCGGGGACACACTCGCTGGTGATGTTAAAAAAGTGACCGGATATGCGGATGGGAGGGCGGCTGTCTTCGTGAAGCCTGGCGCCCCTGGCTGCCACGTTGACGTGCCCTCCGACAAAGGAAGGTTTTCTGTGCCGTTACGACTGGCCCGCGAATGGGGCTACGTGGTCCCGACAGGCTGGGACAGAGGGAATGAGCAGGCGGGGGCGTTCGTCAAGAACGCAGTCGCAACTGCCATCGGAAACTACCGCAACGACACAAGTTTCTGGAATTCAAAGTCCGCCGAAACGGATGCGTTCCTCAAGAGCGCAGTCAGGTGGATCGGCACCGATGATGTTCGGTGCAAATCGGTACAGGCGAAGTTCTTCGAAAAGGATGATTTGACCAAGGTTAGTAAGTTGCCGGAACACCCCATCTACCAGAATCTTTACTATGTGCTCGGCTTCGATCCGACGGGCGAGCACGCGGTGCCAAAGAGTGTCGTCGGGCAGCGGCTCCGGAGATTTCTCCTCAACGCCTTCAAGGTCCCGGCTCGAATTAAAGCGATTGCAGGTGCGTAGTTAGTGATGTTTTCGGCACATGGGAGGATCTATGGTGTTGGGTGAGAGAGAAATCACGTTTCGTGGAGTGACGCATTCCCTTGGTGGAGATGCCGTCTCCGTGGGCGAGCCCGCGCCCGACTTTCGGCTCTGGTACTTCAACAAGGGCGATGGGGGGGGGCCGATCGGCCGAGATGACCTCCTCGAACGTGGCCGGCCACTACTGTTGAGTGTGATCACCTCGGTCGACACGCCGGTCGGTAAGATTCAAGCCCGCAAGTTCGACAAGCTCCTGCGGCCGATTCACGAGGACGTGACCGCCGTGCTCGTGAGCTCGGATCTGCCGTTTACGTTGAACCGGTTTAAGGAGACCGAGCGACTCAAGCACCTGATGGGCTTGAGCGACTATTTCGACCAGAGCTTCGGCCGGGCCTTCGGCGTCGTCATCGAGGAGCCGCTCATCCTCGCTCGGGCTGTCTTCGTGGTCGATGCAGCGGGGGTGGTGCAGTATGTGGAAGTAGTTCCCGAGATCACCAACGAGCCAGACTATGCGGCCGCCATGGCGGCGCTCAAATCGCTCCTGCCGCAGAAGCCGGATAGCAAGAGGCGTCGAACACCGCGGAAGCGGGCGACTCCGAAGCGGGCGACTGCGACCCGGAAGCGGCCGGCCGCGCGGGCGAAGAAAGCTGCCGCAGGCCGCCGTCGACGGTAGCGCTATCTCACCTTTGGCTCTTCCGGCGTTCTGGCTACGGTGGGGCCGGTTTCGGCAGATTGCGACGGCTGGTATGCTCTTCGCGACGATAAAGCGTCTTCCGGAGCCTCCGGATGTGACGACACGCGATCACCGCAGACGTGAGGGAACCGCAGCATGGCCGGACTCGATCTCAAGGGACTCATCGGGAAGCTGAACCCCGTCTGCCAGCGGGCGCTCGAAGGAGCAGCCGGGCTCTGCCTCTCGCGGACGAATTACAACGTCGAGGTGGAGCACTGGCTCACGAAACTCCTCGAGCAGCCCGGCAACGACATCTGCTTGCTGCTCAAGCATTTCGACATCGACCAGGGCAGGGTGCTCACCGACCTCACGAAGGCAATCGATCGTCTTAAGACAGGCAACGCCCGGCCGCCACTGCTCTCGCCGGAGGTCTGCGACTTGATCAAGCAGGCCTGGCTGATCGCTAGCGTGGACTTTGCCGATGAGAAGGTCCGTGGCGCATGGCTGCTCGTGGCCCTGCTCTCCGATGAGTCGCTCTCTCAGCGGCTGCTTGCCGCCTCGGATGAGTTTCGCCGGATCTCGCCCGACGTGCTCCGCCGTGAGGCGTCGCGAGTGTTTCCCCGATCGACCGAATCCGACTTCATGCCCGGCGGCGCGGCCTCCGGCGATGCGTCTGCGAATGATGCGGCCACGGGGGCCGATGGCAAGCCCCGCGGGCCAACCAAGACGCCGAACCTCGATCAATACACGATCGACCTCACCGGCCGCGCGAAGGCGGGCAAGATCGATCCGGTGCGGGGCCGCGAGGCCGAAGTGCGGCAGATCATCGACATCCTCACGCGGCGGCGGCAGAACAACCCGATCCTCACCGGCGAGGCGGGCGTCGGCAAGACGGCGGTCGTCGAGGGATTTGCCCAGCGGATCGCCGATGGCGATGTCCCTGAGCCACTGAAGAACGTCTCGCTCCGCACGCTCGACCTGAGCCTGCTGCAGGCGGGGGCGGGCGTGAAGGGGGAATTCGAGAACCGGCTCAAGGGGGTGATCGACGAGGTGAAGAAGTCGCCAACGCCGATCATTCTCTTTATCGACGAGGCGCACACGCTGATCGGCGCCGGCGGCCAGGCGGGGCAGGGGGATGCGGCCAACATGCTCAAGCCGGCACTCGCCCGCGGTGAGCTGCGAACGATCGCCGCCACCACCTGGGCCGAATACAAGAAGTATTTCGAGAAGGACGCGGCCCTGGCGCGGCGGTTTCAGGTGGTGAAGGTGGAGGAGCCGACCGACGAGATGGCCTGCCGGATGCTCCGCGGCATGGTCGAGACGCTCGAAAAGCATCACAAGGTGTCGGTGCTCGACGAGGCGGTGGTGGAGGCCGTGAAACTCTCGCGGCGGTTCATCCCAGGCCGGCAGCTGCCCGACAAGGGCGTGAGCCTGCTCGACACGGCCTGCGCCAAGGTGGCGATCGGTCAGGCGGCCACGCCGCCGGCGATCGAGGATGCGCGGCGGACGATCGACGCCCTCACGATCGAGATCGATATTCTCAAGCGGGAGCAGGCTGCGGGCGCCGCTCACGCCGCCACGATCACCGAACTCGCCGCCAAGAAGAATGAGATAGGCACCACGCTCACCGCCCTGGAGGCCCGCTTTACCGAGGAATCAAAACTCGTCGAGCAGATCCGGGCCGAGCGGGCCACGCTCATGGCGGCCGTGCAGCCCGCCGATGGAGTTGCCCAGCTACCGGAGGCGGAGCAGGAGGCACTGCGGGCCAAGCTCGTGGGCCTCGAGCAGCGACTGAAGAAAGTTCAGGGGGAAACGCCGCTCGTGAGCCCCTGCGTTGATGGTCAGGCGATCGCCGAGGTGGTAGCCGGTTGGACCGGCATTCCGGTGGGCCGCATGGTGTCGGACGAGATCCGCGGCGTGCTCGAACTGCAGAAGAGGCTGGAGGAGCGGGTCGTCGGCCAGTCGCACGCGCTGGCGGTGATCGCCGAGCGGATTCGCACGTCGCGGGCCGGACTCACCGATCCCAACCGTCCGACGGGTGTGTTTTTACTGGCCGGCACCAGCGGCGTGGGAAAAACGGAGACGGCGCTCGCGCTTGCCGAACTACTCTTTGGCGATGAATCAAACATGACGGTCATCAACATGAGCGAGTTCAAGGAGGAGCACAAAGTGTCGCTCCTGATGGGCTCGCCGCCGGGATACGTCGGCTACGGCGAGGGGGGTGTGCTCACTGAGGCGGTCCGCCGCCGGCCCTACGGCGTGGTGCTGCTCGACGAGATGGAGAAGGCCCACCCCGGCGTGCAGGACATCTTCTATCAGGTGTTCGATAAGGGCGCCATGAAGGACGGCGAGGGCCGTGACATCGACTTCAAGAACACCGTCATCATCATGACAAGCAACGCTGGCACCGACACAGTGATGAAGCTCTGTGCCGATCCCGAGACGCGGCCCGAGCCCGCGGCCCTGGCCGACGCCCTCCACGACGACCTGCTCAAGGTCTTCAAGCCGGCGTTCCTGGGCCGGCTCAACGTGATCCCCTACTACCCGCTGGCCGATGACGTGATGCGGGGCATCTGCGAGCTCAAGCTCAAGAGCATCCGTCGCCGGGTGGAAAACGCCTACAAGGCCCGGTTCACCTGGACGCCGGAGGTGGTGGGGGCGGTCGTGGACCGCTGCCACGAGGTCGACAGTGGAGCCCGTAATATCGACCGGGTGCTTTCCGGCACGATGCTGCCAGAACTCTCCACGCGGCTGCTGGCCCGGATGGCCGAGGGGGAGCCTGTGGAGAGGATCGAGGTGGGCTGGGACGAGGCGGCGGGAGGATTTAGCTACGAAATTGGCTGATCACCCAGCGGCCCGCGGCCGTGTTTTCCGTCGTAAAAACGCGTTTCTTCCGGAAACGCAAGGCGGGCTAAAAAATTTTCCGGCGGTCACGCAACAAATCAGGAATTCGCACGACAACGTAACATCGGCCCGAGGTTGTAGCGAGCAGCCCCGGGACGATGGAATGAGTCTCCGAGCACGTCGCTCGGGGCTGACCGAACAGCTCGCTGTGAAATGAAAAGGAAGTGCAACCATGGGACTCTTCATTAAGATCGACGGCATCGAGGGTGAGGCCTCCGATTCGCAGCACAGCAAGTGGATCCTGGCCGATTCAGCCTCGCTGCCGGTGTTTCGCTCGATCCCGGGCGGTGCGGTTGACCAGCAGCGGACCAAGGGCGAGACATCGCTGGGCGACGTCACGCTCACCCGGCAACTCGACAAGTCGTCGCCGAAGCTGATGGAAGCCTGTGCGCTCGGCAAGTTCAACAAGGAAGTGCTGGTCGAGTTCACCACGACGACCGGTGGCAAGACCGAGACCTACCTGAAGTGGAAGCTGGAGAACGTGGTGTTCACCGGCTACTCGGTGCACGGCAACAGCTCGGGCGAACCGCTCCCGAGTGAGCAGACGAGCATGAACTTCTCAAAGATCACCTATACCTACACCGAGTTTGACAACAAGACAGGTACGAAGAAGGGCAACGTAGAGACCAAGTACGAGCTCGGGGCCAACCAGTCGTAATTGGCGTTCGTCATCATGTCGGGAGGCTGTCACCCCGTGGCTTTCAGCCCGGGGTGACGGCCCCGCCCGCTGGTTTGCAGTCTATTCGCGGGAGGAATCATCATGGCCAGCACACGCAGCGGATTCGTGAAATTTGGCGACTTCGAGGGCGAGGCCACCGATTCCAAACATAAGGGATGGAGCATCATGCACTCGCTCTCCGCGCCGCTCACACGGGCGACCGGCGGCTTCGAACAGAGCGAGCGCGGAGGCGGTGCGACGGCCGTCGGGCAGATCACCGTGGTGAAGGACCTCGACTCGGCCACGGTGAAGATCCAAAAGGCCTGCGTCAGCGGGCAGAAACTGTCAAAGGTGAAGATCGAACTCTGCACCATGACAGGCGGTGAGACGCAGCCGTATCTCTCGTATGAGTTGGAGGATGCGATCGTGACGGCCTATGACCTTGAGGATCCCGACGACACCAAGGCCATTCAGCCGACCGAACGCGTGTCGTTTACCTACGGCAAGGCAACGTGGACCTATGGCAAGTTCGGCACTGACGGGTCGAGCCAGGGCAAGGTCACCGACAACTACACCGTCGGGGCCGCCAAGAAATAGGAACAGGAAATAGGAACACGGTGCTCTCATGCCAAGCTATTCGCAGGACGGCCAGCCGCTGGCGATCGAGACGCCGCTTGGTAAGGACAAACTGCTGCTCGAGTCGTTTGCCGGGGAGGAGACCCTCGGCGGACTATTCGTTTTTCGCCTGCAGTGCCTGAGCGTCGCGGAGACGTTGAGCGACACGGCGATCGTAGGCAAGCAGGTCAGCTTCCGGGTCAATGACTCGAGCAACAGTCCCCGGTGGTTCACCGGCTACGTCAGTCGCTTTTCCTGGATGGGCCGCGACGACGTGCTCACCCGGTGGCAGGTGGAGGTGGTGCCGAGCCTGTGGTTCGCCACGCTCACGAGCGACTGCAAGATTTTCCAGCAAAAGTCGGTGCCCGACATCGTCGAGGCGGTGCTCGGCGACACGTCGGAAGTGACGCTCTCAAAAAAGGTCACGGGCAGCCACTCGCCCTGGGACTACTGCGTGCAATACCGGGAGACCGACTTTGCCTTCGTGAGCCGGCTGATGGAGCATGAGGGAATCGGCTACCACTTTGAGCACGCGCAAGGGTCGCTGAAGATGGTGGTCTCCGACGCCAACACCGCCTTTACCGACTGCAAGGAGGCCGAGGTTGAGACGGCCCAGGGGTTTGCCTCGCCAGCCACGGCCGGTGTGATCACGAACTGGCAGCACGCATATGCCTTCCGTCCCGGGAAGTTCGTCCAGACGGACTATTCCTTCGAGGAGCCGACGACGAGCCTGCTGGCCACGGGCAACGGCAAATCGTCCTACTCAAACGCCAGCAAGGCGGAGCTCTTCGACTACCCGGGCCTCTATGAGAAGAAACCCGACGGCGACACCACCGCCAAGGTGCGGATCGAGGCGGAGGAGGCAACGGCCAGCATCGCCTCTGGCACGAGCACCTGCCGGAGCTTCTCGCCGGGCTACACCTTCAAGATCAAATCACATCCAAACTCGGCGGAGCGGGGCAAGAAATACCTGCTCACCAAGGTAGTCCATCAGGCGAGCATCCGCGGGGCCTACGAGGCTTCGGCCGCGGCGGGGGCGGCCTTCGAATACGAGAACTCTTTCGAGTCGGTGCCGAGTGAGACAGTGTGGCGGCCGGTCCGCGCGACGCCGTGGCCGGCGGGCACCGTGCAGACGGCCCTGGTCGTGGGACCCTCCGGTGAGGAGATCTACACCGACCAATACGGCCGCATCAAGGTGCAGTTTCATTGGGATCGTTACGGCAAGCAGAACGAGCAGAGTTCGGGCTGGATCCGGGTCTCGCAGTCGCTCGCCGGCCCCCAATTCGGCACGCAGTTCCTGCCCCGCGTGGGAATGGAGGTGGTCGTCTCCCACCTCGACGACGATCCGAACCGACCCCTCGTAACGGGCGTGGTCTACAACGGCACCAACAAGCCTCCCTTCGACCTGCCGTCGAAGGCCGCACAGAGCGGCCTGCAGACTCGGAGCACGAAGGATGGCTCCACGTCGCTGGCCAACCAGCTTATTTTCGACGACACGAAAGACGCGGAGCTGGTGACGCTGCACGCGGAGAGAAACTTCACACGCACCGTCGAGAACGACGACACGCTCGAGGTCGGATTCGTCACGAAGGACAAGGGGGACCGCTCGGTCAAGGTCTACAACAACCTCACCGAGGCGGTCGGTGAGAGTGGGTGCGCGGACGGCAGTCGATCGCTCACTGTCTACAAGAACAACGCGACGACCGTTTCAACCGGCGATGAGTCGCTGACGGTCAGCAAGGGCGACGCCACGTTCAACGTCACCCAGGGCAGCCACACCGTCACGGTGGGCGGCAAGCAGTCGAACACGGTCAAACAGGGCCATTCGCTTACGGTCTCTTCGGGATCGCATTCCGTCGAGGTCAGCGCAGGCAGTGGCACGATGAAGGCGATGTCGTGGACGATCGAGGGGCAGACCGGTATCACGCTCAAAGTCGGAAGCAATTCGATCGAAATCGGCCCAGCAGGTGTGACGATCAATGGGCTCACGGTGAGCGTGAAGGGCACGACATCGACGACCGTCGAGGGCCTGCAGACGACCGTCAAGGGTACCGCCATGCTCCAGGCGCAGGGCGCCATCACGATGATCGGCTAGGGGAACGAAAACCATGGCAGCCAACACGCTTGAAAATTATCCGACACAGGAAGCCGCGCGGATGCGGCTGGCCAAGCTCGAACTCGCCGAGCCGGTCGTGGCCGTGGTCGAGCAGCCCGACGGCACACTCGCCGGCGGCTCGCTTCTGGAAAGCGCTCGGGCGCTTGTGAAGGCCGGGCTGGCTGAGGATGCCGTGAGCGTTCTGGCCCAGTCGCTCTCGCGTCGCGGGGCCGCGTGGTGGGCCTGCCGGGTCGCCCGCCTCGAGGCGGGTGGGAGCCCCACGCCGAAGGAACTGCGGGCGCTCGAGACGGCGGAGGCCTGGGTGCGGCAGCCGGAGCGACTCAAGGCCTACGCGGCACAGGACGCTTCGAACGTGGCGGGGCTGGCATCACCGGCGGGCTGTGCGGCGCTCGCCGCGTTTCTGGCCGGCGATTCGCTCGCGCCGCCACACCTCGACCCGCTGCCGCCGTTGCCGCATCTGGCAGGCATGGCGGCGGCTGGCGCCGTGAAGCTTGCGGCGGCCAGACGGGCCCCCGCGGAGCCGAAGCAGGAGCTCTTACGATTGATCAATGCCGGGTTTGCGATCGCCTCAGGCACCGACACCTGGGAAGGGAGTTGAGCCATGGGACAGCCCGCCGCGAGAGTCGCTGATATGCAGGTCTGCCCGATGTTCACGGGACCGGTGCCGCACGTCGGCGGCGTGCTGGCCGCACCGGCGGCATTCACGGTGCTGATCGGTGGGATGCCGGCGGCCCAGGTGGGCACGATGGGGATCTGCGTCGGCCCGCCC
>JBIIFB010000061.1:0-18004 GCA_044237545.1 Pirellulales bacterium
CTGAGCGTGAGCGACGGGATCGGTCCATCGCTTGGTGCGGCGCCTCATGTGGCATCTGATCCCCCGGCTTACGCCGAGGGCTTTTATGGGAGCGGGCATACAAGCCCTGAGCGTGAGCGACGGGATGCTGTGCTTCCGATCCCCCGGCTTACGCCGAGGGCTTGTATGGGAGCGGGCATACAAGCCCTGAGCGTGAGCGACGGGATCGGCACATCGCTTGGTGCGGCGCCTCATGTGGCATCTGATCCCCCGGCTTACGCCGAGGGCTTGTATGGGAGCGGGCATACAAGCCCTGAGCGTGAGCGACGGGATCGCGTGCACACGCGAGCCAGCCGCACGCGACACGCAAGCCTGCCGCGGAATGGGGTCTATCCTCCGCTGTCCATCAGATCCGTCAGGATGCAAAACTGGAGCAGTTGGCCGACTGCGTGCTCATCGACCCGCGGCAGCAGGATGGTGTCTTCGGGCTGCTGCATGCTGTCGTGGTCTTCGGGAATGGCTTCGGGGATTGTGGCGACCAGGTCGGACCACGGCCTTCCCACCAGATGGTCGATGCCGTCCGTATCTGCTGCACAGGCCGTCGTTGCGGGGATGATCAACGCGTCTCGCCGCGGCTCCTGTGCGACCAGATTCGTGGTCAGCGGCTTGCCCCGCCGTGCCATGCATTGGCCGTGCCAGCGGACGACCGAGTCGAGTTGACTGCTTCGGCTCGCGAGCACACGGGCCGTGCACCCCTGCTCTGCCATGAGCCGTGACACGCCCGCGAACTGCAGCACGGGGTTGGTCGCCGCCGGTGCCTCGCGAAAGCGGCGGTTCATGGCGGCCGCGCCCTGCAGCAACCGCACGACGTCGATGCCAGCGACCGCCGCCGGGAGTAGGCCCAGCGGCGTGAACACCGCGGCCCCGGCGCTGATGCCAGCGGGGATCGCGAAGCCACCGATCGAAGCGAGCGATGTGGACCGGATGGTCGGGCCAACGGTCGGCGTCGCGATCGGCACAAACCGGTCGGCCAGCGACGCCGGCGTTCCGCCGACGGCCTCGAGGAGCGCCGCGAGAAACAGCCGCGTGGCCGCGGCCGTGCCGGGTTCACTGCCAGCCGTATCCGCCGCGATCATGCCCCATTGGTCGAGCAGGTCGCTGCTTCGTGGTTTCCCGGCTGGCGTTACGAGATCGAGCAACCCCTGGATGGCATCGTTGTCGAGCGATGACCCAACAAACGAGATCCGTGGCCGGCCGCCGCGGTCGCCTCGGGAGAGTTCGTTGTGGCAGGGATGTCCGCAGGACTCGACGATGGCCCGCGGTCCGAGCACGCCGCAAGGGTCGCCCAGCACGATCACGCGGTCGACCGCATCGCGGAGCCGCCGCGCGGCCTGGAGGATCGCATACAAGGCGCTGTCGGCCCGCTGGCCGACCCTGTTGTAATCCTCGAGCAAGCGTTCGGGGTGGACGATTGCAGCGGCGCCGAGCAGGCCGCGTCGGCTCTGCTCCAGTTCGCCCGCCAATGCATCGAGGCTCGCCTGCAACCAACTGCCCGTGGAGCCGCCAGCCGGTGGCTGATAGCCGATCGGGTCTTCGGGGGGCTTCGGTCGCAGAACGCTCATCAATGAAACACCTCATGCCCGGGCGGTTTTGGCGAGAGTCCGCGGCGGGGAGGTGCCGTCCGCGGCGGGAACGGGTAGTCTCTCGATCGAACCCCACCAGGTCCAACAGCCCAGCAGGGCGGCAGTCGTCTGCCGCCTGCATTCAGAATGTAGTCGATCGGTCGCCCGGAGCGGGCCGCCCGGCGAGGCCGGGCTCCGACCACGTTCTTCACACTTTTGCAGCAGGAGTCGTCAGCACCATGACAGAGCACGAGTTGGTTCGCGAACTGGCTGAGAAGAACGGATCGAAGATCGTGATGCTGGTGGCCGACGGACTGGGCGGCCTGCCGATGGAGCCGCATGGAAAAACGGAGCTGGAGACCGCCAGCACGCCCAACCTCGATGCCCTCGCGGGGCGTGGCACCAGCGGGCTGAGTGTGCCGGTGCTGCCCGGCATCACGCCCGGTTCCGGCCCCGGCCATCTGGGTCTCTTCGGCTACGACCCCCTCGCCTTCAAGATTGGCCGGGGGGCGCTCGAGGCCACCGGGATCGGATTCGAGCTCGGGCCGCAGGACGTGGCCGCGCGGGGCAACTTCTGCACGCTCGATGCGGCTGGACTCATCAGCGACCGCCGCGCCGGCCGGATTCCCTCGGAGGAGAGTTTCAAGGTCGTCGAACGGCTGCAGTCGGTGAAGATTCCGGGCGTGGAGACGTTCGTCAAGCCGGTGAAGGAGCATCGGTTCGTGGTGGTCTTCCGTGGCCAGGGGCTCGACGGCGGCGTCGCCGACACCGACCCGCAGGCGATCGGCGTGAAGCCACTCGATCCGGTTCCGCTCACGCCCGCGGCGCAGCGGACGGCCGACGTGGCGAAGGAATTCGTGCGGCAGGCCCGTGCGATTCTCGCCGATGAGAAGAAGGCCAACGGGCTCGTGCTCCGGGGCTTTGCTGCAAAGCCGCAGCTGCCCAGCTATCTCGATCTCTACGGCCTCCGTGCCGCGGCGATTGCCGTCTACCCGATGTACAAGGGATTGGCCCAGTTGGCCGGCATGACGCTCGTGGGCAAAGCCCAGTCGCTCGATGAACAGATCGACGAACTGGCCACGTGCTGGAACGACTACGACTTCTTCTTCCTGCATTACAAATACACCGATTCCACCGGCGAGGACGGCGCCTTCGAGCAAAAAGTAAAACGGATCGAGGAACTCGACCGGGCCATGCCGCGGATCGAAAAGCTCAGGCCAGACGTCTTGATCGTGACGGGCGACCACTCGACGCCCAGCAGGCTCAAGAGCCACAGCTGGCATCCTGTGCCGACGCTGCTCGTGGCCGACACCTGCCGGCCGGACGGCCTGACAAAGTTTTCGGAGCGGGACTGCCTTCGCGGCGGCTTCGGCCAATTTCCGGCCAAGCACCTGATGCTGCTGGCGATGGCCCACAGTCTGCGGTTCGGGAAGTATGGAGCGTAGGGTTGCTCACTCCGGCGTGGTGATCACCCGGGGGTCAAGCCAGAGCGTGCGATCGAGAATGTCAGCGCCGTCAGCCGTCTCGACGACCAGTTCGAGATCGGTGGCCTTGTCGAGCGGTGCGCGAATGACGATCGGGTCGTCGCCACCCCGGAGGACCGGCGAGACGAAGACCTCCCGCATGGAAGCGTCTGGAGGGTCTGGCGTGTCCAAGGCAAAGCCGTCATTGCGATCCGTTCCAGTATTCCCGGCATCTGCGGGGAGGGTGCGGATCTTGACAACCACACTGCCCCCCTGCCCTGCCGAATCATCGATTGCGACCGTGGCCTCGAAGCGATCCGCCGGCCGCGGAAGCCGGTAGCGAACGCGGGCTGCCGCGTGAATGCCAAGTGCCGTGAAGGCGGTCTCGCCGCGGAGGCCGGGCCAGTCGCCGGTGAGTGCATGCCCTCGGGCCAGCGGCCAGGGGGAGCCACACTCCGGGGCATGCGTGGCGGCAGACGCTTCGTGCAGCGCCAGCAATCTCGCGCTGCCGTCATCCACGGCCAGGGCCACGATGTCGTCGCTGACGCAGGAAACCACAAGCGGCCGGTCTCGGTCACTCATGCCAGTCAGTGTGAGGCTGGTCTGGGCCTGCGGGATCGCTGCGGCTCCGATCATCGTCGGCTCGAGTTGGTCGATCGTGAACCGGGAGCCATCCACGATCGCCACGAGGATTCGCTGCGAGTGGCCGCGGACGAGTGTCGCGAGCGTGGGCGACGGAAGGATGGGCAACGCGAAGTCGACCGCCTGCACGGAGCTTCGGGGGATCAACACCGTGCCGGCTGTGGTCTCGACAGTCAGGACGTCGGCCTGCCAGCGGATGGTGCTCGCTGCGACGCGGTCACGGTTGGCAAGGAGCAGAACACCGAGGGCCTGCCGCGGCTCCGCCGGTCTGGAGAGACGAGAAGCCGGCAGACGGAAACCTGCCACGCCAGAAGTGGTTTCAAGCGACACTGGCCCCGTTGCGACGCTGGCCCGGTATCCCCGCACAGCCACCGCCGGTAGTTCAATCCGGCCGAAGGTCGTCGACGTGATGACGCAGGTGTTCGCATCGAGCGTCTCGATGTGGCCGGCGATCAGGCCGCCGTCGGCAAGCAACACCATCGGCCCCTGCGGCCAGGGCGGGCAGCGGCCCCAGCGGACAATCTTGCTGGTGGAAACTTCGGCCAGCGATCCTGGGTCGGGCTGGCCGGCGGCGGCTTGCCATGTGGAGCGGTCTCGATCGACGCTGACCGGCACAACGCCCTCGTGAGGGCCCGTGGCCAGTTCCAGTCGCCAGGCAGGGTTACTCGGAACGGATTCGTCGGCTCGGGCCGCCGCGCAGGGGCATGTCATCCGCAGCAGAAGAAAAGCTAGCTGAAGAAAAGTTGCTGCGAGCCAGAACGGTTTCATGGGGCTGGCTCCGACGTCTGAAAAAGTGGGACGAGCCCGCGGGGCATGCAGAGCACGGAGATCGCCGCTGCCGTGCCATATTCCGGACAGGATGGATCCGCCCACGAGCCGTCTGACCGCTGGGCTGCAAGGAGTTGGGTCGCCGCAGACCGGTACCATTCGGCCCAGCCGGAACGGCGACGTGGATCGCGTGACCGCCCCTTCCAGTGCCAGCGGGCCGCCGCTTCGTAGGAGAGTCCGTACATCGCGTAGCCATCACTGCTGCCCAGCTTCACAGGATGGTCGTCGAGCCAGGCAAACGCCCGCTCGAAGGGCTCGTCGTCGCCCTGGCCCGCCAGGAGCAGGGCAAAAGCCGCGGCGGCGGTGCGGGGCGAGCCGCTCGGCCCGGAGGCGGCCAGATACCGGAATCCCCCGTCGGGATTCTGCAGGCCCGCGAGGTACTCGCCGGCGCGAGTGACTGTTGCCTCCGAGACCTCAAAGCCGCTGTTTCGGAGGGCCCGGAGCGCCACGAGCATCGCGGCTGTCACCGAAAGATCTGCGTCGCGCCGGATGGGCTGATACCGCCATCCCCCCTCGTCATTCTGCGTGCGGTCGATCAGCCCGCGTGCGGCTTGCAGAATGGTCTCGAGCCTCTCGTCGTCAGTGGTTTCACCGTAGGCCTCCGCGAGCGCCGTGGTGGCAAACGCATGGGCATACATCGGCCCATGGGCGGCCTGTTCGTTGCCGGCAATCAGGCCGTCGCCGCCGGCGCAGGCTACGAGAGCGTCGACGCCGCGGGCGAGGGGCTCGGCATGGCGGCCCGACGCGGGCGTGTTGCCGGCGGCGATGACCGCCATCACCGCCTGTGCCGTCACCGCGGCGCTCCCGCGAAACGGTCCGGAGCCCCATGATCCGTCGGGCTGCTGCACAGCGACCAGCCAGGCCAGGCCGCGGGCCACAGCCGGCTCGGTGGCGGCGCGAAGAGCGTCGTCGGTCGGTTCCTGATCGATTGCGGTCGCGGCATCGCTTTCAGCGGACTGTCGATTTTCCGGCGGAGCGACGGCAGGCTGGGGCATGGCCGGTGAGGCCGATAGGCAGGCGATTACCAGTGTGGCAAGGAAGGAGACGATGGTAGCGTGGCGGCGTCGGATGGTCATCGCGGGCCTGCCTTCAGAGCGGGAGCTGGTTGAGGAAGAGGCGGATCTGGGAGCGAATCTGGGAACGAATCTGGGAACGATTGGAGCAGCAGGCGGTAGTAGGCATCGATGGCCGGCCGATAGGCCGCCGGCATGCCATCAAAAGACTCGCGGGCCGCCTCCGGACCAGCGGCTGTCGGCATCAGGCTCCAGACCCGCTCGATCGGCGTGCTCGTGGTCGGATCGGGGCCGGTCAAGGTCGCCGTCTGCGGTGGCCCGCTGGCGGTGGGGCCGAATCGTGGATCGGTTGTGTCGGCTGTCGGGCTGGTTGGCTCACCGTCGACGGTGGCGGTGCCGGGCATGCCGGCAGCGCTTGCCGAAAGAGTCTGTGTCTGGTCGGGTCGGAGCTGCCTGTGAGCAGCCGAAATCCGGTCGAGTACCCTGGTGGCGCGGGCCACAGGTGACGCACCGGCCCGCCAGTTGCGGTCTGCGGCGGCGGTGTCTGTCACTCCGGAGGGACCACTGTCCTGTCCTGCGTCGGGGGATGGCGGCATCCCGAGCGAGTCGGCAGCATCGGCCAGAATCGCTGCTGTATCTGCCACGATGCCGCCCGCGAGCCCGAGACGATTGGCTGCGATGTGAAGCGGCGCGGTTTCGCTGGCAACCTGATCGAGGTCTGCCAGACGGGCGACCGCACGGCCCAGCTCGGCTGCCATGGGCGGACTCGCGGAATCCTGCGCGGCCGACTCCGCGGCTCTGACGAGGGCTTTCCGGTCGGCGACGACCGTGCGAAGGCATTCCGCCTGGGCGAGTGCGAGCTGTTCGAGTTCATGGCATGCCTCTCGTGGCAACGCCCGCGTTGGCAGGCCCGGTGCCCGGGCAAACAGCACCGAGAGCAACGCGGTCATCCGCTGTTCGAATACCGCCGCGGCCTGAATACCCGCGGCGGCGCTGGACCAGGCGGGCGGGAGACGGTCTGCCGTCGCTGGACGAGAGTCAGACGGGCCCGCGGCGATCGGCACGGCGGAGCCGGCGGACGCTGTCGCCACGTGTCCGGCCGGTGTCGCAGCGGTCGCCGATGCGGGCCGGCCAAAAACCTGTCGCCGCACAGCATCGGCCCACGGGTCGGGCAGCGTCAGGGCCGAGAGCCAGAGGGCCGCCGGCAGTGCAATACCGGCAGCGAGCAGGCGAAGATCCGCGGTGATGCCCGGCACCGACAGCCGGCCGATGCCACGGGCCGCCTCGGCGGCCTGCTCGACCGCCAGGTGCCGCAGGGCCTGCGTCGTCGCAGCGGCGGAGGCCGCAGGCTCAAGGGGATCTGGTTCGAGGGGATCTGGTTCGAGGGGATCTGGTTCGAGGGGATCTGGTGCGGCTGTATCCGTGAGGAATTCAACCGCCCGCGACAGGCGTTCTCCGAGCCATGGAGCATGCTGCTCCGTCGCCAAGGCCACCGCCAGCCGGTTTGGTCTGTGGCCGAAGGACCAGCGACGGCGGAACACCGCTGCGGCCAGCAGGCCCGCGGCCACCGCGATACCAGAGCCACGGAGAACAGCCGGCAGACCCCCGCTGCCGATGCGGCCACCGGTGGCGAGATCCAGCAGGGCGAGCGCCAGAATGATGATTGCCGCCATGCCGAGCCAGCTGCCGAGCAGCGCGAGTATCCGGCCGAACCAGGCCTGACAGACGGCCCGATCGAGCGAGCGACCAAAAGCATCCGCCCCGCCCCCGGCGGTGTTGTTGCGATGCGAGGCACGCATCATGAGGCCTCCCGACGGGGGGCGGTTGATGGCTGCCACCATGCCATCACGGCGGACAACACAAGGGAGAGCATGAGCAAATTGGCCAGTGCGATCGATACACGCGAACGGCCACCGGTGGTGTGGCCGCGGGCTCCGTGCGGCGATTCCGAAGACTCCGGGGGAAGAACGGAAGCGATCGCGTCGGGCAGTGTGGCGATCTGGTCGAGTGTCACGATGCTGCCGCCGGCGGCAAGCACGGCGGCCCCCAGCGAACCGTTATCAGCCGGACCGATGCCAGCCGGACCTCCCGCCACCTCGAGAACCGGCTCGTTGACGATGAAGTCGCGGACGACGGGTGCGAGCAGCAGACCCTCCGTGCCGGCGGCCGGCGGCACCAGTCGCAGTGTGTGCAGCCCTGCCCCGAGCCCGTCGACCATGACCGTGATCGTACGGCCAGGCTCGCGGTCTTCCGGCAACGGTATCTGCCGAACGGCGGTCTGGTCGGCTGCACCGACAAGCAGTTCTGCCCGCCAGCCGTTGAGTGCGAGTGCGGTCGGTTCGTTTGCGGCGTGGCCCGGCACCAGATCGATCCGCACTCGGTCGCCCACTTCCGGAGCGAGTGGCCGCACGTCGATCGTCGCGGCGAAGAGCCGTCCAAGCAGGTGAGGCTCGGCCAACCGGAGCAACGACTGCTTCCAGAAGCGTTCATACTCAGACCTGTTTCCGTGCCGCCAGCGCCAGGTTTCGCAGAGATGACCGAGCACGGTCCCCCTCCCCTGCCGATCGACGAACACCGCCGGCGCTCCGGCGGCAGTGGCGAGGATCCGTGCCGTCGGCCGAAGCGAGACCGGGTGCATGACGGCGAAGACTTCGGGATGAAACGAGTCGGCTGCAAACGGCAGCCAGCCACTGGCCCGGCCGCCAGCTGTGACCTGCACTCGATGGGGCGGCTCTTCCGGCAGCGAAGCTGATCCTTTCAGCGAGGCGGGGAGCCAGCCCACAGTGCCGGCTCGGTTGTCGGCTAGGCTGCCGGGCTGGATGCCAGTCTGGCTGCCCCACCAACTCCGTCCTGGTATCCACGCAATCCCGATGCCGTCGGTCTCGGCGGCCGACCGCAGGCTGTCCCAGGCCGCTGCCTGCTCGGCTGCCGGGGCGTCGGGGCCAGCCGAGAGGTCTCCTAGCACGACCACGTCGAAGTGGTTCCACTCCGCGGCCGACTGTGGGAGTGGGCGACCGGTTCGGCGTTGGGAGGTGGTGTGCGTGGCCAGCATGCAGGTCTCCACCTCGAATCCCGCAGTCGCGGCCACGAACTGTTCGAGGAATCTCCATTCATACCGGGGCACCGCCTCGACGAAGAGCACTCGCGTCGGGGTGTCGGTCAACGCCAGTGGAACGGTCGTCAATGCCGTCGCCGACCGAGGCCCGCCGCCCGCAGAGAAGGTCCCGACGCAGAGCACGGGCGAGATCAGCACCGATCTGGAGTCGGCGGCCGGATGGCTTTCTGGACGGCTGTCCTGATGACTGTCTTGATGACTGTCTTGAGTCTGGAAGCCGTGCGGCGGCACGGTGAGGCGTCCGAAATAGCGGCAGCTTGTTTCTGCGGTCTCCGGGGGAACGGGATCATGCGCGAGCGTGCCGGTCGCGATCGGTTGCCCGAAAGCATCTCCCGGGGCGAAGACCGCCAGCGGGAGCGGACCGCCGTTGGCCGCGGCCTCTGCCCGCACCTCGATGGTTATCGGCTCGGTGAATCTGGAGAGCCGCGGGGCGGTGACGGATGTGAGCCGAAAGCCGGGCGGGAGTTGGCCCGCTGCGGTGCCTGTCGCCCCATCCCCGATCGGGACGGCGATCAAAGGCACGCCGCGGTCGGCTGCCGCTCTGGCGGCCCGCTGCCACGAGGCCCCCGCCGTGATGCCGCCGTCGGTGGCGATCACGATCACCGCCGGCATACCGGCCTGCGGAATACCGGCCTGGGAGTCGTCGACATTCCGGAGGATGTCCTCGATGGCGTCTCCAAGACGGCTCGCGCGCGCCGCGGCCGCGACGGTTGTGAGGGATCGCAGGTCTTTGGCCGTGACATCGCGGGAATACTCACCCAGCAGGGCGCTGTCGGCCGCCGCGGTGAACAGCATCAGGGGGCGATCGCGGGCGATGCGATCGAGCGGGCTGCCATCAGCGCCTGGTCCCGTCAGGGCATCGGTCAGCGATTCCAGTCGTGAGGCGGTCCGCGTGGGCTTTTGAAGAGCAGCGGCGTGATCAGGCGTGTCGCGGCCGGCCATGCTCGGCGATATATCGATGACCATGGCGATGGGTCTTGGCCGGCCAGTTCGGGGCGGTCGTCCGTCGCGGGGCGATGGGGCCCACGATGCCCCCATGAACCAGAGAACACAGATCCCTATCAGGCTGACGAGCGTCGCGGCGTGGCCGGCCTTCTGGAGCGGCGTGAGGCTGCCGCCCGTCGCCCGGGCCGACAGCAGTCGGTCGGCGATCGCAAGACCGATGGCGATGGCCATGAGAATCGGTGCGAGCGGCAGAAACGAGTGTGGAACCTCGGGAACGGTTCGCTGACGGGACGAAGATGGCGGGGACTGGCCACCGGCGGGCCGTGGGATCAGGCGCTCGACCAATCGATCGAGCAACGGCACGAACACCGGCCAGGCCGCCAGATCGCTCCATGCGGTCTCCCGATCGGCGTCGGCTGCGAGCGTCAATGGCAATGCCGACACGCAGACGGTGCCGAGACCAGATGGCTTCGCGACAAGGAGCGGCCGGCCGGCCGGCGCCGTGCGGGCCAAGACCGTGGCAACGCTGCCGGCGGCGGCCTGGAGCGTGAGTTCGGCTGCTGCCGTGACCGTCGGGCCTGCAAGCGGCCAGAAGTCGGCGGCCTGCATCACGCCTTCAGCCGCAGCCAGAACGTCAGCCGCAGCCAGACCGGCATCCGCAGGCATGGCCAGGTCAGCGTTGACTTCGATCGTCGCATCGGCGAGGTCGAGACTCCCCTCGACGGAGATGCCAGCCAACGCATCGAGCCATGCCGAGAGCCGCAGGCGATCCCTCTCGGCAATCGATTCTGGGCCGATGCAGACGAGCAGGGCCGCCCCAGCCGCGACGGCACTGCCGATCCGCTCGGTATCGGCGGTGGGTGGCACGGCGCCAGCACAGAGAATGATCAACGTCTGCCCGGCTGACGGGCCACGGGCTGCTTCGTTCGTCGTGACCAGTTCGACCGTCGGGGCGGACGACGTTGACGGGGCGAGCGCCTCGAGCGCCCGGCGGATCGCCAGCGTGCCGTCGCCATCCGCGGCGTCGCGGACCGGCAGCGGCCGACTGGACACGATCTCGATCCGTCGTGGCGTCGGGCCCGAGTCGATGCGGCCGTCGTCGGACCGCGGCCGTTGCCTCCAGCCGGCAGTGTCCGGCACGAAGGGGCTGGCTGCGGCCAAAGCGGCGGCGACCAGCATCAGCGACCTGAGAAGCGTGCTTGGCAGCGGGAGACCGCCGCGTGTGAGCCGCTCTGTTTTCGCTGCCCGGGCCACGAGTTCGGTTGGACCAAAGCGAACGAGCCGCGGATGCCTCACCGCCAGCCAGGCGAGTATGGGCGGAATGATCGCGGCCAGAAGCCAGGCAAGCATCCAGGGCAGCGAGAAACCAAGGCCCATGGTCATGCCCCCTGCGGAGCGTCGGCGCCGAGCAGCCGGTGGATGATCGTGTCGGGCCGGATGCCCTCGCTCTCCGCCTCGAAGGTGGTGACCAGCCGGTGTCGCAGCACGGCGGCCGCAGAACGGTAGACGTCTCGGATCTCCGCGCAGGGCCGGCCGTCGAGCGCGGCGGTGGCCTTGGCGGCCAGCACGAGAAATTGGCTGGCACGCGGTCCGGCCCCGAAGCGGACAAGGCCCCGCAGCCACTCGGGAGACTCGGCGGCCGTGGGCCGCGTTGCACGGGCCAGCTCCACCGCCCGCCGCATGACATGCTCGGAGACCGGGAGGCTCCGCACGATCTGCGAGGCGGCGACGAGCGCGGCGCGGTCGACGACCGGCACGATCACAGGCTGGTCGGGGCCGGTCGTGCGGCGAACGATCTCCAGCTCTTCGGCGGCGGTCGGGTAGTTGACCTGCAGCAGAAACATGAACCGATCGAGCTGGCCCTCGGGCAGCGGATAGGTGCCCTCCTGCTCGATCGGGTTGCGGGTGGCCAGTACGAGGAAGGGGTGTGGCAGCGGATGGGTCGTGCCGCCGGCGGTGACATGCCCTTCCTGCATCGCTTCCAGAAGTGCCGACTGCGTCTTGGGCGGCGCCCGGTTGATCTCATCGGCGAGGATCACGTTGCGGAAGATCGGCCCCGGCAGAAAGCGGAGACAGCGGCCGCCCGCGTCGCTCCCCGCAATCGCGGAGAACTCGTGCGCTGGGCGATCCACTCCGAGAACATCGGTGCCGGTGATGTCGGCTGGTAACAGGTCGGGCGTGAACTGAATCCTGCCGAAATCAAGGGCCAGGGTCTGCGCCAGCGATTTCACGAGCAGCGTCTTCGCCAGCCCGGGCACGCCCTCGAGCAGGCAGTGGCCGCCGCTGACCAGCGCGATGAGGACTCCGTCGAGCACATCCCGCTGGCCGACGAGCACTGGCGACAGGGCGTCGACGAGCCGGCTGCGGAGGCTGGCAACCTGCTCGAGCGCTGCAGCGGGGGAGAGTCGAGGGACAGGTTCGGGCATGGATGGCATCGGTTCACTCTCACATGGTCAGGGGGTCTGCGGTGGGGTGGCCTGCAGGCAGGTCGTGACGCCGGGGGTGGCGATCACGAGGCAACCGTGGCCGGCGGCTAGTTGAATGTCGTCTTGAATGTCGTCTTGAATGGCGTTGCCCGGAAGGCACTCCACCGGTGGTCGGCGCGGCTGGAGTGTTGCGGCGTCGAGAATCTCGACGAGGGTGGGAGCCGTGGGGGCGTGCGTCTCCGTCGCAGTCCGCGGGCCGGATGGGACCGGTCGCACCGGCCAGAAAATCGTCCGATCGGTGAGGACACTCGCGCCGGCCGCCTCGCAGAGCCCCGCACCGCCTGAATACCTCGCCGTTGGTTGGCCATCATCGCAGGCGAGCCGCACAAGACCGGCCGTGCCGGTGCGCGACCGCGTTGCCACAACCAGACCATCACCGGCCACACCATCACCCGCCACGCCGATAAGTTGGGCAACGCTACCGTCGCCCTCCGGCATCCACTGCCAGACGATCCCACCGCTGCGGGCTTCGAGGGCCACGACCCCACGGCTGTCCTGCGGCAACACCAGCACGCGATCACGAACGAGCCGAGGCGGTGCAGCTGGCGGCATCGCGGCGGACGCGGGCCCGGGACCATCCGCTGCCGATGGGATCTCCGTTCGCCAGGCCGGCGTGCCATCGCGATCAAAGGCATGGATCGAGCCTGCGTGCGTGGCCAGCAGGATGCGGTCTTCGGCAAAGCCTGCCTGGCGGTGGCCCCGCGCATGATCGACGCCGTCGCGGGCGAGTGCAGAGCCGACGGACCGGAGCCAGCGAAGGCTACCATCACGCGCATCGAAGGCCGCCAGCGACAGGTCAGCCTGCGGGGTGTCGCGACGCATGACGATAAGGCAGAGTTCGTGGTCTGCCGTCGGCTGGCCGTCAAAGATCAGTGTCGCCGCAGAGGACGCACGGCCCGCGAATGGCTCGAGACCTTCAGTCTCTGCCAGCCCCGCGGCCTCGGCCACCCATGCGAGCCGACCTTCGGCTCCTGCGGAGAGATCGAGGCAGGCGAGCAGAGAGCCCCCGCCCCGCTGGAGCATGGCGTAGGCCCGGTTGCCAACCGTGGCCAAGACTGCCGACGGAACCGTGACCGCCTGGCCTGCGGGTGTCTGGGCTGCGGGTGTCTGGGCTGCGGGTGTCTGGGCTGCGGGTGTCTGGGCTGCGGGTGTCTGGGCTGCGGCGGCGCCGCGAGGGAAGAGCAGCGTGTCGCGAGCGTTCGCGGTGGGCTGCCAGCTGGGCTGCCCAGTGAACTGACCAGTGAACTGCCATGCGGGCCGACCGGCGGCGATGGTGACGGCGTGGATCTCTCGACCCGAATTCCAGAGCACAAGGCCGGCCGCAATCGTCAGCGGGGCCGGGCGGACTGTATCGGCGGAGTGGACGTGCCACCGCGGTTCATACAAGGCGGCGGACCACCTCTCTCCCGCGGCCGCCGCCCGTACGGCCGTCCAGCGGAGTGCGTCCTGTTCCGCGGCATCGAGGCGGGCAATGCGCTCGGCGAAGCCGGGGGCATTCGGGAGCGAGGCTGTCCCGCCGGTGTCCTTCGACGCCGCCTGCTCGTCGCTCCCCTGCCAGAGATGGCGGGCCAGCCCAAACCAGCCCTGTTCGGCAGCCCATGCTGCCGCGATGGACCGATCGCGGTCGGCTGGGGCTCGGGATTCGATGCCTGCCCGCCCGGGCTCGGCGGCCTGTGCGGCAATCGGGCTGGCCACCGGGTCGTTCGCCAAAGCGGTCGCTACCAGGCAGACGCCGACAACGGTTGTGTGGACGAAGCGGGACGTTCTCGACAGGCTCGGCATGGCGACCATCCGGGAAGTGCCGGATGCACCCGGCAGAAAGACTGTTTTTGGAGTATAAGTCGAAGGTCGCGGTCGAACATCGCTGGCCGGGGCCAGGACGGTTCTTCCGCCCAGACACGCATTCACAGCCGCCGGAATCACCGGCCAGATGGGCACACGACGCATGCCGCGACTCTCCGACGAAGACCTGTTTCAAAGCTCGACCATGACCTTTGGTGAGCATCTCGAGGAGCTGCGGGTCTGCCTGATCCGAGCGGCACTCGGACTCTCGGTGGCCGTGCTCGTGGGGTTTTTAGTGGCCCGGCCGGTCGTGCACCTGATCGAGCAGCCACTGCGGCGGGCGCTCGGCAAGTATTACACTGAGCGGGCGATCGAGACGTTCGACACATGGCAGCCGCGGCAGGCCGGAGGCCCTCCCCTGCCCTACTCGCGCGATGAGATCGTGGATGCCGTGGAGCGGCATGGCATGTCGTTCGACCTTCGGGAGGTTCATCCCGACAGGCTGCGGCGGGTGCTGGGCGAGGCTGCCGACGAGCCAGCGGTGCGTTTTTCAAGCGCTCCGACCGCGACCGTCAATGGGATGGGTGAGCCGGTAGCAGCAGGGACTCCGACTGCAGCAGGGACTCCGGCCCCCGCCTTCTTGCTCGACTCGCTCGTGCCCATGCTCCTCTGGCAGCCATTGTCGCGAGACCCGCGGGTGAGCATCACGACCTTGAGCGCGCAGGAAGCTTTCGGGATCTACGTGAAGGCTGCACTGCTCTCGGGCGTGGTGCTCGCGAGCCCCTGGATCTTCTACCAGCTCTGGACGTTCGTGGCGGCCGGGCTCTATCCCCATGAAAAACGCTGGGTCTGGCTTTTTCTGCCGATCAGCGTGGCGCTCTTCCTGGCCGGCGTGTCGCTGGCGTTCTTCTTTGTCTTTGATTTCGTGCTCGACTACCTGCTCGAATTCAACGAATGGCTCGGACTCGATCCCGACCCGCGGATCAGCGAGTGGATGGGGTTCGTGCTCATCCTGCCAATCGGCTTCGGGCTGGGATTCCAGCTGCCGTTGGTGATGCTCTTTCTGGAACGCATCGGCGTCTTTGATGCGGCCACCTACGCGGCCCAGTGGCGGGTTGCGGTGATCGTCATCTTCGTGGTGTCGGCCGTGCTGACGCCTGCGGATCCCTACAGTCTCTTGTTTCTGGCGATTCCGCTCTGCGTGCTCTATTTTGGCGGCCTCTCGATCTGCCGCTGGGTCGCTGCGGCCGAAGGGCGTGCGGAGGGGCGTCAGCGGGTGGCCACGAAGGCCAGCCAGTAGAAGATCGTGCCCGTGACTGCGGTCATGACCAGATCGATGGCCGCGAGTCGGGCCATGACTCGGTGCCGGGGTCCATGGCCGGCCGGTATCGGCGGCACTGGAAACCGGAGGATGGCCTCCCAGAGCACCCAGACCCAGAGCACAAGGGTCGAGACTGCAAAGACGAGATGGATGGCGAGCGCCGTCAAGACCCCGACGGGCCACCAGGGGTTTTGGCCCGCCGCCGCGGCGCGGACCTTCCAGTCGCTGACGAGCCTGACGTCGATCTCAAAAACCACGATTGCCGCCAGGAGTGCCGCGGCGATAAAGATCTGCAGCCGCTTGTGAGCGGCATACGCCCGGCGATTTCGCACCAGGTGAATGCTCCAGGCCATCACCGGGAGCAGGGCGATGAGTCCCACCAGCACCAGATCCATCCCAAAGGAGGCCCGCGATCCGAGAAAACCATCGATGCCGGGCAGGATCGCGACGGCGTCAGGCTGCTGATTCAAGGAGCGGTCCTTCGGGGCCGGGAAAGTCTCTCAGAAGTCCCAAGTGTAGTCGGTTCGCGGGCCGGTTACGATTTGCAGCAGGCGTTCTGTCGGGGATACGATCAGACGGCTATTCCAGTCGCTGCGGCATAACGGTCGAGCGATACGCCGCGGGTCGTGCGGAGACCGCTGCGTGGGAATGACGGCCGAGTGGCGAAATAGGCAGACGCACGGGACTTAAAATCCTGTGGAGAGTGATCTCCGTGCGGGTTCGATTCCCGCCTCGGCCAGTGCAGTGTTGTCGGCCAGGGCGGGTGGTTGGCCCGGGCATGGGGCACGGTCCCGGGCAAGGGCACGTTGAAAACCCGCCCACGGGAATCCGGCGTGCCCAAGTCTCTGGCTGCTGTGCGAGGTCTCTGGCTTTCTAGCGACGAGGACTGAAGTTTCGGGCCGTCTGCCGGGCTACGAGAAATCGCCGGAGTCCGCTGACGAGCCGCTGCGAGGGTTGCGTCGCCGACTGACTGAAGAGGGGCGTCTGGCCATCGTCGGTCACGATCAATTCAACAGCGTCCGGCCCAAGTTCCACGCCGCCGAGCAGTTGCTCGAGGTCTTGGGACGATTGGGAGCCGTTCTGATCGGTGGCCGGCACCGTTGCCACCACGAAATTGTCGTGGGCGAACGCCTCAAACTCAGGATCCTTGATCAGGGAGGCCACCCGTGAGGAGGCATTGGAATCGCCGGTCTTGGACACGAGGAGCAGGATGGGCCGCTTCGAGGTTTTTGCCGATTCCACGGCACTGTCGAGCGACGGCAGCACCTGCCCTGTGGTTTGGCTCGCCATCGCCTCCTTCGGGGCGGGAACGTGGCTGGCAAACTGGGCAACCCACGTCGGGGCCGGTTGGCCCGTGTACCCGGACTGCACGGCCAGTTTCTGGCCGTCTGTCCCGATCAGCAGGGCACTGGGAAACGTGCGAATACCGTATTTGATGCAGACCTGCGACCTCTCGGAACGGACCGCCTGGGTGATGCCGTGCTGTGGCAGGTCGATCATCAGGAGGACAACACGGTCTTCAGCCCAGTTGAGAAACGTCTCCGTGGAGAGGACGTTGTCTTCGAGGGTCCGGCAGTGGGGGCACCAGTCGCTGCCCGTGAAGATCGTGAGGACCGGCCGGCCCGTGTCGCGTGCGGTTTCCATGGCGGTCTCATAGCTGGTCAGCCAGCGATCGGAGGCAGACGCTCCCCCGCAGGCAAACGCAGCGAAAGCCAGGGCAGCGGCCATGGCAAGACTGAAGCGTGGACGTCCGCCCAGGCTGTCTGCACGAAGAACCGAGGCGAAAGAGACCCGCCCAGAGCGGACTGCATTGCGGACGCTGATCATGACTTGCTCCCCGTGAACGAACCCTTCTGTCCTGTCATCGGGCAGAAGAAGACGTCTCCAAGAGGTTTCGTTCGTGAAAGGCCACCGAATCCCAGCGGACTCGAGGCTTTGAACCTAGCCTCGCTGAGAAAATCCGCATACCACGCCAAACCACCCATCTTTCCTGTATTGCCACAATTACCTGTTTGCATCGGTTTTGTTGGACTTACGGCGGGTTTGGAGACCCTCCCGCTTAGGGGCAGGAAGGGCCGAGGCACCCTGTCGCTTCCCCCGTGCTTCCCTCGTGGCTCCCTCGTGGCGGCAAGTTTTTAACTTGTCCGGGAGTTGAGTCAGCCCCTTCCACCGCCGCTGCTTCCCTCCGGCTCCCTCGTGCCTCCCTCGTGCCTCCCTCGTGGCGGCAAGTTTTTAACTTGTCCGGGAGTTGAGGCCGCCCCTTCCACCGCCGCTGCTTCCTACCGTCGCCTGCCACGTGCCGCCGGGCCGGCAGAAGTCTCCTTCGCGGGGACTTTCGCCGTGGGGCGTGATGGTGGTGCTGGGCTCTTGAGGGCGAAATTCCAACGCTCGTCGAGCTTCCGCCGATCCCGGCTCCCCCCTTCGCCCCTTCCGGCCGCCCCTTCTTCCCTCCGGCTCCCCCGTGCCTCCCTCGTGGCGGCAAGTTTTTAACTTGTCCGGGAGTTGAGGCCGCCCCTTCCACCGCCGCTGCTTCCGACCGTCGCCTGCCACATGCCGCCGGGCCGGCAGAAGTCTCCTTCGCGGGGACTTTCGCCGTGGGGCGTGATAGTGGTGCTGGGCTCTTGAGGGCGAAATTCCAACGCTCGTCGAGCTTCCGCCGATCCCGGCTCCCCCCTTCGCCCCTTCCGGCCGCCCCTTCGTCCCTCCGGCTCCCCCGTGCCTCCCCCGTGGCTCCCCCGTGGCTCCCCCGTGGCTCCCCCGTGGCTCCCCCGTGGCTCCCCCGTGGCTCCCCCGTGGCTCCCCCGTGGC
>JBIIFB010000211.1:0-5599 GCA_044237545.1 Pirellulales bacterium
GGGGGTGCAGCAGACCGACGTCTGGGTGATGCTCAAATCCCGTGCCGAATGGCCGGCGGGCGTGACCCGTGACCAGCTTGTCGAACGGATGTCGGCATCGCTGTCGGACGTGGTGCCGGGAGCCAACTTCGGTTTCAGCCAGCCGATCGAGATGCGGGTCGACGAACTGGTGGCGGGGGTGAAGGCTGACGTGGCCGTGCTGATCTATGGCGACGATCTCGACACGCTGGGCACTCTCGGCAAGCAGATCGAGGGAGTGCTCAGGGGGATCCGCGGCTCTGCCGATGTGCGGGCTGACTGGCAGGCCAACGTGCCCACGATGCAGATCGTCGCGCGGCCGGATCAGCTGGCACGCCATGCCATTGACGGCGTCGAGGTGATGCGGACCGTATCGGCCATGGGTGGCATCCAGACCGGCGTGATTTACGAGGGCCGGCCGCGGTATCCGCTCGTGGTGAAGTTCCCGCCGGAATGGCGGGAGGATGCCGAGCGACTGCCGCAGATTCCGGTCGGGGCGGCGGGCGGGCGGCCAGTGCCACTGGGGGAGTTGGCCGACATCACCACCGCCGAAAGCCCCCCCTCGGTCGAGCATGAAAATTCCCGGCGACGCACGTTCGTTTCGGCGAACGTCCGCGGCCGCGACGTGGCGAGCTTCGTGCAGGAGGCTCAGGCGTCCATCGCGCAGCAGATCAGGCTGCCGGCCGGCTATGCCTTGCGGTGGGGGGGCGACTTCGAAAACCTTCTCTCCGCCAGCCGGCGGCTGATGCTGATCACGCCGGTCGTGCTGGGGCTCATCGCCCTGCTGCTCTACACGAGCTTCAAGTCTCTGCGGCTGGCGTCGCTCATTTTTTTCGCGGTGCCGGTGGCGGCGTCAGGGGGCATCGCGGCGCTCGCCCTGCGGGGCATGCCGTTCTCGATCGCGGCCGGAGTCGGTTTTGTGGCGCTCTTCGGCGTGGCGGTGCTCAACGGTCTGGTCTGGGTCGCCGGGGCCGAGCATGCGCGGCAGGGCGGACTCGCCCCCCGCGAGGCGGCGATCGCCACCGCGGAGGTCCGGATCCGTCCGGTGCTGATGACGGCACTGGTGGCGAGCCTCGGCTTCCTGCCCATGGCGCTTGCCACGAGTGCCGGCGCCGAAATCCAACAGCCGCTGGCGACCGTGGTGATCGGCGGCATCATTACTTCGACACTCTTGACCGCCTTCGTCGTGCCGGCGATCTATCCCTGGTTTGTGCCGCGATCGCCTCTTTGGCAGACTCACGAACGAACCGCCTTCGCTCCACAGGCAGCCCACCAATGACGCTTCGCGAATTCCAGCAGTTGATCCGTGGCATGTATCACGACAAGGACGCGTCGCGGGGTGTCGAGGGGACGTTCATGTGGCTCACGGAAGAAATCGGTGAACTGGCCACGGCGCTCCGGAGCGGCACCCACGAGGAACAGTCGCTCGAATTTGCCGACGTGCTGGCCTGGCTGGCCACGATCGCCAACGTCGTCAACGTCGATCTCGAAGAAGCCGTGGCCCGCAAATACGGCGCCGGCTGCCCCGGCTGCGGCAAGTTGGCCTGTGTCTGCCCGGATGCGGAGAAGCCATGATTGCTCTCATGCTGGCGATGGCCTCTCTGCTGGCGTCTCTGCTGGCGCTGGCGACGGATGCCGTGGCAGCGGCTCCCCCGGAATTACGGGTGGGATTTGACGGTGTCTATCGGACCGGCTCCTGGACGCCGCTATCGGTCGAGTTTCCCGCGGTTGGTGTTCCGGGCGACCCGGCGGCTGCGGGCGACGCGCCGGCTGCGGGCGACCCGGCGGCTGTCTGCGTGTGGGTCGAGGATCCCGACGGGCAGTTTGTCCGCTCGCCGGAGGCGGCTGTCGAGCGTGGTGCCGACGGCAGGGGCGTGGCACGGGTGACTGTACGGTTTGGTCGGCCCTCGGCCCGTGTCAGGGTCGAGCAGGTTCCGGCGGCTGGCGGGCACGACCGGACGCCCCATACAGGCATGGCGGCCATGGTCGGCAATGTCGGCATGACGGCCATCGTGGAGCAGTCGTTGCCGGCGGCCATGCCTGCGACCGAATCGGTGCTGCTCGTTCTCGGCGATCTGCCTGCCGCCGAACGTGCCTCGCGGCTTCTGGCCCGCGACGATGGCACGCGGCCGCGGGTGGTGGCGATCGGTGCTCCGGTGCCCGCCGCCGTCGGGGTAGGGGGGGGCACCAGGCTGGGCCGCACGGCGCGAGACTTCGACGGCGCCGATTCGATCATCGTCTGCGGCCGCTCGGTTACAGCCTTCGACCCAGCCGTGCTCCGCGGCATCGACGACTGGGTACGACAGGGGGGGCAACTGGTTTTCACCGCCGGTGCGACCGCGGCCGGGATCGAGGCCGCCGGCTCCCCGGCCGCCGAGTGGTTACCGGGGCCGGTTGCGAAACTGGTGCCCCTGCGTCGTGGCAACGCGCTCGAGACCTACGCGCGGGCCAACCGCCCGCTCGAGAAGGCCGCATTTTCAGGGCTGGAAATGCCGCTGTTCAAAACACCGCAGGCGATCGAGGGAAGTGTCGAGGCGTTCGAGGGTCGCGGGGCGACCGATCTCCCGCTTGTCGTGCGGCGGGCCTACGGTCTGGGAACGATCGTGTGGGCCGGCGTTGACCTCGATCAGCAGCCATTTCGTAACTGGTCTGGGAGCGAGTCGCTGCTGGTGGAAATGCTGCGTGGACGTCGGGCAGGGCAGGACGCGGGCCGCGCGGGCGAAACCGATCGTGCGTCGTTCGATCTGGCCGGCCAGCTCCGCCAGGCGATTGACCTGTTTCCGGGTGTGGCCCCGATACCCTTCGAGGTGATCGCAGGGCTGGGGATTCTCTACGTCGCCTGCCTCTATCCACTCGACTGGTGGCTGGTCTCGGGCGGCGCGGTCGGAGGTCGGCGTTCTGCGTGGATGGCATGGCTCTCGCTGCCTCTGCTGGTCGTTCTAGCGAGCAGTCTGGCATGGGCGGCTGGCCAGCGTTTCAAGGGCACGAAGTGGCAGACATCCGCCGCGTCGCTGGTCGACATCGACATGGGCAGCGGCCTGATACGCTCTTCGTCGTTCGCCGGCATCTGGTCGCCGATGAATGCCCGGCTCGACCTGACGGTTGGGCCTGACACGGTCCTGTTACCGGTCGCCACGGCTGGTGCGGACAGGTCGGACGGGAATGCGGTCAGCTGGTTTGCGGCATGCGGTCGTGGGATCGGCGGCACCGATGCCGCCTCGCCGCACCCGTCGCTGGCAGCGACCGACTATCGATACGGCGGTTCGGCCGCGACGATCGACAGCGTGCCGATCGCCGCCTCGTCAAGCCGGCTGTTCGAGGCGGAAATCATTGGCCATGCGGCGGCATCCGCCGTCGCGTCGACGCTCGAGCGGGAAGGGCAGGGGACGCTGCGGGGCGCGGTGACCAACCGCCTGCCGTTTCCACTCCAGGGCGTTGTTCTCGCCCATGCCGGCTGGTTGTACGAGGTCGGCTCGCTCGGGCCGGGAGAGCGTTTCGAGCCGGGTGCAAGCCGGGGCCCCCGATCGCTCGCCGGCGCGCTCACCCGCCGCACGCTGAACAAGGATCGTGATGTCGCTGTCCGTTGGGACATCGGCGAGCGGGATCCGCTCCGGATTCTCGAAGTCGCCGGCTTTCACGCGGCCGCCGGAGGCAGCGGCTACACGTCGCTCGAACCGGGGCGACTTGCCCGGTTGGATCTTTCGCCTCTCCTGCCGCTCGAACGCGCGGTGCTGGTGGGGCTCGGTCCGTCGCTCGTCGCATGGCAGTGCCAGCCCAAGACGCTCGGCGGTGGCGATGCGTCAGCCACGGTGCCCCCGATGCCCGGGCAGTCCGCCCTCTGGCGGATCGTAATCCCTCTGGTGCGGTCGGCAGCCGCGGCCCCCAGTTCCCAAACATCCCTCAACGCAGCAGTGCCATGATTGAAACGATCGACCTGACCAAGAAATATGGCGATTTCTACGCGCTGGAATCGCTCGATCTCAAGCTTGAAAAGGGGGACCTTTTCGGCTTCATCGGGCCCAACGGTGCCGGCAAGACGACCACGATCCGCATCCTCTCCACGCTCCTTGCCCCGACCTGGGGAGAGGCTTACGTCTGCGGGTATTCCATCTACACCCATCCGCGTGAGATCCGGCGGGCGATCGGCTACATGCCAGATATTTTCGGCGTCTATGACGACATGCGGGTGATCGAATACCTCGAGTTCTTCGCGGCCGCCTATCGGATCGATGGTCCGGCACGGCGGAGTGTGGCCGAGCGGTCGCTGGAACTGGTCGATCTGGCCTTCAAGCGTGACGAACTGGTGACGAGTCTCTCCCGCGGCATGACGCAGCGATTGGGGCTGGCTCGCGTGCTGCTGCACGATCCGCAGGTGCTCCTGCTCGACGAACCGGCCAGCGGTCTCGATCCCCGGGCGCGGATCGAGATGCGAGGACTGCTCAAGCGGCTGCAGGGGCTTGGCAAGACAATCCTCGTGTCCAGCCACATCCTTCCGGAACTCGCTGACATCTGCAATCGGGTCGGCATCATCGAATATGGACGCCTGCTGGCCTGCGGCAACGTGCAGGATCTGCTGTCGCAGGTTCGCGGCCGGCCGGTGATCCGCTTTCGGCTGTCCGGGCCGCCTGAGCAGGCGGCCCGGCTCCTCGAGACATCGCCCGAGGCCGCCGAAGTGACTGTCCGAGACGGTGAGATACTTGTCACCCTCGCCGATGGAATCGACGATCCGTCTCCGTTGGCGGCCAGGCTGATCGCCGAAGGCCACCGGCTGCTCTCGATGCGGGAGCAGGAGGTCAATCTGGAGACCGCGTTCCTCGAATTGACAAAGGGGGCGATCGGCCGACCAGGCCGCAGTGGCGCCGCGGAGGCGTGACGCGGAGCGCGAGTGGGGCATGAACATGAACATGAATACGAACAGGAGAGGGGAGTCGGCATGAACCAGCGATCGAGAAGCCACGTTGTGACCGCAGGCGGTCGGCGTGTGACCGGGTCTGCTCGTGTGGTGTGGTGTGCGCTCGTAGGCATGTGTGCCTTGGCTCCACCGTCTGCGAGGGCGCAGTCCACCGGGGAACTGCCTGCGGCGAATCCAGCCGCCACGCGCCTGGCGAACGAGGGGGCAGACACTCCTGCCGCGATGCTCGGCTATGCGCTGGGGCTGCGGATCGGCAGCCGTATCGCCGCTGACTTCAAGGATCAGGAACCTCCCGTCGATGTCGCGGCCCTCGCCCGCGGCCTGTCGGATGCCGTTCTCGGACAGCGTCGCCGGCTGAGCGAGCAGCAGATCGAACAGACGCTTGAGGCCTTCGACGCCCGCATGCGGGCGCGGGAGCAGGAATTTGGGAAACGGATGGCTGAGGCGGCCAAGGTCAATCTGGCGAAAGCGTCCGAGTTTTCGCGGGCCAACGGCCAGAAGCCGGGCGTTGTGACGCTCCCGAGTGGCCTGCAGTATGAGGTTCTGCGGGCGGGCGACGGACCAAGTCCCGCCCCTGACGACTCGGTGGCCGCCCACTACCGCGGCACACACATCGACGGCAGGGAGTTCGACGCCACCGATCCCAAGGGGGAACCTGTGACGTTTCCG
>JBIIFB010000005.1:0-50594 GCA_044237545.1 Pirellulales bacterium
GTCCGCCGTCCACGTGGATGGGCCGCTCTTCGCGGGTGCCTTCGGCGACGATCCGCAACGGGTCTTCCAGCGGCTTGCGACTGCCGGCGTCGTCGGTTGCCACGAGCCAGGTGCAGGTCGAGCAGGTGCCGGATTCCGGCTCAAGTCGCACGAGGTGCCTGACAAGGAGATCCTTGTGGTCGTCGTCCCGTAGCATGAGCGTGGGGGCGTCGAACACGACGGCCTGACCATGCCGTCCGACACAGAGCATGTCTCTGAGCGTCTTCTGCTTGGCCGTCAGCACCTGCTTCGCGAGAAAGTCGAGCGACATGCCGTCGAGTGTCGCATCGGGGGCGACCACGGTCAGTTGTTCATGCACCAGCGTGCAGTAGCCCACACCGACCTCGACCAGCTCGTGACGTGGGCCAGTGTCGTCGCTGCCAGCCGGTGCCGGCCGCACCGTGGCGAGGATTGCGAATGTGAACCTGGCGACGGTCTCCTTGATCGCCTCTGAGACGTCGTCTACGTCGCCGCTGGTAAAGCGCGGCGTGGCCAGGAGCACGACCCGGTTCCAGCGGTCGCGGCCGGGATCTTCCACCAGCGTGCCGGCTTCGATGATCGGCAGGGGCAGGGCGCTGTCCGTCGGGGTCGGCTCAGCGGCGACTGTGAAGGGCGGGGCCCAGGCCAACACGATCAGGCCCGCGACGATCAACAACGGTCGTGCTGCCGCACGAATGCCGGTGGCAGGCAGGCACCACAGTTGATTCCCGAATCCGGCCACAGCACCGCTCCTCTGCCCAGCCTCTTGCACCACGCTTTTCGCGGGGCGGGATCATGGGGAAAGGAGTGCGCCGAAGCAAGAGTAGCCGATCGCCGACACGTCGAGGCCGGTGCACTGGGCGGGCTGCGGAGGCCAGGCTGCGGGGGGGCAGGCTGCAGGGGGGCAGGCTGCAGGGGGGCAGGCTGCAGGGGGGCAGGCTGCGGGGGCCAGGCGTATGCGGCAGGGGATGGCCGCCCGCCACGATGGGGCGGCCCGCGGCATGGCGAACAGGATTGGATCGGGGGGCCTATTTCGCCGGAATCGACTGCGACCGCGAGAACTCCACTTCCGCCCGCCAGCGGTCGACCCTCTTGGCTGCCGCCTGCTGCCCGGCGTGAGCGGCCTGCGCGGCTTCCTCCGCCTCCTCCAACGCCTTGCGGGCCGCGGCCACCTGCGATTCGGCCACCTGCATGGCATCGGCGGTCGTCTTGGCCTTCTCTGCGGCGATCTGGTCGGCGGCGGATGCATTCGCCAGCAGTTTTTCAGCATCCCCAAGCCGCCGGGCCAGTGGTGCGGGATTGGTGTCGAGCATGCCGACCTGGGCCGCGTCGACGGTGGTGAACACCGTCACCGCGCCGCTCCAGTCGCCGGCAAAGATGCGGCCCCCGTCGGCGGCGATTGCCACCCGCGTGCCGACGTCGGCGAGTGCCGGGGTCTCCCGCTCCATTTTGCCGTCTGCCGCCCAGAGTTTTACGCGGCGGTCACGGCCCGTGGTGACGAGGCGACCGTCCCGCAGCCAGGCCACGCTCTCTGCGCCGCCCGCATGCGCCTGCCAGGTCTTGACCTGCGACGAGTTCTTCGGATCCCAGAGTCGCAGCGATCCGTCCTCCGACACCGTGGCGAGCAGGCCTCCATCCGGACGCCAAGCCATTGAGGTGATCGCAGCCGTATGCCCCTTGAGCGTGCCATACTCACGACCACCACGCGGCTCCCACAGGAAGAGATTGCCTGCACGGTCGCCCGTGGCGAGAAGGTCTCCCGCCGCAGAAGACGCTGGTGAGAACTCGAGCGCCGTCACCCAATCGGTGTGCTTGCGGAGTTCACTTTCCACCGAGCCATCGGCGGTCGTCAGCAGTCGCACGATCTTCGCGGGGCCGCCCACCGCCACCAGCCTCTGATCCGGTGAGAGATCGGCTGCCAGCACCTCGTCGTATTCGTCACCCAGAACGGACATCCGCGTGCCGCTGGCAACGTCCCAGACCACCGCCCGCCCGCTCTTGGCGGCCTCCCCCCCGGCCGCCAGCAGTAGTTTCCCATTCCGGGTGAAGCGGACCGTCTTGATCACGCCTTCCGGGAACGGCAGCACGCCGATCAGGTCGAGCGACGTCGTGTGATGCAGCAGCAGTTGCCCACGGCCGCCCACAGCCGCCAGTTCCCCGTGCGGCGAGGCCGCCAAGGCCGTGATCGTCGTAGGACGGGAAGCCTCAGTGATCACTTCCAGGGAGAGCCGCGGAGGCATCACCGGCGGGCCCTCCGGAGCGGACATCGCGTCGGCAGCGAGCGTCAGGGCCGTCGTCTTGCGGGCAACGGCCGGTCCACCCACGCGTGCGATCGCGCCCCCAGTGATCCAGCGTTTGATGACATCGAGCAACTCAGGGGCGAGTGCGTCAGACTCTGGCGGCATTTTTGGTTCGGAGGCATGGCTGGCCAACTGCCAGAGATAGGATCCATCGGCGTCCCCCGCCGCGACCACCTCCCCGGAACTCCCTCCTGCCATCGTCTGGCCATGGCTCGTGAGATCGAGCCCTCCCTTCTTCTTATCGGGGTTGTGGCAGCCGCAGCACTTTTCGCGAAAGATCGGCAGCACGTGCTCTTCAAACGTGGGCGGGGCGTCGGCGGCATGGGCCATGGCGGCGGTGACCGCCGCAAGCATGAAGACGGAGCAGAACTGGCTCCCGTGGCGGCCGTGGCTCCTGTGGCGGCTGGACATGGTTGGGCCATCTCAGTGGTTGAAGATGAATTCCGGTGAGTTCAACAGCGCCCAGAAGACGTCTTCGAGCGCCTGCCTGGTGTCGGCGGCACCGACAACGTTGACGAGCGTCTCGATCCGCTCCCGCTCGGTGGGCATCCGGCAGTAGCAGCGGACGAAGAGTTCATCGATGACCGCCGTCGGACTGCTTCCCGCCGCGAGCCGCCGCTCGATCAATTTCCCCTGCCGGATCCGGTCGTTGGCGGCGTCGCCATTGAGCAGGTGCAACGCCTGCGACAGGCTTGGGTCCATGCTGACAGCGCAGGTGCAGACATCCTCGCGGGTCGCCCGTCCGAATGTCGTGAGAAAGTAGGTGGTCGTGCGACCGTCGGCCACCTGCACGGCGCGGGCTCCGAGCGGCATGCCGGGAAACTTGTTCTTGGTCTCGGTCACCTCGGCCAGCACGTCGAGCAGCACCTCCGCACGCACCCGGCGAACGGCAGCATGCGAGAAGTTGACGCTGTCGGTGCGGTTTGATTCGTTCCATTCACTCGACCGCTGGTAGGTCTGCGAGTTGACGATGTCGCGGACGAGCACGCGGAAATCCCAGCCAGAGGCGGCGAAACGGCGGCTGAGTTCGGTGAGCAGCGCGGGATTCGATGGCGGATTGCTGACCCGCGCGTCGTCTGGTTCATGCACGATGCCGCGGCCAAGAAAATGTGCCCATGTCAGGTTCGTGATGTGGCGGGCGAAGAACGGGTTGTCGGGCGAGGTGATCCACGCCGCCACCGCCTGGCGGCGGTCGCGGTCCGACACCGCTGCCTGTCCCCCCCCGAGAAAGGTCGGCGGCACCGGCTTGCCCGTGACCGGATGCTTCATGTCGCCGCTGCCGGAGTCGAAGACGATCGCTTCCCGCGGATCGCTGGCCCGCTTCCGACCGATCTGCGTGAAGAAGGCGGCGAAGCCGTAGTAATCGTCCATCGTCCAGCGATCGAATGGATGATTGTGACACTGCGCGCACTGGATTCGCATGCCGAGGAATGCCTGGGCCACGTTTTCGGTCAACTTGAGGGTGTTGCGTTCGAGTTGAAAATAGTTGGTGGCGGGATTGTCGAACGTGCCTCCGGAGGCGGTGAGCAGATCCCGCACCATGGTGTCGACGGGCTCATTGGCCGCGATGCGACGGTCGAGCCACTGGTGGTAGAGAATCGCAGCCTTGGGGCTGACGTCGTTGCCCTGCGAGCGGATCTGCAGAATCTCCGCCCACTTCATCACCCAGAGTTCGACGAACTCCTTGCGTGTCATGAGCTCCTCGACCACGCGGGCTCGCTTGCCGGGCGCCGTGTCGGCCAGCCATGCGGCCCGTTCGTCGGGGGTTGGCACGAGGCCGATAAGATCGAGTGTGACCCGCCTCAGGAAGGTCTCGTCGTCACACACGTCTGACGGCGCAATTCGCAGGCTGGCCAGCTTGGCATCGACGAGTTCGTCGATCCAGGTATGGCCGCCCTGCTTGCTGCCATCGGGGAACGTGAAGACCAGATTCTTGGGGACGATGATCAGCGGGACGCCGGTCGTGATCGTGTCGTAGCGGGCCATCACGAATGCCTCGCCGCGGGCTCCCGGTGAGACCACTCCGGCGGGGGTAACCTGCGCCGTCGGTTCGTTGCTCGACCCATACCACACCAGATCGGTGACGTCCCGATCCGTGCCATCGGAAAAGCGGGCGACCGCGACGAGCGGCTGTGGCGGGCCGCCAGACTCGAGCAAGGCCGTTGGCGGATAGAGGTCGAGCGTTACGATCGCCGGCACGCTCTTGGCTGGATCGGGCCCCGGATCGTCCGGTGCACCGGCGGCGATCCACTGCTCGATCCGTGAGGCGAGGTCGCTATCGGCTTCAAACCGTTTGCCGCCGGTGTGTGGCACAGCCCCCGTGGCCTTGAGCGACAGCAGGCTGGCTCGGGGATTGCCGAGATCGATTCGTCGCCCCGGCAATTCGCGGGTGATGCGGTGGTAGTCGCCCGCCGGATCGAAGCCGAAGAGCGACAGCCGAAAACCATCCTTGCCGCGCGCGGCCCCGTGGCAGCTGCCCATGTTGCAGCCCGCCCGCGCGAAGACCGGCATCACGTCGAGTCGAAAAGAGAGGGGCGGATTGGATGTCGCCGAAACCACGCGGAGAGGCACCGAAACCTCCTGGCCTCCATACGAGACAAGGATCGATCCATCACCGTCGGCGACCGGTCGGAGCACCAGACGGCCCGAGTGCCCGGTGGACGTGTCGAGCGAGGCTCGTTCAAGTGTGGCCAGTTTCGGGTCCGACAGACTGACGGCTGCCAGCCCGGTGATGTCGGTCGTGCGGCCGTCGGCGAGCCTTGCCTGCACGATGATCTGCTGGCTATCGCGGGCGGAGTCGAGCTGGACGACGGGTGGATAGACCGCGATGGCAACCGGTTCGGCGGCCCGCAGGCCGCTGCCCAGGCATCCCAGCCAGGCAATTACGGTCAGGATTCCAGACAGTGGCATCCTCACGAGCCTGACTCCTTTTTCGGGGTGACGGCCGATTTCGTGGCGTCGGCCCTCTGGCCTGCAGCAGCGGCTTTGTCGGGCTTCGATGGTGGCTTCGCCAACGGTTTGTCGATGCGGAGATGGGTGCCGGGCATCGCGTGCACGACCCATGTGCCCGCCATCGGCACGCGAACCTGGCAGAAGACGTTTTCGTGTCGGCCGACAGGGGCGTCGGCCGCGATGGAGACGGGAAACACCAGTTCCGTCGCGGTCGCCGCGAGGTCGAGCTCGGGCGCCTCGGTCTTCGCCGGCAGCCCCATCAGTTTGACTTTGGCAAGACCCTCAAACGAACCGCTCTTGGTCACCTTGCAGATGATCTGGGTGTCGCGACCTGGCTCAGTGACAGCCTTCTCCGCGGCCAGTTCAACGAGCGGCTCGGCGACGCGAACGGTGACCGGCAGACTCGACACCCAACCCGAGAGGCTGTCTTTGGCCTTGACTGCCGCGGTGACCACGAGCGGCCACTCATTCAGGCTCGCATCGGCCGTGGCGTTGATCGGGTAGACCGCCTCGGTCTCGTTTTCCCCCACCTCGACCGCCGCAGCAGCGCCGATGCCGGGCGGCTTGAAGGGTAACGACAGCTTGATCTTACCGGTGAAACCTGGCTCGCGGACGATCTTCACCCGCAGGTCCATGCTGCCCCGCCGCACCAGCGGAACCACCGGGGGCTCGACCTCGATGCGGATGTTCGCCCCTTCCACAACGGCGACAGGCAGGCGGTCGCTCACGCTCGTGCGGTAGGTCGCGTTATTCGGCTGGCCAAAGACAAGCTCGGTCGTCTGCCGCAGGCCGCCGATCGTAGCGGCTGCGTTACCAGTGTTGGCGGCTGCGTTACCAGTGTTGGCGGCTGCGTCACCAGTCGCGATCGACTGTACGGCGACCGTCGCCATGCTCGCGGCCGGGGCGGCCTCCGCCGTGGCCTCGAAGACTACGATGCTACCCGGGGCCTTGCCCACGGCCGGCGACACGATCGCCCTCACTCCCGCCGGCAGGCCCGAGAAGGCCAGTTGCACGTCTTGGTCGTAGTCGTTTCGCGTTGTGTTGAAGACCAGCGCAGTGCGATTGCCACGCGGAACCGAGGCCACGAGCCGTTCTTGCGAATTGGATCGCCCCGGCGGCACCGATACGGTGACACCCGGTTCCGATGGCTCGATGTCGATCCAGTAGACAAACTCGGCTCCTCCCCGTCGCTGATGATCGTTGACGCGGATCAGAAACGAGCCCTGGTCGGGCGTCTTGACCCTGACGTCGCTGTCGGGGCCGTCGGCGTCGTCGTTGCCGGTGATCTTCTCCCGCTTTGCATCGTCCCGGTGAAGGTTGACGACCAGGTCGATGGGCGAACCCAGTCGGCGGCCACGGCCGCGAATCCGCCACGACGATCCCTTCGCCGCCTCGACGCGAATCCAGTCGACATCCTCCGCGGCGTCCATCCGGCCGACGACGTTTGCCGGCGCCGAAACCCGCGTGGCCAGGGTCGGCTCGTCGTTTGGCTCCGACTCCGTCGTGGCCGCCACGCTCGAGATCCGAACGGGCACGCCGACCGGGGACACCAGGCCATCCCGCTCGGGCCATACCTCGGCCAGCCCTGTCTGGTCGCCCTGCGTTGGCAGCACGACTGTCGTGCGGAACGGTCCGGACGGATCCCCCAGCCACTCGACGTCGAGCTTCGCTCCCGGAACGCCGCCCGGCGGCCAGGCCACATGCGGCACCGGAAACCTGCCAACGTGCAGCAGATAGACACAGCCGCTGTTGCCACCATACGCGCTCTCGCGCACCCGCAGACAATAGATGCCGTCAGCGGGCGCCGTCACGGCAAGCATCGCGTCCTGCCCCAGGAGCGGGTGGTCGTCGCAGGCGGCCAGCACAAAACCGCGATCATCCACGATCTCGATGAAAGGATCGAACATCTCCTGATCGAGCCGGATGCCGTCGATGGCCACGGAGATCCTTTCTCCGGCGGCAGCCCGCACCGGAAAACAATCAATGTCTTCGCCAGTGATCACACCGGTGATCGTGCGGCCGTCGTGCACGACGGCCGGCGGTTGGCCGTTCGACATCACCGACACAGGGTCGTTGTTGGGTTCCACCTCCGCCGACTGGGGCAGGCTGCCGACTCGAAACATCCGTAGTTCGGAAAGCGCCTGCTTTGTGCGGAGCCGTAGCCGATGCAGGCCGAGCGGGCAGTCCTCCGGAATGCGGATCGTGGCCTTGGCATGGGTGGCGTCGACGGCCGTCAGCGAGAGCACCGCAATGGCCCCGTCCTCAAACCAGAGCTGCTCCGGATCGACGAATTCCTTTCCCGCGAGCGTGATCTCGAGTTCTGTTCCGCGAGGGCCGCCGGCCGGTTCGATGCGGTCGATCGTGAGTTCCGCCCGAGCTGCGGCGGCCGGCACGAGCGCGGCCGCCGCCACACTTGCCAGCAGAAGAGACAACGCCCCCACCATCCGGCCGGCAAAGGCTATCCGCAGTCGCTTGATGAAACAGTGCATGATCATGACGCGGCTCGATGGCTTCCGATTGCGGTCAGAGGACTCCCGGTCAGGCCAGTAGGTCGTTGCGAACCTTGCCACCGTCGACGATCTCGACGGGACGGTTCCCGGGGGCCATCAGCTCTTTGTCAGCGACGATGCCCAGACAGTGGTAGACGGTCGTTGCCAGATCCTCGACGGTGAGCGGATTGTCTTGTGGTTCGGCTGCGATCGCATCGGACGAACCATAGACGGTGCCTGCCTTGATGCCGCCCCCCGCGAGCAGCACGCTGAATACCTTGGGCCAGTGATCCCGGCCGGCGTCGTTGTTGATGCGGGGTGTGCGGCCGAATTCGCTCGAGACCATCACCAGCGTCGATTCCAGCAGCCCACGCTGGTCAAGGTCACGAATCAGGGCGGCGTATGCCTGATCGAACGCCGGCAGGGTGTTTTTCATGCTGTCGGTGATTTTCTGATGCATGTCCCAGCCACCGTAGGAGAGCGTGACGAATCGCACGCCTGCCTCGACGAGCCGCCTCGCCAGCAGCATGCGTTGGCCGGCGGCATTGCGGCCATAGTCGTCGCGGACCGGATCAGGCTCCGCCTTGATGTCGAAGGCGGTGCGGGCTTGCTCAGAACTCACCAGCGAGTACGCACGCTGATAGAAGGAGTCCATCGCCGCAAGATTTTCCGATCCCTCGAGCCGCTGAAAGTGGCGGCCCACGGCGTCGCGAAGACGCTGGCGGGTGGAAAACCGCTCCGCATCGACCCCCTTGGGCAGCGCGAGATCCCTCACCGTGAAGTCGGCGTTGGCGGGATCGGAGCCGATGGCAAATGGGCCGAACGCGCTGCCGAGGTAGCCCGCGCCGGCGTCTGGCGCCGGGAGGTTCGGAATGCTCACGTAGGGAGGTAGGTCGGCTCGCGGACCATACTCGTGGGAGACAACGCTGCCGAAGCTCGGAAAGGTGAGCGCGGGGCTGGGCCGGTAGCCGGTGAACATGTTGTGCGTGCCCCGCTCGTGGGCCGCCTCGCCGTGCGTCATCGAACGAACAACGGTGATTTTGTTGGCGATCGCCGCAGTCTTGACCAGTAGTTCGTTGAACTGCACGCCCACAAGCGCGGTGTCGATCGGTTTCATGTCGCCGCGGTACTCAGCCGGCGCCAGAGGCTTTGGGTCAAACGTCTCCTGCTGTGCCCAGCCGCCCGGCAGCCAGATATGGATCACGCTCTTCGCCGTGCCCTCGAAGTGGGCAAACGATTTTGTATCAGCAGAAGCCGACCTGCCACGCAGGTAGCCGCCCAGGGAAAGCCCCAGGGCCGAGAGCGCCCCGACGTGCAGAAAATCGCGGCGGCCAGCAGGCCCCGCACCGCATCCCCGCGACCCGTTGTGAAACACGCTCGACATGGAAAGAGCCTCCCCGAGGATGAACGCAGCCCAATCAAATCGTACCGCTTCAATATCGGTCCGTCCATTCGCTGCGGCACAGCCTGCGCTGACAGATGCATGAAGATGCTCCTGGCGGCGTCTCAGGATGAGACGCCTCGGGCAAGAGTGGCTTTCTATGCGGTTCTGGGGGCCGTCTCAGGATGAGACGGCTTCCGCAGGAATCTTGGTGGCGGCAAGTTTGTAACTTGTCCGTGAGTCAAACAGCCTTCCCGTGGCGGCAAGTTTGTAACTTGTCCGTAAGCAAATCGCTGCTTCACTCGTAACCACATCAGGGTAGTTCGTCGAACGATCGCTTGTTCCGCAGCAGGTGGTGGTAGTGCTGCGCGAAGCGGTGGGCTTCGTCACGGACGTATTCCAACAGTCGCAACGAATAGGAATCTCTCGAGAGCCGCAGCGGCTCGCTGCGGCCCGGCACGAAGATCTCCTCTTCACGCTTCGCCAGCGAAATCACGCAGGGGGCCTCGATGCCCAGCGATTCAAGCGCATCCATTGCCGCCGAGAGCTGTCCCTTGCCGCCGTCCACCAGAAAGATGTCAGGCAGCGACGCCCCCTCCCTGACAAGCCGCGCAAACCGTCGCGACACCACCTCGTGGATGCTTTTGAAGTCGTCGATGCCGGATACCGTCTTGATGCGGTAGCGTTTGTAGCCCGGCTTGAAGGGCAGCCCGTCGATAAACTGCACGAGGCTCGCGACCGTCTCATTGCCGGCCAGATGCGCGATGTCGACTCCCTCGATCACCCGCGGCGGCGCCTTGAGGCCGAGCACCTTTTCCAGTCCCGCCAGTCCCTTCTTGGGATCGACGAGAAACACCTCCGGCTGCACATGCTCCTCGAGGTCGCCCCGCTGATCGAGCGTCTCCAACAGACGGATCTCGTCGCGGAGCCGCGCCGCCTGCTCGAATGCCAACGTTGCTGAAGCGGCAAGCATCTCCTGTTTCATCTCTTCGAGAAGTCGCTTCTTGCCGCCATCGAGAAACGTCTTCAACCGGTTGATGTCGCGGCGATATTCTTCCTTCGAAATCCGCAGGTTGCAGGGCGCGGTGCACTGGCCGATCGACGCGAGCAGGCAGGGCCTGAACCACCGCCACTGGTCGTCGCCGGCATCGATGTCGAGCGAGCAAGTGCGAAACTTGAATATTCGCTGCAGCACCACGATCGCGCCGCGGAGGCTGCCGGCACTCGTGAACGGGCCGTAGAGCTTCACGCCCTTCTGCCTCGGCGTGCGGGTGAACTCAACCCGCGGAAAGTCCTCGTGGGTCGTGATCTGCAGGTAGGGAAACGTCTTGTCGTCTTTGAGGTCGGAATTGAACCTCGGCTGCACGTCCTTGACGAGCCGGCTCTCGAGCAGCAGCGCGTCGACCTCGCTGTCAGCCTCGAGGTAGTCGATGTCGCGAATCTCCTGCACGAGATCGGCCGTCCGGCGATCCTGCTCGGCCGCCTTCAGAAAATAGCTCGAGGCCCGGGCCCGCAGATTTTTCGCCTTGCCGACATAGATCACCCGGCCGGCGGCGTCTTTCATGAGGTAGACGCCCGGCGTCTGCGGAAACGATTTGACTTTCCGGGCAGCGGCTGCCCGATCGCCGGTGGTTGCCAGTTGGTCGGTGTCGGCGGGGGTGGATTCCGCGGCGTCGGGTGATTCGTTTTCGCTCACACCCGCATTCTAGCCGATGGTGTGCTGCCCGCCGGTGTGGGGCTGCCCGTGCCCCGAAAGCCGGACGCTCATCGATTCCCATAAAAGCCCGGAGCGTGAGCGATGGGATCATCATGGATGCCGCGTGACGGTTCGGGCTGCCCGTGCCCAGTCGCCGGACGCTCGTCGTGGGGGCGAGTTTGTAACTTGCCCTGCCGTGCGTGTTCGGGCTGCCCGTGCCCCGAAAGCCGGACGCTCGCTCCGGGCATCCTGCCCTACGCTCGCTCGATGCTGACTGCGCTCCGGCATCCTGCCTGCGCCGACCAATCCGCGGCGGATCGGTGCCCGAGCAACGCCGGCTCTCGGGCCACGGGCAGCCCTCACGGATGACTCCGATTCTCACACATTCCCATAAAAGCCCGGAGCGTGAGCGATGGGATCATCGCGGACACCGCGTGACGGTTCGGGCTGCCCCTCACGGATGAGTCGGGGGCACCCTTCAGACGCCAGCGAGCGAGCGGAGGTCGCGTTCCATCAGGTCGAGCCGCCGCGTGAGGGCAGCCTTCGTAGTGGCGAGCTGTGGTTGTCCGCACGGCGGTGCCACCGCGAACAGATAAAATTTGATCTTCGGCTCTGTACCCGAGGGGCGGGCCGCCACGCCGTTTGCCAGTGCCGGAAAACGTCCGGACGCGACGTCTGCTGCGGCGAGGCTCGGTGCCGGCTCGGCTGGCGATGCGAGGTCGAACATCACGAGATCGCCCTTTGCACCGGCAAAGGGCACGGCCACCGAGCCGGCCGTCGAGGTGGTGAGGCTGCCGTAATCGCGAACCCGGGCCACCGGCAGGCCGCCGAGTGCCGCTGGCGGCTGGGATCGCAGGGTTGCCATGATCTCCCGCATCCGGTCCATGCCCGCCGCACCCGGGAGCGTGATCGCCACCTGCCGCTCAAGGTGGCAGCCATGCGTGCAGAAGAGGGCATCGAGCTGCTCGTGCAGCGTTGTGCCCTGCGACTTGAGCGCGGCCGAGAGTTCGGCCAGCAGAAGCGCGGCCACGCTGGCGTCTTTGTCGCGGACATGCGTGCCGGCCAGATAGCCGTGCGACTCCTCGCAGCCGAAGACAAAATGGTCGGGGCCGATCAGGTCGATCGCCTGCCCGATCCACTTGAAGCCGACCTGCAGCGTGTCGATGGCTTTCGTCCCGTAGGCCTCGGCAATGCGACGCACGATTCCTGTCGTCACGAGCGTGGTGATCACGTGGTCGGTCGCCGAGAGCGTGCCGAGCCGCTGGCGACTGGAAAGCACCCAGTCGACGAGCAGGGCTGCCAGCTGGTTGCCGGTGAACGTCTGCCACGGGCTGGCGGCCGCGGACGTCAGCGGCGCTGCCGCACCGAGGCGGTCGCAGTCGGGATCGCTCGCCATGACGAGGTCGTCGCCACGGCTCATGGCCTCGGCGATGGCCCCTTCAAGCACCGCGGGATTTTCGGGGTTTGCCACGTGACCGGGCACGTTCGGGAAATCGCCATCGGGCATCTCCTGCGGCCCGTAGAGCCGCACCTGCTGGAAGCCGGCACCGGCGAGCACCGGCACCACGGCACTGGCCCCCACGCCATGCAGGGGCGTGTAAAGAATGGAGACGTTCCGCGGGCCGGCCGTCGATTGCCTGAGCACTGCCGCGACGAAGGCCGGATCGATCTCCTGCTCGACAAACTGCACGCGGCCGGCGGCGATACCGGCATCGAAATCCTGACGGTGCACGGCGTCGCACCGCATCACGCGGTCGATGATTCCCTTGTCGTGCGGCGGCAACACCTGCACGCCGCCGGCCCAGTAGACCTTCACGGCGTTGTCGCTGGGCGGATTGTGGCTGGCCGTCACCATGATGCCGCAGGTGCTGCCAGTGTGGCGGACGGCATACGAAAGCTCCGGTGTGCTGCGGAAGCCGCGCAGGAAAAAAATCCGGAAGCCGGCTGCGAGGAGCACCTCGGCACAGAGCCTCGCAAAGTGCTCGGAGCGGTGGCGGGTGTCGTAGGCGATCGCGCAGGAGGGCTCGTCCTTGGGGGCCATGACGCTCCGAACGTAGTCGGCCAGCCCCTGGGCGCTCTCGCCGATCGTGCGGTCGTTGATGGCGTTGGACCCGACTGGATACATCCTGCCGCGGCGGCCCCCCGTGCCGAACGGGATCACCGTCCAGTAGACGTCGTCGAGTTCCTTCCAGACCGTGGGTTCAACGGCGGCACGGTCGATCCGCGTCGCCAGCTCCCCGGCAAACTCCGCATAGCGGGGCTGCGTGAGCCAGTCCCGCATGGTGCGGGCGGAGTGATCGGTGATCGTGCCCGCGGCGTGGGCGGCATCGATGGCGGCGAGGCGGGGGGCCTGGGAGGCGGCTGAGGCGGTGGACATGAATAAAAGACTCCGGACTGCAGTGCGGAAAGCTGGCAGGGAACGATCGGTGTGCCGAACTCGGCCGGCGGTTTTATACTCGCAGCGTCGCGGACCGCACACCTCGAAAACAGGATCGACATGCCCGATGGGCGAAACCGGCAGTGAACCAATTCGTGACACCCTGATTCGTGACACACTGATCGTCAGTGTCTCCGGGCTCCGCGGCATCGTCGGCGGCAGCCTCACGCCCGACGTGGCGGTTCGGTATGTCGCGGCCTTCGTCGCCACGCTACCCCCCGGGCCGATCGTGATCGGCCGCGACGGCCGCACCTCAGGGCCACTCCTGGCGGCCGCCATCACGGAACGCCTCACGCGATCGGGCCGCGACGTGATCGATTGCGGCGTCGCGGCCACGCCCACCGTCGGGATCGTCGTGCGTCAGGAGCAGGCCGCCGGCGGCATTCAGATCTCGGCCAGCCACAACCCCGCGGCCTACAACGGGCTCAAACTTTTTTCCGCTGAAGGCCGCGTGCTCCCAGCGGTGGCCGGGGCCGAGGTGCTCCGACGTTTTCAGGCGACAGCGACAGCGACGGTCGTCGAGACTCGAGGCCCGACCGTTTCGAGGCCGGGAACCGTTCGTCAGGTGGACGGTGGGCCTGCCCACATCGCGCTGGTGGCGAAGACGGTCGATGTGGAAGCGATTCGCCGCTGCCGGCCGCGGGTCTGGCTCGACTCGGGGCACGGGGCGGGGAGCCGCGTCGCCCGGCCGCTGCTCGAGCATCTCGGCTGCGACGTCACGATCGACGGGGGCGACCCCGACGGTCTCTTTGAACATCTCCCTGAGCCCACGGCTGAGAACCTCGCCGCCATGCTGCCGCGGATCGCCAGAGCCCGCGCAGATGTCGGCTTCTTTCAGGATCCCGACGCCGACCGGCTGGCAATCGCCACGGCCGAGGGACGTTTCATCGGCGAGGAGGCGACGCTCAGCCTGGCAGTCGAGGCGGTGCTCGCGAAGACGCCGGGGCCGATCGTGGTCAACTGCTCCACGAGCGGCATGGCGGCGGCGATTGCCGCGGCATACGGCGTGCCCTGTCAGGTGTCGGCCGTGGGAGAGGCGAACGTCGTGGACGCGATGCTCGCCTCCGGCGCCATTCTCGGCGGCGAGGGAAACGGTGGCGTGATCGATCCGCGGGTTGTGCTGGTCCGAGACAGCTTCGTGGCGATGGCTCTGGTGCTCGAGCGGATGTGCACGGCTGGCGGCAGCGATCGGGTCGAAGGGGGCATCACGAGCATCGACAGCCTGGCACGCGGGTTGCCGCAGATGATCATGAAGAAAATGAAGGTCGAATTGTCGGCGGAGACCCGCGGCCCCGCGCTCGCTCGGGCGTTCGACCGGATTGAGCGGGCCTTTCCCCGGGCCAGTGTCAGCCGGCTCGACGGGCTGCGGCTCGACTGGGACGGCGGCTGGCTGCTCGTGCGGTCGAGCAACACCGAGCCGATCGTCCGGATCGTGGCCGAGGCGGGGGATGCCGGGGCGGTCGACGAGGCCCTCCAGCGGGCGACGTCGGCCCTACTGGGTGAATAGCCGGGAGCGGTCAGGTTCCCCATACAAGCCCTCGGCGTGAGCCGGGGGATCGGAAGCCACACCGGGCGTCGCGTCAAACGTTCGGCGGATCCCATCGCTCACTCTCCGGGTTTGTATGCACCGCGGGAGGATCGGGGGCACGGAATCCCTTCCCCATAAAAGCCCTCGGCGTGAGCCGGGGGATCGGATGCCACACCGGGCGTCGCGTCAAACGTTCGGCGGATCCCATCGCTCACGCTCCGGGCTTGTATGGGGCGTGGGGGATCGGATGCCACACCGGGCGTTGCGTCAAACGTTGTGCCGACACAATCGCTTACGCTCCGGGCTTGTATGCACCGCGGGAGGATCGGGGGCACGGAATCCCATCGCTCACGCTCCCGGGGCGCCGGTGATAGAGAAGGTTTTCGGTTTTTATTTGCCCCGCCGGCCATTCGGGTGTCAGATGCATCTATCACGACGGGTTCACCGATTGGCCGCATCCGCGTCCACTCCGTGGGGCTCGGTCGTTCGCGTCAGGTTCTTTCCTTCGCATCAGCAGCATCACACGCCCGGAGGATCGCCATGGCATCGCAGAAATACTTTCCGGCTCGAAATCACGGAGTGGCCCGCCGCCGGATGCGAGCCATGCAACTTGCGCTCGAGGGACTGGAGCGGCGGTACGCCCTCTCGGCAGCCCCTACCACCACACCAGCCGGCCTCACCATCGGCGAAACGCTTGCATCGGTGGTCGACAATGCGGCACTGGGCGGCATTCAGGTGCAGAGCGTGACGGGCTTCGCTCTCGGACCGGGCGCGAACTACCTGCTGCTCACCCAGCCTATCACTCCGCATTCTGCGGCAAATCCACCCCCCTTCGCACTCGTGTCATACGCCGGTGTGACCAACACCGATACGACCCAGGCATTTACTTCTCTGGCCTTGGCGGCGGGCAACGGCAACACGACTTTCACGGAAAAAACGCTCGTCACTCAGGCGGCCAGTTCGACGACGACGAACCCGCAAACAATCACGTTTGGCCAGCTGTCAAACCCGACGACGAACTCGCTCACGGTGTCGTCTGGTGCTGGCTTCATCGGCACAGGATTCATCTACGTGAACGGTGCGTCGAGCGTGGGCAACGGTGGAGGCGGGAATGCGATCTTCTCCTACAACATGAAAACGAGCAGCCCTTCGACCGGCAGCTTCAAGGGGCTCAAGCCCGTGGGCTCCGTCGGCTTGAACGAGGCAATCATTGCGACTGTCACCGCAGCCTCGGCGACAACTGCTGACGTCACATACACGGTGGCAAATACCTTCCAGCACGGACAGACGGTTTCGATCACCGGTCTCTCCAAGGCTGCGTTCAACCTGAACGGGGTTCAGATCACAAGTCGCACCGATACCACGTTCACCGTGGCCAACACAACAAAAATACCCACAGGCTCTGCGACCGGCACTGCGGCAAGCACGGCGACGTTCGTGCAGGGATTCAACCTCATTCAGGTGCCGAAGGGGTCAACCGTGATCGAGGCCTGCGCCCCCACGCCAGGCGCCACGATCGTGCAGCAGCCGTTCCTGTTGCCTACCAAGGCGGGGGCGACGTTTAAGCTCGTCGTTCTGAACGGTCTCACCGGATTCGCCAAGGCAACTTCAAGCAGGCCCGGCTCCGCGATCGTCACGCTTGCAGACGGCAGCAGCACGATCGTCACATACACGGGCAACACGCAGAACGGGCTCCTCGGCTGCACGGTGAAACTCCTGCCGGGCCAGAGCCGGCAGATTCTGAGGAACGCCCCGGTCCTGGCCACGGCGAACGCCCCGGTGACCTTTACCTTCACGAACACATCATTCCCCAAGTCGTCGGCCACCACCCCTGGGCTTGCGGTCTACGCCGCCATCGCCGGACAACAGTCCGATGCAGCCGGCAATCTCACCTACGGCTACCTCGTCCCGCAGCAGACGTCGGGCGGAAAAAACGACTTCACGAAGTCGCTGCAGTTCGTGTCGATGGCGTCGTCGCCCCCGGCCAACGTTCCCACGTTTCAGCTTTTCGCTGCCGCTGCCCCATCCGGGTCGCAAATGAGCTTCAAGGTCGATAACACGCCCAACGCCCGGATGGTATCAACCCGCATCGTGTTCGGGATGGGGCTGCCGCCGGTGGTGCCGATCAACAGCAATAAACCCGCCTTCCCGGCGATGAGCAATCCATCTGACCCGAACAACCGAACGAACTTCGACTTTCTCGAGTTCACGATGCGGAACACCGGGCCCAACGATGGCACGCTGTTCGTCAACACGACCCAAGTGGATCAGGTCGGGCTGCCGTTCACCATGAACGTCACCCCGGGGGATTCCAGCGGCGCGAGCTATGGGGTCGGCGTGAGGATGGGACGTGCTGATCTGGCCAACGCCTACGCGACCTTCGTCACGAACCAGTTCCTGAACAGCGAGCAGAAGTCGATCAGCCCGGCGGCCGAGTTGGCCTTCCAGGGTCTGCTCACCCCGTATCGACTCTTGAACCCCTCGGATGCGTTCACGAATCCACCTGCGAACTACGTCAGCGTGCCGACGCTCGACGGCTACTTCGACGCTGCGGTTGCGACATTTTTCGCAAACTACACGTCCGGAGAGTTCCGGCTGCGAGACGGCTACTCCTTCATAGGTACGACCAAGACCGGGTATCGGCCGGCGGCCTACGCGTACGACGGCACGCTTGGAAGTGTGTCTGGTACGACCGCCACGCTGAAATTCCCGGCCAGCGGCGGAAAGCCCGCCGCAATCCTGTTGGGCGAGGGCGTCCTCGTCACAGGCGCTGGGATCACGGGAACGGCCGTCGTCACGGGCCAGCCGTCGGTGGACTCAAACAACGTCACCACTGTCACCATCGCCGGCGATGTCGCCACAACTGATCCTTCGAAGACATATTCCTTCACCGCTCCCGGCGAGTTCACCGTGCTCGAGCTCGAGCAGGCCGATGCTTCCTGGACAAAGATCCCGAAGGAAAAAGACCCCCAGAATTACCGGCTCTACGCCCCGTATTTCTTCAAAGACTCGGCGACTGCCTTCCCCACCAACCTACCGGTGGGCTCGGGAATCGGCAGCCTGGCACTGTCGCCCACGAGCAGCGGGGCGGGCTACACCGCGAACAGCGTCGGAACGCTCACCTTCACCGGCGGCGGTGGCTCGGGCGCTACTGGGTTCTACGTCACCGACAACAGCGGCACGATCACCGCTGTCGGGCTCACGAGCCCCGGCAGCGGATACACCTCGATGCCCACGGTCGGCTTCTCGGGCCCAACCCCGACCACGGCGGCGGTCGTAACGGCTTCTGCCATGCCGGCCGCCCCGCCCTGGGTCGCTCCCGGCGGCCCGGCGACCGTGCAGTCAGCCGGTTCGATGACGTTTGGCTGCCTGGGCGTGTTCGCCGACGGTGGTCAGCAGGCGATGGCCGGCCAGATAACGGGCACGAATGCCAGCGGCCAGACCTTGTCCGACATCCAAAACACGATCGTCTCGGCCTTCAACCGCGGCGTCGCAAACTCGGTCACGTCGGGTAATGATGTCACCGCTTTCTGGAATACCGCGGCCAACTTCTATCCCAAGCCCGTGGCCCCCGTGGCTCCGCTTACGTCGGGCGACAACTGGTCGAATTTGTATGCGGCGTTCCTTCACAAACCGGACGTGAGCGTTGCTCGTCCGAGTGACCCAAGTATCGGTTTGGCCTATGGCTTCGCCTATGACGACCAAGGGGGCAACAGCACAACGCTGACGAGCAGCTTCCCGCAAAGCGTGAACGTCACGTTCCAGCCGTGGCAGAGCACGCGGTATGCCCCGACTCCGCTGGTGTTCCAGCCAGGCAAGCAGCCGAGTGTCTCTCAAAACAAACTCACGGCGACGCTGCAGGGCTTGGTCAACAAAACGTATCGCTGGCAGCTGTATCAGGTTGCCACACCGGCCTCCGCCGCGTGGACGGCTGTCGGCCAGCCGACATCGGTGCTGTCCGGCACTCTGGGGCGTGTGTTGATCAGCGCAGCGGCGCCCTCGGCGGGCACGTATGTGCTGGTCGCATGGGCCGCCGACACACTCAAGAATGACAGCCCAACGGCGACGGCCGCGGCAATCCAGTTTGGCGGGCAGTATGCAGTCTCCCCGCGGTTTACGGTTCCGGCCTCGCAGTTCCGCGTCGCGGCAACACCGGGCCGTGTCGCCGGGCTTTCGGCGGCCCGGCAGCCAGTTCGCTGGGCAGCGGTGGGAAGATAGCCGCGAGGGGGCCGATCGCTCCCAATCCGATCCCCCGGCGTAAGCCGGGGGATCGGAAGAAAGAGAATCCCATCGCTCACGCTCCGGGCTTGTATGGGGCGTGGGGGATCGGGGATACGAAATCCCTTCCCCATAAAAGCCCCCGGCGTAAGCCGGGGGATCGGAAGAAAGAGAATCCCATCGCTCACGCTCCGGGCTTGTATGGGGCGTGGGGGATCGGGGATACGAAATCCCTTCCCCATAAAAGCCCCCGGCGTAAGCCGGGGGATCGGAAGCCACACGGGGCGTTGCGTTGCGTCGAACGTTGTGCCGACACAATCGCTTACGCTCCGGGCTTTTATGCACCGGGGGATCGAGCCTTATGGGGAAGCGACTCAATCAACGATTCTTTTGCGACGTGCTGCGACAGACTACGACAGAGATGTCTCTACTGTCGCACCAGCACCCGCGATCCCTGTCCGAGGATGTCGGCAATCTCTCTCAGGTCGCGTTCGGCGACGATCAGGCTCGTTCCCGGAATGGTGTCCTCAGAAACAGTGGACGGATCAGCCACACCCTCGATGGCGAGCCCGTCGGCCAATCCGATCGACATGGGGCCCGGCTGCGACCAGGCCACCTGGGCGGTCGGGCCAGACGGTTCGGCGGGAACATCGCCAGACTGAACGGCGACCACAGGCAAGGCGGAGCCGATGCGTTCGCGGATCTGCCGACCTACCACCACCGGAAAGCTGCCGGCATAGTTGCCGCCGACCTTCAGGCTGAGCCGCCGACGGGAAACGCTGACCACGGCATCGAACGGGCCACGGATGAGCTTGAGTGACTCCCCTGGAACCAGCCGGGCCGGATCCGCGACCCCGTTGATCTTGGCCAGCAGTTGCCACGGCACGGCCAACGGCGCGGCAATCGACAAGAGTGTTTCCCCCTGCGCCACAACGTGCGGCGGCAGCAGCAGATCCTGCTGAGAATAGACGACAGTCCCGGCCAGTTGTCCCAGCAGATCGTCTAACCGCTGGCTCTCCTCGAGTCCGAGCGACGGATCGTCATGCCAGGTCGACAACACAGCCAATGCCTCGGCATACCGGCCGGCTGCGAGCTTGTCGTGGGCATCGGCCCAGGCCGACGCAAAGGCCGCCGAGGGGGGAGACGGCTCCATGCCAGCACCCGCCGGCCCCGCCGACGCGTAACGTGAAGGGGGCGAATCGAACGCGGACGCAGCCGGGGCGGCTGTGACAAATGTCGATGGGTCGGGCGTCGCTGGGGCGAAGGCGGCGTTCTGGCCGTCAGCCCGGGGCGGTGCAGGACTCCCTCCGATCGCGGGATCGGCCATGGGCGGCGGAGCCGAGACCGCGCTCAGATAGGTGGGCGATGCATCTGGGGCTGCGACGGGCAAGGCCGCTGCGGCGGGCGGCAGAGACGGGAAGCCGGCTGCGTTTGGGAAGGGCTGCGCGGGCCCCCTGCCGGGATCAGCCATGACGGCGGCCGTCTCGGGCTGGAACTGGGCCTGATTCTGGCTTTGGGGCTGGTTCTGAAATTGGCTCTGGGGCTGGGCCGCCGGAGGCGTGGACGTGGGGAGTTCAACCTGCGGAGCCGGGGCGTATGCCGGAGCCGACGCCAGGTCGGCCCGAACGGTCTCCGCCGGGCCGGCAGAACCGCCACCCGGGCCCTTGTTCACGACAGACCACGCACCGTAGAGGATCGTGCCCAGCAGCGCGAGCACCACCAGGGGCTTGAGCGACTCTCCCGAGTCGGAGTCGCGTTCACGTCGGGCGTTGCCCTTTGACCGGCTGGCCATGGCAGGGGTTTCCAGGGTGGGGGGCTGGTTCACCTGCCGTAACCTCACGGCAGGGTCTCCCGGACGAAAACAAGCAGGGCCAGACCGAATCCCAGTCTGCCGGGAGAGTGGCGGGATCGTAAGGATCGGTGCCGGCCGGTGCCAGATCGCTTCAGGCAGGAAAAACAGAAAAAACAGGAAAACCGCATCGCCAGCCGAGGGGGCTTCCGCGTATAGTCAGACCGCGTGGCAATGGCCGCGAGAACCCCGCACGGTGGCGGACTGCGGGAGAGGAGTTGTTGATGCATTCCCAGCACGTGGACCAGATGCGGGTCCGCGACGTCGTCGCGGTCGTGCTCGCCGGTGGCAAAGGTGCCCGACTCGATCCGCTGACACGCGATCGTGCCAAGCCCGCCGTGCCGTTCGGCGGAAGCTACCGGATCGTCGATTTCGCGCTCTCAAACTGTCTCAACAGCGGGCTGCGGCGGGTGCTGCTGCTCACGCAATACAAGGCGAGCAGTCTCGACCGGCATATCAACGTCGGCTGGCACCGCTTCTTCTGCCGCGATCTCGGCGAGTTTCTTGACGTGCTGCCGCCACAGCAGCGGGTTGACGAGAACTGGTATCTCGGCACAGCCGATGCCGTCTACCAAAACATCTATTCGCTGGAGATGGCGGCGCCCCGGCTGGTGGTCGTGCTCGCCGGTGATCACATCTACAAGATGAACTACCAGAAACTGATCGACGCCCACGAGTCGAGCGGCGCCGACGTGACCGTCGGTGCACTGCCGGTGCCACGCGATGCGGCGGCCGAATTCGGCACCATGGACGTCGATGGCTCGGGGCGGGTGCGGGCCTTTCGCGAGAAAGTGATCGACCCGCCCACGATCCCGGGCAGCGACGGCATGTGCCTCGCCTCGATGGGCATTTACTGCTTCTCAACGCCGTTTCTCCTGGAGCGGCTCAAGCAGGATGCCCACGACCGCGCGAGCCGGCACGACTTCGGCCACGATGTGCTGCCTGCCGTGATCGATTCCCACGGCGTGCATGCCTTTCCGTTTCGTGACGAGAACCGAAAAAGCGACGCCTACTGGCGGGATGTCGGCACGATCGACTCCTACTTCGAGGCCAACATGGATCTGATCGGCGTCGACCCGCAACTCAATCTTTACGACGAGCAGTGGCCGATTCGCACGCACCATCCGGCCTACCCGCCGCCGAAGTTCGTCTTTGCCGACGAGGGGCCAGACGCCCGCCGTGGCGAGGCCACCGACAGTCTCGTCTGCCCCGGGGCGATCCTCTCCGGCGGACGTGTCACCCGGTCGATCATCGGACCGGGCGTGCGGGTCAATAGTTTTGCCCGGGTCGAAGAGAGCATTCTGTTCGAGGGGGTCGATATCGGTCGCCATTCGCGGGTACGGCGTGCCATCATCGACAAGGGCGTCCAGGTGCCGGCCGGCATGTCCATTGGCTTCAATGCCGAGGAGGATGCCGCCCGGGGCTTGACGGTTTCGCCGCAAGGCGTGACCGTGGTAGCCAAAGGACACGCGCTCGCAGCCCATCCCGTCGCCGCGATGAGCGGCTGACGCCGACATACCCATGCCCAAACGCAATCTCTTCGTGCTGCTCATGATGGTCGTCGTGGCCGGCGTTGCCTGGCTGGCGAGGGACCGCGACGGCCATGGCCGTCGGTTCGCCGAGGTGCTCGGGACGATCGACCGGGCCTACCTCGAGCCGGTCGATCAGCAGCGACTCTTCAACGCGGCCATGGAAGGGGTGTTTTCCCGGCTTGACGAACATTCCGCGTTTGTCGTGGGCGACCGGCGCGATCGCCTGGAAAGCCTGCTCGATCAGGAGTTTGGCGGGGTCGGTCTGGAGTTGGCCGAGTCGGAATCCCCCCGGGCGATCACCGTCGTGAGCCCTGTCCTGGGTTCCCCCGCCTGGCATGCCGGTATCGCTGCAGGCGACCGCATCCTGGCAATCGACGGGGTGCCCACCGGGCAGATGGCATTGGAGGATGTCTTTCGATCACTCCGGGGCCGGCCGGGCACGCCGGTCCGACTCTCGATTGCGACCTCTTCGGTGGTCATGCGGTCCGCCGACGCCGACGCCACGCCGGCCCGCGACGTCGATCTCGTGAGGGAAATCGTCAAGACGGAAAGCGTGCTCGGCGACAGGCGGCGACAGGACGGATCGTGGGACTGGTCGATCGAGGGCGAACCGACCGCCGCGATCGTGCGGATCACGAGCTTCGGCGAGCGGACGGCCGAAGAGCTCGGCCGAGCGTTGGAAGCGATTCGAGACCAGATGGGCGACGACGTCGCCAACGGCATGCTCATCGTGGATCTGCGTGGCAATGCCGGCGGGCTGCTGTCGTCGGCGGTCGAGGTCTGCGACCTGTTTCTCGATGACGGTGTGATCGTGTCGACCCGGGGCCGCGGCGTTCGCGACGCGGGTGCAGCTGGCGATGACGCGGCGGCGGTCGACGTTCGACGGGCCAGCCGTGGCACCGTGTGCTTGGGACTGCCCGTGGCCGTTGTGATCGACGGGCTCACCGCCAGTGCGGCGGAGGTTGTGGCTGCCTGCCTTCAGGACCACGGCCGGGCGATCGTGGTGGGCAGCCGTTCCTTCGGCAAGGGCACGGTGCAGTCGATCATGCCTCTGTCGGACGGCAGCGGGCTGGTGAAGCTGACCACATCGGAATACGTGCGGCCAAGCCGCGTCAACATCCATCGGCGGAGCGACGACGACACGAGTACGCCGTGGGGTGTCAGTCCTGATCAGGGCTGTGAGATCACGCCGACCGGCAGGCAGTTGGATACCGTCCAGGCCTGGCGGCAGATGCGCGACGTCGTGCCGACAAACGTGACGACAAACGTGACGACAAGAGCGATGCCGCTGCGGCCTGCCGAATCGCCGTCTCACGCGACGCTGCCGCGGCACGTGGACCCCGTTCTTGCCAAGGCTGTCGATGCCATCCGTGCAGGCCGCTCGGCCACTGCTCTGGATCGAGGAGTGGGTCCAGAGCCGGGTGTTGCGATCCCCTAACGCAACATCCCTACAGCACAGCACGGATTTCAGCGGCCAGGAAAAAACTGCCGGCCACGCAGACCAGGCCGCGGGGAGTGGCCAGCGATCGAGCCAGCCGCAATGCCTCGGCAGGTGCCGTGGCGACCTGCGGCGACGGGATCGCGGCCCGACGGCACGACGCCACCAACTGCTGCACCGTCGCGGCCCGGGGATTGGTGGCGTAGCGGGTGACCACGACGTGGTCGAAGTGCCCCCGCACCACGGCGAGCATCTCGTCGATCTGCTTGTCGGAACTGGCGGCGAAGACGAGCACCCGCGGCCGGAAGGTCGGCGCAGCATCTGCCAGTGTGGCCATGAGCGATTCCATCGATGCCACGTTGTGGGCGGCGTCGAGGATCACCAGCGGCCGGTGGGCAATGGTCTCAACACGGGCGGGCAGGCTGACCTGTCTGAGTCCCCGCACGACCGCCCGATCGGGCACCCGGATGCCGCGGGCGGTAAGGCTGCGGGCGGCCATCACAACGAGTGCCGCGTTGATCGCCTGATGAGGCCCCGGCATGCCGAGTTGGAAGACGATGTCGGCCGCTGCCGGAGCGGCTGCGATTCGCACCGCGACGCTGCCTGGAGCCAGGCCGTGACTACGGGCATCATCGGCCGCGGTGGGAGGCAGCGCATTGGGAGGCAGCGCATTGGGAGGCAGCGCATTGGGAGGCAGCGCATTGGGAGGCAGCGCATTGGGAGGCAGATAGAAAGACTCGAAGTCACGGCCCAGTTGCAGCAGCGGCGCGCGGCGACGGGCGGCGGTCGACTCGATTACCCGGCGGGCCGCCGGGTGGATGGCCGCCGAGATCACGGGGCACCGGCGTTTGATGATCCCGGCCTTCTCCGTGGCAATCCGACCGACGGTGGAGCCCAGCAGGTGCATGTGGTCGAGGCTGATGCTGGTGATGATCGACAGCACAGGTTTCGAAACGTTGGTCGCATCAAGGCGGCCGCCGAGTCCGGTTTCGAGCACGGCCAGATCGACGCGGGCCCGCGCAAAGTGCACGAACGCCACGGCCGTCAGCACCTCGAACCAGGTCGGACCGTTGCCGCCGCGACGGGCGGCTGTGCGGTCCATCTGTTCCACGGCCGGAATGACGGCCTGGAAGGCCCGCACAAGGTCGGCGGCGGAGATCGGCCGACCGCCCACACAGATCCGCTCCTCGATCGCGTCGACGTGCGGCGACATGTAGCGGCCCACGCGATGACCGGCCGCCTGCAGCGCGGCGGCCAGCATGGCCACCGTCGATCCCTTGCCCTTGGTGCCCGCCACGTGGACGACCGGGAACGACTCATGCGGATTCTCGACGGCCGCCAGCAGTCGCCTGACCCGCCCCAGCCCAAACGTGCCCGGAGCCGCGGTGGCGGGCACAACGCGTTCAAAATTGATTCGGCGGTCGAGCCACGCCAGCGCCGACTCGCGGGTGTGCCGCTCTTTGCGTGAACCGGGCATCTTCCTCAGACTCCCACGACAACTGTGGCCACTGCGTTCTCGAGGCCGAGTCTACCGTCGAAGTCCGTGCCGTGGAGGGTAAAGCGGCCTTGACCCCCGGCCCGGGTTTCCAGACCCTTCCGACGAGAGGATCCAGCTTTGAATGTGGCTTTGGATCCGGCTTTGGATTTGGCTTGAAATACAGCCCGAGTGGCCAGCGTTACCCCATGGTTCTGTCGCCCGTGCAACCGCAACCAAGACCGCAACCAAGACCGCAGCCAAGACCGCAGCCAAGACCGCAACCGGCAGCGGTCCGAGGGCGGTCGCGGGCTGCTTTTGGACGGCGATACGCCTCCGCTGTCTGCAATGCCGGGTTGTATGCGGCGTTGTGTGCAGGTGTGTGGCCGCGGATCGGTCTCTCCGAGGAGCCACTGCCGCCGCCGGTCGGCGCAGCCCCGGCCGGCGATTCGTTCAGCATCGCCCCCGCCGAATCAGGGCTCGAAAAACCAGCCGGTTCCGACGCCGCTCTCCCCGCCGTGGGCGATCCACCGCCGATGTACATCGCCGACCCACTGACCGCCGAAGGGTTTGCGGGCATTCCCGTCGGCGATGCCGCCGACATGCTTCCACACTGGCCCCGCTGGTTCGCCGGCGCCAGCGGTCTGGTGATGACCCGCACGCTCCCGGCGGGCACGGCCACTATGCTGCCTGCCGGCGGGGTGCAGCTCACGACCAGCAGCGCCGCGGCCACCTGGCCAGGGGGACTCGACCTGCACGTGGGCCGTTGGTTCGGACCGCGGCAGCAGCACGCGGTTGAGTTCATCTACTGGGGTGTCTATGGCATCGGCTCCGCGGCCACCGCCACGACGAGCCCGCCCACGATCGACGCCATTCCGCAGGCACCGGGCGTGGGCATCGGAAGCACGCCGGCCTCCGCCTATCTCACGAATGCGGCGGCACAGACGATCAGCCGCTCCGATCTCGTCAACGACGTCGAGATCAACTGGATCTACGCTCCAGGGGGGCGGCCTGAATTCCTCTCGCAGGACCCCTCCCTGCCGAGCCGCCCGATCAACCTCATGTGGCTGGCTGGGTTTCGGTTTTTCCAGCTCGAGGACGTGCTCACGCAGACGAGTTTTCCGGGCGGTGGTGCCCCCGGCACGCTCGATCTGGGAGTCGCGACCAACAACAATCTCTACGGCGCCCAGATCGGCGCGAAGTTTGACTGGCGGTTCCTGTCGCACTTGCGATTCTCCGCGGTGCCAAAGTTCATGATCGCCGGCAATTCGATCACGAATACGACCTCGCTTGCCACCGGCGCGGGCACGCAGGCGCTCTTTCCCTCGGGCGATCCCGCCAACGTCCACTCCACGCTGGGGGTGTTTTCCTGGCTCGGATCGGTCGACACGGGCCTGGCCTGGGACGTGACCGAACGGTGGAGCCTTTCGATTGGCTACCGGGTCGTTGGCGTGGGCAACATCGCCCAGGCCGATGGCCAGTGGCCGACAATGATTTCAAGCCCGGCGAGCATCTCCGGCATCGATGCCGGATCGAGCACGATCATCCACGGCGGGTTTGCAGGTTTCGAAGGCCGGTATTGAGGCCGTGCAGCCTGGCCCTGCTCGTGTGGGACGAGTTTTCAACCTGCCGTATGCTGGTGGGGGCGCGTTTCCAACGTGCCCTGTCTGTTCCCCTCCTGCCAGCCTGATTCATTTCACTCCGTTTCACGAGGATCATGCCGATGCCGTCTCCCCAAGCCGCCAGTGACCTGACCGTCAAGAAGTGCGTGCCCTGCGAAGGGGGCGTGCCGAAGTATTCCCATGCCGAAGCGGAGGCGCAACTGACAACGCAGCCCGCCTGGCGGCTCACGCACGACGGCACGCGGATCCGCCGCGACCTCGAGATGAAAAACTTTCGCGAGTGCGTCAAGCTCTTGAACAACGTGGCGGCCTTGGCGGAGCGGGAGCAGCATCATCCCGACCTCCACCTGGAGGGCTACCGACGGATCTGGATCGAGATCTACACGCATGCCATCGGCGGCCTCTCGGAGAACGACTTCATCCTCGCCGCCAAGATCGATGCGCTTTCACCGACGGCGTGAATGGCCCATACAAGCCATGGCAGACATTGACGGCGGTCGAGAGCAGCTACTGCTGCCGCATCCGCAACAACGCGTCGTACGACGTCGAGCGAGCCATGAAGCTGACCGATGTGCCTGTTGATCATGCTGTACACCGGCCGCAAACCCACCAAGCGGACCTTCGAGATGGTCTGCTTCATCCAAGCCCGTAGCGGAATCAAGGGACTGCCGACGGCACTCCATTACAAGGGGGCCTGTTGACGCATCATGTGAACGCATGTATACACTTGCGGGATGGGTTCGATATACGTCGAGACGTCGATCTTCGGATATCTCACTGCCCGTTCCGGCAGAGACGTGATTTTCCAGGCGAGGCAAAATCTCACCCGCCGGTGGTGGGACGAAAGGCGGCATCGGTTCGACGTGTTCGTGAGTCAGCTCGTGTTCGAAGAAGCGTCGGCCGGCGACCCCAAGGCCGCTGCCGAGCGAGTGAAACTTCTCGAAGGGCTTCGTTTCATTGGAAGAATGACCGCGGTCGACCAGGTCGCTGAACTGCTCGTGACTCGCCACCTGCTGCCAGCGAAGGCGCTGGCAGATGCTCAGCACATTGCCTACGCCGCGATCGCGGGCGTAGACTACGTTTTGACATGGAACTGCCGCCATCTCGCGAATGCGGAGCGATTACCGGGAATCTACGCAACCCTGCGGTCGGAAGGTCTGTCGCCGCCGTTGATCGTCACGCCCGAGGAGTTTTCCGATGCCGAGTAAGCCTCTCTATGACGATCCGGTCGTGGCGGAGATTCGCTCGATCCGCGAGGGGATGCTCGCCGAATGCGGCGGGAAGCCGGAGGAGTTTTTTCGGCGGCTGCGTGAAGGGGAGCGATTGCAGGCGGCAGCAGGGCGAGAGTTTGTCGATGGACCGGTGGCGAACACGGCAACCCAGGCCTCGCCGGCACGGTCGAGCCCACCGCCCCCGGCGGCGTGAATGCCCAATACAAGCCCAGAGCGTAAGCGACGGGATCCCCCGGCTTACGCCGGGGGCTTGTATGCGGGGATACAAGCCCGGAGCGTGAGCGATGGGATGGTTCCCATACAAGCCCGGAGCGTGAGCGACGGGATTCTTCTAGCCGCCGCAGTAATCGATGGCCCTGGCGATCTCGCTCTTGAGATCCTTGCGGGCTACGATCCGGTCAATGAAGCCGTGCTCCAGCAGGAACTCGCTCGTCTGGAAGCCCTTCGGCAGTTCCACACGGATCGTGGCCTTGATCGTCCGCGGACCGGCGAAGCCGATCAGGGCCCGCGGCTCGGCGAAGCAGAGATCGCCGAGCGACGCAAAGCTCGCCGCCACGCCACCCATCGTCGGGTTGGTGAGCACGGAGATGAACAGACCCCCGGCCTGCGAATGCCGGGCCAACGCCGCCGACACCTTTGCCATCTGCATCAGCGAGAGAATTCCCTCGTGCATGCGGGCACCGCCGCCCGAAGCGCTGATGATGATCAGCGGCAGCCTGCCGGCCGTGGCCCGCTCGACGAGCCGCGTGAGACGTTCGCCCACGACGCTGCCCATGCTGCCCATGATGAATGAAGAATCGGTCACTCCGCAGGCGACGCGGCGGGCACGAATCATGCCCGTGCCGGTGATGACGGCGTCACACATCCCGGTTCGCTTCTGCTCCGCGACGAGCCGCTCGGCGTAGGCTTTTTTATCCCGGAATCCGAGGGGGTCGGAGGGCCGCAGGCTGGCGTCGCATTCTTCGAAGGTGCCCGCGTCGAGCAGTTGGGCGATTCGCTGCTCCGCCGAAACGTACCAGTGAAAGTTGCACTGAGGGCAGACGTTCTGCATCTCCTCCGCTTCTTTGCGGTAGATCGTGGCGTTGCAGCCGTCGCATTTCTGCCACAAACCTTCCGGCACGCCGCGTTTGGTCCGCGGGGCAGCTGATGCTGCGGGTAGAACCGACGGCGCCCCGCCGATCACGACGGGATCGGCCACCGCGTCGGTCAGGTCGGCGGTGGGGGCGGCAACGGCGCGTGCGGGGCTCGGCTGCGAAGAGCGGCGGCGTTCCATGCGAGTATTTTGGCGAGTATTTCGGCGGGGGTTTCGCCGCGTGCCGGAACACGCGGCGTGGTATGGGACAGATCGGATCACACCCTGTGGTGAGTTGGGTAGTGTAGCCCGAGGCTCGCCCGCACGGCTGCGCCGGAATTGGCCGCAACGGCGGTTGGACGACCAAAAACGTGTCGGACGGAACGACTCTTTTTCAGATGGGAGTGGGCTGGCGGCGGTCGGCGAAGGATTTTCGCTCCCACTGTGCCGCCATTGGAAGCTCCGCCAGGTGCCCGCACTGTGGCTCGCTGGCCCACAGATCGCCCAGCGACTCCCCCGCGACGATCCAGCGGACGATGCGGTCGAGAGGCCCGGGCACGACAAGGGCAACGCGTCCATCCGCATGCCGACGGAGCATTTTTTCAAGCGCCTTTTCCACGCGTTCGCAGGCTTCCTCGAGGAGTTCACCGTCGGGGGGCGCCACCGCCCACGGGTTGTCCTGCCATTGCCGGGAGAGCCGGGGCTGTTTGCGGCGGATGTCGTCCACAAGAAGCCCCTGCCAGAGCCCCTGGTCGAGGTTGCGGAGATTCGAGATCACCCGCGGCCGCAGGCCCACGGCCCGGCCGACGATCCGGCCCGTCTCCACGGCACCCACCTCTTCCGAGGTGTAGATGGCAACTGCCGACGATCCGGCCAGCAGGGCGGCGGAGTGCTCCGCCTCGGCAATGCCGGCGGGGCACAGTGGGATGTCGACCGCGCCCCGAATACGTCCTTGCAGTTCGTAGTCGGTGGCTCCTGAACGGATCACGATCAAGGTATCGGGCATTGAGAAGGTATTGGCTCCAGGAGAAAAACGTTCTCCGCGGCGAACGTGCCGCAGGAGAAACAGGGCCGCGGAAGATGCCTCATCAGATGGCACTCCGGGCGATGTGTTCGAGTTGGGCGATGGCGCTGGCGTAGTCACTGGACCGGATCACGGCACTGCCCGCCACGATCAATTCCGCGCCGGCCGCAGCCACCGGGCCGACGGTGTCGACCGAGATACCGCCGTCCACGGCCAGACGAAATGAGCGGCCCATCGCAACGCGGAGTGCTGCCAGTCGGGCCAGCTTGTCGAGGGCCAGCGGATTGAACGGCTGGCCGCCATATCCCGGTTCGACGCTCATCACGAGCACGCCGTCGCAGCTGTCGAGATAGGGCTCGACCTGTTCGACGGGGGTGCCCGGGCTGATGGCCAGATGGGCACGGGGGCCGAACGATGAAATCATCTCCAGCGTCCGCCGCGGATCGACGAGGCCCTCGAGATGGACGGTGAGAATGTCTGCTCCGGCCTTGGAGTAGGCTTCAATGCATGCCGCCGGGTCTTCGACCATCAGGTGGACCTCGATCGGTCCTCTGGCGGACCGCCGAACGGCCTCGACCACCACCAGCCCGTAGGTCAGTTGCGGCACGAAGCGACCATCCATGACATCGAGATGGAGACCCAGAGCACCGGCTGCTTCGAGCCGCTCCACTTCCCGGGCCAGGTGGCCGAAGTCGCAGAGCAGGAGCGCCGGCAGCACCACAGGGCCGCGTTCCCCAAGCGCGGCTGAGAAATGATCGAAGGACTTTCCTGTTGGAGGATTCACGTGCGTGTGAAGCAAGGGTGTGTCGGCGGGGGAACGAGCCTGCCCACGATGTGGCCATTCTCAATCATACCATGCCGGGACTGGGCCCTAAAGCTGGCCCAGCCCCGCTTTCTAGACGGCGGGATTGCACGCATGTGCGGAGAAAATCAGACTTGTTGACATGGCGGAGTCTTACGGGCGTTGCTAAGTGCTCGAGTCTGAGTGCTTCCGTCTGTGTGCTCAAGTCTGTGTGCTCAAGTCTGTGTGCTCAAGTCTGGTCGCCAGAGGTTCGACTTCGGAGGCTTGTGTCCGCACAACCCCTCTCAGGAAAAAAGCCCGCTCACGAACCAGACACAATTCCCGCTAAGATTGCGAAGCGTCCTTCCCGGCAATCTGCTACCGATCTCCCTCTCCACAGGAACCAGTGATGCTCTCACACCGCATGCATGCCGTGGCATTTTCGACCCTGCGATTCGGTCTGCTGGCGATGTGCGCAGGCCTCGTGGCCGGTTTCGATGGCGGCATGGCCGTTCGTTCCGCCGTCGCCGAGGATGCCGTGCAACCGATCGATCCGTCCTTGAAACCGTATGCAAAAGTTTCGGGAGAGGTGGCGGGCTCCATCAAGTGCGTCGGCTCCGACACGATGAACAACCTCGTCGCCCTCTGGGCGGAGGGATTCAAGAAGTTCTATCCCAGTGTGCGGGAGGGGATCGAGGGAAAAGGCTCGGCGTCGGGACCGCCCGCACTCACCGAGGGCACGAGCACGTTTGGGCCGATGAGTCGCGACTGGAAGCCGTCGGAGATCGACACGTTCAAGGAAAAACATGGCTACGCTCCGGTCGTCCTCCCGACGGCGATCGACATGCTGGCGGTGTTTGTTCATAAGGACAACCCGCTCAAGAGCCTCTCGCTGCAGGATGTGGACGCGATCTTCTCGAAAAACCGTACGGGGGGTGCCAAGAACGAGATCCGCACCTGGGGCGACCTCGGCCTGGAAGGCGAATGGAAGGACAAGCCGATCAGTCTGTATGGCCGCAATGCCACGAGCGGAACCTACGGCTACTTCAAGGAACACGCCCTCTTCAAGGGAGACTTCAAGACCACGGTGAAGGAACAGCCCGGCAGTTCTGCGGTGGTGCAGGCCGTGGCCAGCGACAAATATGGCATCGGCTACAGCGGGATCGGGTATGCCACCGCCGACGTGCGGCCGCTTCCGTTGTCTGCCAAGCCGGGAGCGACACCGATTCCGACCGAATCAAAGTTTGCCTATTCGGGTGAATACCCGCTTGCACGGTTTCTCTACCTCAGCGTCAATCACAAGCCGGGCACCACGATCGATCCGTTGCGGGGCGAATTCATCCGCTACGTGCTCAGTGCGACCGGACAGGCTGACGTGAGGAAGGACGGCTATCTGCCCATCACGGGGCCGATCGCCAAGCGGGCGTTGCAGAGTGTCGGTCTCACGAACCCGTGAGTGTTGTCGAGCCCGCGTCACCGTGAGCCACGAGCCCGGGTATGCAACCGCAGTCCACTTTTACAGGTCGTTCGCGCCGCCGGAAAACCCGCCCCTGGGTTCGGGCCGGAGACACCGTGGCCCGCGTGGTGATCACGCTCGGCGGCATCGGTACGATCGGCGCCGTGCTGGCAGTGGCCGTGTTTCTCCTGGCCGTGGCGCTGCCGCTGTTTCGGCCGGCGCGGCTGACGCTGGAGCATGCCTCGTCGGTCGTCGCCTCTCCGACAGCGGTCTCGGCTGGGTCCCCGGCTGGAATACAGGCCGCGGCTTCGGGGCCGGAGGAGAGCGTTCAACATGCCAGTGCGATGGGGGCCGACGAGGCCGGCGTCGTCGGATGGACCTTTGACGCGGAGCCGCACAGCGGTGGTCCCTCCACGACCGACGCTGGCCGGGTGCGGGTGTTCACCATCGCCGATGGCACCACACTGCTGACCCGCAGGGCCGAAGACTGCGGGCTCGACCGCGTCACCGTCATCCGGGTGCTGCCTGGAGGTATCGAGGCGGTGGTCGGTTTCGACAACGGTTCGTTTCGAGTTGGCCGACTGGGACTCGAATCGACGTTCCTGGCCACCGATGGAGTGCCCGCCGAGTGCGGCAGCCTCGCAGTCGGCACGGCGAGGGGCCACGGCGATGCCGTCATCGTGCGGACTGCCAACGGGCAGTATGCCACGGTCCGCCTTGTGACCACTTTTGAGTCGCCACCGTCTACAGCGCTTGGGCACGCGGTGATCGACGCCGACATCACCATGCTTTCCGGGGGCCCGCTGGTGGCGGCACTGGCCGACGACGGCACGGTCCGGGTGGAGGTGCTCTCGTCGCGACGCAACCTGCTCACCGACGAACTTGTCACCACCGCGTCGGGCGTGACGATCGACCCCACGTCGCCCGGCTCGGCAGGCCGCGCGGGCACCTTCGCGCCGCGTTTCGTGCGGGTGTCTGAACTGGGCGATCAGCTGTTTCTGATCGCGGCGGACGGGGATGCTCGGCGGTATGAGATTCGCGACGTCGAGTCGCCGGTGCTGATGGAATCGTTTGATGCGGTGCCCGGCAGTGACGAGGTGGCATGTGTGGCCCGAGTGTTTGGGGGCAACGCGCTGGCTGTCGGCGACAGCCAGGGCGTGGTGCGGGTGTTTTTTGCGACCCGTGTCGCTGACCCGGTGGCCACGGACGGTCTGCAGATGGCAGCCTCGAAGGTGTTTGCGGCGGTCTCCGATCGCGGGCCCGCGGCCGCGATCACGGCCTTGGCTGCGTCGCCGCGGTCACGGCTCGTGGCGGCCGCCGATGCCTCCGGTGGCATTCGACTGTTGCAGACGACCACCGGTGCGACGACGGCCGCCATCAGGGGCGTCGCCTCCGATGCGCTCAGGTCGCCGGCTCGGCAGCTGCTCATCACGCCGCGTGAAAACCAACTGCTTGCCGGCGACGGTAGCCGGCTCGCCGCTTGGACATTGGACGCGGGCTACCCCGACGTCTCGTGGCGGTCGCTGTTTGGCCGGGTCTGGTACGAGAAATATCCCGCTCCTGTCCATGCCTGGGAGACGACGGGCCACGAATCATTCGAGTCGAAGTTTGGTCTCGTGCCGCTCATTTTCGGCACGCTCAAGGCCACGCTCTACTCGATGCTGTTTGCCACCCCCATCGCGATCCTCGCGGCGATCTTTGCCAGCCAGTTCATGCATCCCCGCTGGAAGGCCCGCATCAAGCCGACGATCGAGATGATGGCCAGCCTGCCGAGCGTGGTGCTCGGGTTCGTGGCCGGGCTCGTCTTTGCGCCCATCGTCGAGCGGTCGTTGATGACCATGCTGGCCGGATTTTTCTGTGTGCCGCTGGCGCTCCTCAGCGGAGCGTTTGCATGGCAGCTGTTGCCGGCGGGCTGGCGGAGCAGCTATGCGGGCTGGCGGTTTCCGCTCATCGCCGTCGTGGCGATGCCCGCAGGGTGCGTGGCGGCCGGCATGGTGGCGGCCCCCATGGAGCGGCTCCTGTTCAACGGCGACGCCGCTGCCTGGCTCGATGGCCGCGGCGGGAGCGGATTCGGTGGCTGGGTGCTCGCCCTCCTGCCGCTGGCCGGGATCGTGGCGGCGATGGTGATCGGCCGGTTCGTCGATCCGTGGCTGCGGCGCAGCAGTGGCGGCTGGACGCAGCAGCGGGCGGCGGTCGTGTCCTTTGGCACGTTTCTCGTCGGCATCGCGCTGGCGGTCGCCCTGGCCATCGCGGCCGCATCATTCTTTGACGCACTGCGGCTGGAAACCCGTGGCGGTATCTTCGGGACCTACGTGCAACGCAATGCCCTGATCGTCGCGATTGGCATGAGCTTCGCCATCATTCCATTGATCTTCACGATTGCGGACGACGCGTTGTCGAGCGTGCCCGACCATCTGCGAAGCGCCTCCCTCGGCGCGGGCGCCACTCCGTGGCAGACGGCGGTCCGGGTGATCGTGCCGGCTGCCGCCAGCGGCCTTTTCTCCGCCGTCATGATCGGATTGGGACGGGCCGTCGGTGAAACGATGATCGTGCTGATGGCGGCGGGCAACACCCCGTTGATGGGTTGGAACCTCTTCAACGGGTTTCAGACGCTGTCGGCCGCGATCGCCACCGAACTCCCCGAGGCCGCCCGGGGAAGTGCCCACTACCGCGTGCTCTTCCTGGCCGCCCTGACGCTCTTCGCCATGACGTTCGTGGTCAACACCGCGGCAGAACTCGTGCGGCAACGTTTCCGGAGGAGGTCGCATGAACTCTGACAAGCACCGTCCACGCCGGCTGCGATCGTCGTATTCGAGCCTCACGGCCCATGGAGAGCCCTGGGTCTGGCTGACCGGTGGCGCCCTGGCCTTGGCGATCACGATGATCACGGGGCTGTTGTTGTTCATCGCCGTCCGCGGGGCCAGCACGTTCTGGCCCGTGCCACTCGAACTCGTGGAACTGACCGAGGGCCGGCGGGCGCTCGGGGAGGTCTCCGAGCGGGACGAGACGCTGATCGCCACAGCCACCGCCGAGGGACGCGGCGGCCGCCGACTCATTCGCACCGCCAACTTCGAGCTGTCGGGCAATCATTACGAATGGTTCGACGACGCTGCGATCGCCCGCGCGAGCCGACCGGAGTGGGCCACGGCCGTCGAGCGGCTCGAGGGGGGCCGGTTTCACGGGTTTCCAGTGCGGCTGCTCCACGACGGTGCGGCTGTCGCCGAAGGGCCGGCGGAGACGTGGAAGGCTTTCGAACGTGAGCATCCCGGCGTGCGTCGGCGGTGGCGGGAGGCGATGCGGATCGACAGGCACGAGCGTGGCCGGCTGCAGCGTGAACTCCGGGCCGCACGCCTGGCTGTGGTGCAGGCCGGGCTCGACTCCGAACCTCTGGCGGTGGCAGACGGGGCCGTGTCGCCCCAGCAGGCAGCGGCCACCGCCCGGGAGCGGGAGGTCACTGGGCGGGTGGGGAGGCTGTCTGAGGAACTCGACGCGCGAACAGCGGCGCTGCGACAGCAGAACGACGGCTGGGGGCTTGAAATGGAAACGGCCGAAGGGGCCAAGACCGTGCTACCGCTCGAGGCCATCGTGCGGGCCTGGCAGCCGAATCGCCTCTCGATGGCCGGCAAACTGGCTGTCTACGGCAGCCGTTGGAAGGAGTTTCTGATCGATGACCCGCGCGAGGCCAACAGTGCTGGCGGTGTTTTTCCCGCGATCTGGGGCACCGTTGCCATGACGCTGATCATGGCGCTGATGGTGGCCCCGTTCGGCGTGCTGGCGGCGCTCTACCTCCGCGAATACGCCTCACCGGGCCCGGTGACCACGGCGGTGCGGATCGCGATCAACAACCTCGCCGGAGTGCCGAGCATCGTCTACGGCGCGTTTGGTCTCGGTTTCTTCTGTTACGTACTCGGCGGCAGCATCGACGAACTCTTTTTCCGTGCCAGCCTGGTGGCCGACAAACAGCCCACCTTCGGCACTGGCGGCCTGCTCTGGGCATCGCTCACCCTTGCGCTCCTCACGTTGCCGGTGGTCATCGTGGCCACGGAGGAGGCGCTCTCCGCCGTTCCCAATTCGATGCGTGAGGGGTCGTACGCCTGCGGTGCCGGCAAGTGGCAGACGATCCGGCGGATCGTGCTGCCCAGGGCGTTGCCCGGCATCATGACCGGTCTGATTCTGGCGATGGCACGTGGGGCAGGTGAGGTGGCGCCGCTGATGCTCGTGGGCGTGAAGAAACTGGCGCTCGATCTGCCGATCGACGGCACGTTTCCCTTCGTCCATCCGGAGCGGGAGTTCATGCACCTCGCCTACCTGATCTACGACGTCGGTTTCCAGAGCCCCAACAGCCAGGCGGCGAAGCCGATGGTGTTCACCATCACGTTCCTGCTTGTGTCCATCATCGCGCTGCTCAACGTGGCGGCGATCTGGATCCGCTCCCGGCTGAAGCGGAGGTATGTCTCCCAGCAGTTTTAGCTCCGGATGCAGGAGCATCACGCCATTCCAGCGAAACGATCTGCCACCGGAGGCCCCCTACGCCACACCATGTGGTAGCATTTCCGAACGAATGCGGCTGCCCTTGAGACCCCACCCGACATCATGAACATGCAGACAGATTCTCTTCCCACGCGAGGCGGTCCGGCCGAAGCAGCCACGCCGCCGGCACCGGCAGATCGCCTGCTGGCCGTGGCCGCAGGCCGCGATGTGCCCGCTGAGGTCCATCCCGATGTGCTCAACGAAACCCCGGTCCTTGAGATCGACCGGTTTAATCTGTGGTATGGCGGCAAGCAGGCGCTCCACGGCATCACGATGCCGATCCCGAACAACAAGGTGACGGCGCTGATCGGCCCCAGTGGATGCGGCAAATCGACCCTGCTGCGGAGCGTGAACCGGCTCAACGATCTCGTGCAGAGCGTCCGCATCACCGGCGACATGCGGCTCAACGGCGACTCGATCTACGATCCCCGTATGGACGTGATCGAATTACGGAAGCGGATGGGGATGGTGTTTCAAAAACCGAATCCCTTCCCGATGAGCATCTACGAAAATGTCGTCTATGCCCTGCGGATCGACGGCGAAAATAACCGCGGCGTGCTCGACGAGGTGTGTGAGTTGAGTCTGCGGGGCGCGGCGCTCTGGGATGAGGTCAAGGATCGTCTGCACGACAGCGCCATCGGCCTCTCGGGCGGACAGCAGCAGCGTCTGTGTATCGCCCGGGCCATCGCGGCCGAGCCGGAGGTGCTGCTCCTCGACGAACCGTGTTCGGCGCTCGATCCGATCGCGACCGGCAAGGTTGAAGAATTGATTCAGGAACTGAGGGGCCGCTACTCCGTCCTGATCGTCACGCACAACATGCAGCAGGCCAGCCGAACGAGCGATTACACCGCGTTCATGTATCTTGGTCGCCTGATCGAATATGGTTCCACGTCTGGAATCTTCACCAAACCCATCCTCCGCGAGACCGAGGCCTACGTGACGGGCCGCTTCGGCTGAGTGTTGCCATGACTCTCCACATCGACCGACAGATTGAACATCTCAAGGAGCGGATCCTCCGCGTCGGCACCCTCGTTGAAGAGGCGATTTCCAAGTCGATCACCGCGTTGATCAATCGCGACACGCATCTGGCCCAGCGGGTCATGGCCAACGACGAGGAGATCGACCGCATGGAGGTGGAGGTTGAGGAGGAGTGTCTCAAGATCCTCGCTCTCTATCAGCCGGTCGCCGCCGATCTGCGTTTCGTCGTCTCGGTGCTGAAGATCAACAACGATCTCGAGCGGATGGGCGATCTGGCGAGAAATATCGCCAAGCGTGTGGCCCAGCTCACTGTGGGAGAGCCCTGCGAACTCCCGCCCGAGATTCGCACGATGGCGATGCGAGCGCAGGAAATGGTGCGGGAGTGCCTCGACGCTGTTGTCAAAGGGGATCCGCTCCTCGCCCGGCAGGTTCGCGAAGAGGACGACGCGGTCGACGAGGCGCGGCAGAAGATCCGGCGGAGGGTCATCCAGGAGATCAAAGCCCATCCCGAGAATGTTGAAAACCTGCTGCGGATCAATTCCGTTTCCAAGCACATCGAGCGAATTGCCGACATGGCCACCAACATCGCCGAAGATGTGATTTACATGGTTCAGGGCGACATCGTGCGGCACCGGTCGATGGAGTGAAGGCCCTATTTCGGGAGGGCCATCGCCCCTTCGGCCGCTTGAAAAACAGGGCATTCTGCCCGCCAGCCGGAGGAGTGCCCAGGAGGCGTGCGGCCCTGAGACCCGGCCGCAGTTCACGGTTTGCCCCGACCCGTGGTAGCCTTCCCGGGCCGTATCGACCGTCCCGCTGCCGGAACCCGTGACTATGTCCTTCTTTCCTGCCACCTTTTCCGCCATCTTTTCGCCGTCGCTTCTCCACCGCCTGTCGGCCGTATTCCTGACGATCGTGGGGCTGCTGCCGGCGGTTGCCCGCGGCGAGGATCCCGTTGCCGTGCTGATTACCGGTCCGCTGTCTGCCAAGGTGGGCGATCGCGTGGCATTCGAGGTGGAACTGGTCAACCGCTCCGGCAGGCCCCTTGAGAAACTGCGGGTGGTCGACTATTTCGACAAGGGCTATCACCACGAGGCGTCGGCAAGCCCGATCGAACAGAAGGGAACCGTCGATCTGGCGGCGGGCACGTCGCGGCGGCTGACACTCGACTTCCTGCTCGATGAGCCAGGGCGGCAGTGCCATCGCGTCGAGATTCTCGACCAGTCGCACACCTTCGTTGGTGGCGCGACATCGTGCGTGCAGGTCACCGGCACGCCGCTCGCGGCCAGCGCCCCCGTTGCGGCACCGGTCACAACGCCGTCGGCCCCCAGTATCCCGCCCACCAACACCTACCCCGGCACGACCTATCCTGCTACTCAAATCCCTGCCAGCCAAATCCCTGCCAGCCCGGTGCCCGCTGCGGCGCAGCCCTTCACGCCGCCGCAACCCTTGGCAATGGCAGCACCGCTCGCCGCTGCCCCCTTGGCGGCCGCATCGCCATTCCCGGCTCCGCCGGCGATGCCTTCGGCAGCGTTGCAGCCGCCGCCACCAGACAGCCAGTTTGCAACGCCGCCGCCGCCAGCAGCGGCGGCGACCAATGGACTTCCCGCATCGACCGCTTTGCCCGCCACACCAGCCTTGGAGTTGGATCTGGTCGGACCGGCAGAGGTGCTGCCGGGTTCCGTGTCTGAATTTGTCGCAACCGTTCGCAACACGGGCACCGTGGCTTCCGGACCGACCTCGCTCGAGTTCGGCTGGGACGAAGCCTTTACGCCGCTGGAAGCCTCCGAGGGCTACAAGCTCGCATCGTCTCGTGTGTCTTGGGACCTCCCATCAATCGAGCCGGGCGGGCAGCTCCGGCGGCAGATCAACCTGCGGGCCCAGCCGACCGGGGCGGTGGCAGCGTCGTCGCGGTCGTGCGTCCGCGGAGTGCTTAGCGGGTCGGTGGGGGGGGTCATGGTGGCCGACGAATCCTGTGTACTGATTCGTTCCTCCACGCCGCTTTCCCGCACTCCCCGTGAGGCCGGGCTAAGACTCACGCTCGCCGACTGTGACGATCCCGTTCTCGTTGGTCACGCCACCACGCTCATCTGCACGATCGTCAACACCGGCGCAACCTCGACGGGCCGGCTCGATCTGACAGTCATTTTGCCGGAGCGGGCGACACTGGTCGGAGATCCAAGCCCATCGCGAGTCCGCATTGACGGCGCGAACCTCTCGTTTGACTCCATCGCCGGCATCCCGCCCGGGGGACAGTCGACCGTGGAATTGGCCTATCGGATTCCGGGGAGCGGCGTCGTCAAGGCCACCGCGATCATGACGGGTGCTGAACTTGACGGCTCACTCGAGTCGAACTGCCAGACAACGTTCCTCGCCCCCTAGCAGGCTGGGAATACCAGGCATGCCCGCGCCTGCCGTCCGACCTGACTCCTCCCCCGTGGCGGCAAGTTTTCAACGTGTCCGGGAGTTGACGGAGCCCCTCCCTCCCGGCCGCCAGTGGCTGTCTGTCAGAGAATAAAAGCCCGGAGCGTAAGCGATGGGATGCATCGTGCCACGCCGCCGGGCCGGCAGAAGTCTCCTTCGCGGGGAATTTCGCCGCCGGGGCCAAAGCCGCTGCAGACGTCGTGCTGGCGAAATTCCAACGCTCGTCGAGCTTCAGCCGATCCCGGCTCGCCGTCCGTCTCCCCCGTGGCGGCAAGTTTTTAACTTGTCCGTGAGTTGACGGAGCCCCTCCCTACCGACCGCCGCTCGCCATCTGCCCGGGTGCATCGTGCCACGCCGCCGGGCCGGCAGAAGTCTCCTTCGCGGGGAATTTCGCCGCCGGGGCCAAAGCCGCTGCAGACGTCGTGCAGGCGAAATTCCAACGCTCGTCGAGCTTCAGCCGATCCCGGCTCGCCGTCCGTCTCCCCCGTGGCGGCAAGTTTTTAACTTGTCCGGGAGTTGACGGAGCCCCTCCCTACCGGCCGCCGCTCGCCTTCTTTCCTGGGTGCACGTGCGATGCCGCCGGGCCGGCAGAAGTCTCCTTCGCGGGGAATTTCGCCGCCGGGTCCGAAGCCGCTGCTGCCCTCGTAGGGGCGAAATTCCAACGCTCGTCGAGCTTCAGCCGATCCCGGCTCGCCGTCCGTCTCTTTCGTGGCGGCAAGTTTTTAACTTGTCCGTGAGTTGACGGAGCCCCTCCCTACCGGCCGCTACCGGGAGGGATATCTTCCGGGCCAATCAGAGGCACCTGAAATGGAAATCAAAAACCAATTCACGTCGTTGTAACCAGCAGGGGATCCGCAAAGAGCAGGGGAGACGTAACCAGCAGGGGAGATGTAACCAGCAAAGACGCGCCCGAGGCGACAGGTGGTGTGGCCGCCGCGGCCGCACGTCACTCCAGACGTTTCGCCGTGCCGATAGTCCCCCGGAGTCCCAGTGTGCCCTCCATCGTCTGGCGTGGCCCGCCGGTAGCGGCAGGAACACTTTCATGCTCGTCGTGACATCAAACTGGTGCGTATCGGACGGCACCCTCTCCGCCGATCCGCCCCGCAGATGGGTCGACCGTTTCCGCTTCGAAGTCTGCCGTTCGAGCCTGCGTTACGGTTTTCGTCGTGATGGCAGCTACCGTCCCGTGGACGCGATCGATGTCGTACTCGCAGGCGACACCTTTGACTGGCTCGTGAGCCGCGAGTGGACGGGCGACGTCCGCCCGTGGGATGGCGACCGGCGGGCCGGGGCCGCGCTTGAGCGGGTTGCGGTCGGTGCGCTCGGTCGCGGTGCACGTCTTATGGCCACGCTCACGGCCTGGATGCGACGCGGGATCGAAGTGCCGCTACCCGATCGCCATGGACGTCCGATGCCAACGGCCTCGCGTCGCGTGCCGGTGAGGGTCGTCGCCTTGTGCGGAGATCGCGACCGGTGGCTCGACCGGCTGGCTCCCGGCTGGGCCGCCTCCCGGACCGGCCCGGTGGTCGGCACATGCTGGTCGAACGACCACTTCGTCGTGCGGCACGGAGCCGAAATGGATCCGCTTCAGGCAACAGACGGTCTTGGACACACACTGGGAGCCAGCCTCGCCGTCGATCTGATCGCCCGGTTTGGCCGACTGCTCGACGGCGTTGCCGCGATCCGCCCGTTGGCCCCTGGCCTTGTGCGCCGGCTGGCCGTGGGTGGCGTGCTCGAGGCCTCGAAGCGGCTCGTCGACTGGCTGGCCGTTTGCGGCCGGGGGGGCACGCTCACCGACACGGCCCGACAGGAAGTGATCGATGCCTGGCGTCGGTCCCTGTCCCTCTGGCACCGCGCTGCACGGCGGCTTCCACCGTACGGCGACGACGGCGTCGATCGGGTGGACCGCCTCGCGGAATGGCTCGATCTTGACCGTGAGGGTGGACATTTCGAGGCAGGCCGATCGGGCCCACCAGTCGGTCATGCCGCGGTGTTTTCGCAGGCGTCGGAAATGGCACCCTCCGGTGGTTCCACCACCATTCTTGGTCATCCGCCCGCCGACATGGCTGCTCCAGCAGCCTGGCGACGGCGGGTGGTATGCCTCGGCCCGCGGGCCGTGCGGGCCCACGCATGTGTCGAAGACGAGTCTGGGACGCCGGCCGTCGCCGTCGTCGGGCCGGGCTGTGACGGATTGCAATTAGAATGGTTGGCGTTGCAGGCGATCGCGACGCTGGCTGATGATGACGAGGAAGGTCAGGGAGATCGCGGTATCTGGCGGTCGCGCACGGCATGCGAGCCCTGGGCCGGCCGCGGCATCGTCGACGCCGCGTGAGACACTGATCTAGAGGCGACTCATGACGCTGGAGAGACGATGGAAAGTGCCGTACGCCGCCTGGGTCGAGGCGAGCGTCGGTATCGACAGTTTCGAAGCGGGCTCTTCATGACGAACCCCGACAACGCTCTCTACGCCTTCGAGATCACACTGCATGGCTGTTCTCAGGCGTTCGCCGACCTGCCGAGGAGCCAGCCGTATGCCGATGCGCTTGGCGAGTGGCCCACGCGTGCGGTCTCGCGCGAACTCCTCGCCTTGCCGATGGCGATCGACTTTGACGAGGCACTTACCCGGCTTGCCCGGCTCGATCGCATGTATGTCGAGCCCGACGGATCGATCGTCTGGACGAGCCCGCGCGAGGGGCCGTGGTGGCAAGTGGATGGCAACCTCTATGAGAAGGATGGACGGGTCCTCCTCGCCGATCTCAAAGGGAGTTGCCCCGCCACCGAGTTCGACCGGCTGTTGGCCGGCTTCGGCTGGCCGCAGCAACCTGTGATAGTGCAGTTGGTGCGGGCTGCCGTATTTCTCGATGAGCCGACATTTCGCCGCCATGCCCGCTGCCGCGGGATCGCCGGGGACGGGCAGACCCTGCGGCCCGGGTAATCGACCGGTGGCAACGGTTGTGCGGCGAACTGGTAGCTGGCGGGGTATGATCCCGGCTGGAAGCCGATGCTATACAGGCGCTGGTCGTGGGGAGAATTGTCCGCATGGATCCGCATGGATCCGCATGAATCCGCATGAATCCGCATGGAGCCGTATGAATCCGCATGGAGAAGGCGCCGATGGTCAGGCTCGAGAATAACGGGCGTGGAGAGGGTGCGATGAGGCAACGCCGGCAGGCTGCAAGCAGGAGCACGTACCGGCTACGGCCTGCTTTCCTTGCGCTTGCCGTTGCGATCACCGCCGGGGCCAGCATGGCAGGCGAGTTTGCGGGCGAGGAACCGGGCGTTGTGCGGGATGCGATCGGCGGTGGCATTCACGCCTACCATGCCGGTGATTTCAACCGGGCATACGACGATCTCACCAACGCGATCGAGGCCGGCACATCCGACCCGCGGAGTTACTACTTCCGCGGACTGGCTGCCTTGCGGCTCGGCCGCACGAGCGAGGCCGATGCCGATTTCGCTTCCGGAGCAGAACGGGAGGCGACCTCGGGCAGTATCCGGCGGGTGTCGCTGTCGCTGGAAAGAGTTCAGGGGCCCGATCGATTGGCACTCGAGCGTTTCCGGGCGCGGGCGCGGCTGGGGGCCCTGCAGCGGGAGCAGCAGGCATACGGCAGGCGTTATTCAGCGATTGAGGAGGCCACGGGCAATGTCCGCCGGCGTCGTCGACCAGAGGATATCCGGCCGGAAACGGTCGTCCCGGGTGTCGAGGAAGTGCCTGCTCCGTCTGACCCGGCTGAGCCCACTGAGGCAGCAGAGCCGGCGGCCCAGCCGCGCAACCCGAAGAAACCCAAGTCAGCGGTCGATCCGGCTGACAAGGCAGAGGACGATCCCTTTGGCGACGATCCGTTTGGTGACGAAAAGCCGAAGGGCAAAGGGGCGATGCCGGCCGAGAAGGACATGCAGGACAAAGAAAGTGTGGACGAAGTGGACGAGACTGCTGCCGAGCGTGACACGCAAAACGAGGTCGAGTCCGCCGCGGACAACCCCTGACTCCTGTCTGACTTCTGAAGGAGATTGCCCCGAGCCCGGACGGAACCGGTGCGACCCGGATCAGGTGGGTTGCTGACGCAGGGCAGCCACGGCCAGCAGGGCCCAGCCGATCAGGAAAAGCACGCCGCCGATCGGCACAATCGCCCCCAGGATCTTCACGCCCGACAGCGCGAGCGCCGCGAGAAACCCGCTGAAGATCAGCGTGCCAAAGAAAAAGCACCATCCGGAAGCTTGCAGAAGCCCGCGGGCGTGGGCCATGGAAGGCAATGCCGCTGCCACCGCGACGAAGAGAAGCGCGAGGGCGTGGTAGAGGCAGTACCGCACGGCCGTCTCCCAATTGTCGGCGCGGCCGGTGGCCGCAAGCAGGTCTTTGAGACCGTGGGCGCCGAAGGAGCCCGCTGCCACGCCGATCCCGGCCAGGATGCTCCCGGAGAAAAAACAAAACTTCAGCATGGCTGTGGTTCCGGGAGACGGGGAGGGGATCAGGGCCGGCTGGCACCGAGGAGTTTGTCCTCCTCTTCCTCCTGGATGATGATGCGCGGCGTCACCATCAGCATCAGGCTGTCGGTGGTGCGACCCATGCCGACGTTTTTGAAGAGGCGGTTGACGTAGGGAATCTTCGACAGGATCGGCACGCCGAATTCGTTACGGCCCTCGCGGAGCCGCTTGATGCCGCCGAGCAGCACCGTTCCGCCGTCGGGCACGCTGACGGTCGTCGTCACGGTCGTGAAAATAAATTCGGGCAGCTGAATCGTGGTGCCCCGGGAGAACACCTCCTCCTCGCGGTTGGCCTTGGCCTGCGTCTCGACGCCTGCCTGCAACGCCTGGCCGGCATTCGCGTCACCCGCCAACCCTGACTTCTCGTCGCTGCTCTTGGATTTCGTGGACCGCGTGCCCTCGAACTGAAACTGCTCGACCTTGCCAATCTGGGAGAAGAATGGCACGAGTGTCAGTCGGACGAACCGCCGGTCGCTCGAAACAACAGCCTGCACGTTCACGGCTGTGCCCTCGGAGAGCACGGTGATCACCGGCTGCTGGGCGGCTGCAAAATCGCCCACCACCGGCACAACGCTCGTCACGAACGGCCGCTGAGTGGTGTCGGAGATGAAGGCATTCTGGCCATTGAAGAGCGTGACCTTCGGCGCCTGCATGACGTTGGATCGTGTGTTGCCCTGTGCCGCCTGAATCAGGAAAAAGGCCTCGATGTCGCTCAGGATCGCGAAGCCGAAGTTGGCGGCCGATGTCGCCGGATCGGGCAGGCCTGGCAGCGACGGCACCGTTGCGCTGCCAAAACTATTCTGCCGGAAGGGAATCGAAAAGTAGCTGGGAGTCTGCTGGATCTGCCCCTGCTGACCACCGACGCCACCGCCCTGCTGGCCACCACCCTGCTGGCCCCCACCACCGAGGCCACCACCACCGAGGCCACCACCACCTCCGCCCAACGCCACGCCCGGCGAGCCGGTGTTGTCGAGGCCGATTGTCTGGCTGCGTGTTCCCGGGGCGGCCTGAATGCCGAGCGATGACGGCGAAAGGGAGCCGTTGGTCTGGGTGGGCACGGCCGTCATGTTGAGCGGCGAATTGACGCCGGTCTGAATATTGAAATCGAAGTCGACGCCGATCCGTTCGAAGAAGGTGTCGTTGAGGCGGATGAATCGCACCTCGATCGTCACCTGCAGATCCTGCAGCCGGCGGAGCTGTTCAAGCAGGTCGGCAATCTCCTCATGCACCTCCTGCGTCTGGCTCACGACGATGCTCAGATTCGTGGCGAACGGCTGGATGGCTCCCTGTCCACCGACGGTGTTCCACGTCGTCGGGGAGACGGTGTTCTGAATGAGGTCGATGAGTGACTGGAAGTCAGCCTGGCTCCCGCCGCCCGTGGGCGGTCCGAAGGGAATTGAGGGGGTCGAACCCATCGCGGGGGCATTGCCTCCCGCCTGAAACTGCGCGAGCGAAGCTGGGTCAATGCCCGAATCGGCCCCCGAACGGCTCACGCCGTTGATGCCGACCGGCGGCGGACCGAACTGGACAGAAACGCCGTTCCGTGGGCCAAGCCTGGCGTAACCGTCGCGGAGGGCTCCGGTGATGCCCAGCCCGTCGGACGAGAAATTCGGGATCGGGATCACGAGATCGGCCACCGGATACGAGATGCTGTAGACCTCGCCCTTCACCAGCCGAGGGCTCGTCACCTTGAGCACCTCATCCTTGATGACGTAATCGAGGTGGAGCGGTTCGAGAAGCAGTTTGAGCGCGCTTTTCAGTGAGATCGGCTGATCGAGCGAAATGGTCACCGGCGTATCGCTTCGGACCGCCTCCTGCTCGAGGCCGACCATGTCGAGATGGATCGGCACGTCGGCCTGCTTGGCGAGGGCGTCGAGCACGGCAGAGAGAGGCTGGTCACGGTGCGACGCCTTCACCTTCACGCTCATCCGTTTCTGGATCTGCAGCTCGGCAGGCGTCGCCCGTGCACGGCCCTCCGCCTGGAGCCGCGTGCGATTTTTCGTCAGATCCTCCCAGTCGTGGGTGGTGGGAAACTCAATCGGTCCGACGAACGGTGTGGAAGACCGCTCCGCGTCCTCGGCGACATCCATGAATCCCTGTCGCTTCTGTCCCTCGATCGTCTTCTGCGTGTCGAGGCGGCGGATGACACGGCTCTGGGAGAGCAACTGCCGCACGATCGGGTTGTCGGGGGCGAGCTGGCCGGCCTTCTTGGCGACCGCCTCGGCTTCGGGAAACCGCTGCGAATCGATGAGCGAATTGTATTCCTCGACGAGCATCGCCAGGCGTTGGTCGACTTCGACCTTCTGGGATCGTTCGCGGTCGACCCGGGCCTCGACTGCGGCGCTCTTCCGCTCCATCTCGAGCTCGGCCCGCCGCTTGCCCGTTGATTCCTCGATGTCGCGTCGGGCCCTTTCGATCCGTTGCTGGAGCTGCGTCCGCACCCGCTCTGGAACAGCCGGATCGGTGATCTTCGCGGCCGCCTCGTCCAGCAGGGCGAGCGCGTCGGCGGGGGACCGTTGTGCGGTCCGTCGGGCCTCGAGTTGTTTGGCGGCGACCTCGGCCGAGATCCGCGCGACCAGCAGGTCATCCGGAACGCTTGCGGCCGTGCCGGCCCCGCTGTCGACCGGTGGGCGGCCTGTGCTCTGGCGGTCGTTCTCACCAGACTTTGAAATCGCCTCTGCCATGATTCTCTGGGCGGCCGCCGCCTCAGCCGTCGCCGGCATAGACGGCTCGGGGGCCGGGTCCGCGGCTGACAAGCTCAGGCTGTGGGCAAGCGTGCCGACCAGGCAGAGGATGCTGAGCAGGACAGCGATCATGCTGTCCCTTCGGCAGGCCCGAGGAGCCGCTGGTGCTGGGTTTTTCGCCGTCAGGCTGTTCGCGCGTGGCATTGATGCTGCTTCCTGTGCACAGGACCGAGTCCGTAGGTGGGGAGAAGTAGCCGTCTGCGCGAACACAGGTCAAGGGCATGTCTCGCGTGGGAGGCTGCCCAGACTCTTCAGGCTGCCATGGCCTCGTTTCAACGCCTGAATCAGCAATGGCCAAGCAGGCCGAAACCCCTCGTCGGATGGGGTCGGTCAGCCGCGGTGGGCCTGGTGGCGATCCACCGTGGAGCCGCTCACACCTGCCGCGACTGCCGGCGCACGTGCGATCACCTTTTCAACGGTATCGATCAGCTGGTCGATCCGGAACGGCTTGAAGAGCACAAGATCGATGCCGGCCTGCCGGGCTTTGACAATCGAATGCCCGGGGTCATATCCAAATCCGGTCATCAGGACCAGCGGAACGGACTCCCGCAACTCCCGCAGCCTGACGAAGAGCTCGTAGCCGCTCATGTCGGGCAGGCGGATGTCGGCGATGATCACGTCGTATGCCTCGGCACCGCAGGCCCGGACCATCGAAGCCGCCTCCATGCCGTCGCGTGCTGTTTCCACGGTGCAGCCATACCGTTCGAGCAACGCGTGCGCCGCAGCCCGCACCTGTTCGTCGGCGTCGGCCACGAGCACGCGTCGGTCACAGAGCGTCGGGTGGCGATCGCTCTGACGCCGCTGGGCGTGCGCGGAGCTGGGGGTCATCTGCTCGCCCACTTTTTGGATGACCTGCTTGATGTCGCGGGCATTGCGGAGAATGCGTTGCAGCCGCTCGACGAGATCCGCGTCGTGGCCGATGTAGCGTTCCATGACACTGACGGCATCGTTGAGGATGTCGTCCACCGGCAGCGCCACGGCGCCGTGGATCGCCTCGATGCTCTCGGCCGCGGTCGAGGCTTTTTCAGCCACGAGCAGTTCGAGCGTATTGAGTGCGGCCGCGACGTCACGCGAGAAGATCTCGAGAAACCGCAGGTCGGTGTCGGAGAAACCGCCTGGCTCCGGGCTCTCGACGTTGAACGTCCCGATCACCTGTTCATGCAGCATGAGGGGAACAGTGAGCGAGCTTTTGGCCCCCTTGCAGCCCTCGAGGTAGAGCGGATCCTTGGTGGTATCACTGCAGAAATAGCTGCGGCCGGTGGCGGCGACGTAGCCGGTGACGCCGTTGTGTTCGGGCCGCGCGTAGAGCACGCGGGCCTCCGCTTCGGGCTGCATGCCAACGGCGAGCAGGGGCTCGAGCCGGCCTGTCTGCCGGTCGAGCAGCCGAATTTCGACAACGTCGAACTGCAGCAGGTCTTTCGAGTAATAGAGGATGTTGCTCTTGAGCAGTTCGATCCGTTCCTCGACGGTCATGTCGGCCAGTTCTGCAGGCGCAAGATCGGCGAGTTTCTGGCCGGCCTGATGAATGGCCGCCAACTTCTGCTGCTCCAGGATCGTGTGCGTCACATCCCGTACGGCAGCCACGGCGACGGGCGTGTTCTCGACGGCTGTGCCGGCCGCAGCCTGGAGGTGGAAATAGCGGTTGTCGGCAGTCCGCAGTGTTGCGGTCGTCGTGCGGCCTGTGCCGATCGCACTACCGAAAGGATCCGCGTCGGGCCCGAGCATTTCAGGGCGATCGAGCGACTCAAAAAAGTTGAGGCCCCGCAGGTCGGACTTGCCGCACCAGCCCGTGAGGCGGCTGTTGGCCCAGACGATGGTGCCGTCGCCACGCACCAGCGCGATCCCATCCGGCAGGTGCTCCAAAACCGCCCCGGCGTCGCACTGTCCGGTCTGGTCGAGGCTTACAGGGTGTGGGACTGGATTCGGCACCAACAGACCTCCGCACAGCGGTCGGAACACAACAGGGAAGTATAAAATCAGATGAAACGGCCGCCAAATGCGATGCCACCGTTGCCGCGTCCCACGACAAATCTATACTCCAGCAGGGTTTTCGAGTACTACCGTTCGAAAGCTTTCCGCTCCGTCGATCCCGCCGTTGAACCCGTTGAACCCGCCGTTGAACCCGTCGATCCCGCCGTTGAACCCGTCGATCCCGCCGTTGAACTCAGTGCAGCGAGGCAGTCTGTGACCGCGAACGATCCATCCCAGTCATTTTTTGCCCGCAATCAGTTCCTCATTTACCGGCTGTTTTCGCTGGCAGGCCTCATGCCAGTGGGTGCTTTTCTGGCCGTACACCTCCTCACCAATGCTTCGGTGCTGGCCGGTCCGGCCACGTTTCAGGCCCGAGTGGACATGATCCACTCGCTGGGGCCGCTCCTGGTGCCCATTGAATGGGCATTCATTTTCCTGCCGATGATTTTCCACGCCGTGGTCGGTTTCGTGATCATCGCCAACGGCATGCCCAACGTCGGCTCCTATGCCTATGTGAGCAACGTGCGGTATACCTTGCAGCGGGCGACGGGAATGATCGCCTTCGTGTTCATCATCTGGCACGTCACACAGCTGCACTGGCTGGGGACCCCGTTTGGTGGTGGCAGGTTTGATCCGCACTACGCAACCAGTTCGGCGGCCGTCGTGCTCCGCCCCCTGCTGGTGACGATCCTGTATGCGGTGGGCATCCTTTCGACCGTGTTTCATTTTTCGAACGGTCTCTGGACGATGGGCATCACCTGGGGGCTGTGGACCAGCCCCGCTGCGATGCGGAGGGCCAATCTCATCAGTGTGTTCGTCGGAGTGCTCCTGGGTGGGGCTGGGCTTGGTGCGTTGGGCGGGATGCGAACCGTCAACGTCGAGCAGGCCAGGCAGATCGAAACCCGCATGGAGGACGTGAAGAGGATGCTGGAGGGAGGAGAACTTCCGTCGGAAGGCGGTCGGCCG